>NZ_CAJSYK010000013.1:0-92986 GCF_910574135.1 Anaerostipes faecis | reverse complement strand
CACGGATTTTGATATAGGTTTCATCAGCCGTGAAGACGGATTCGGTGCCATAATCGTAATGATCGACAAAGGGTTTGATGCAAAGAGCTGCGGATTTACAGTAGTTGGAAATGCTCTGATGAGAGATAGTGATACCGTAAAGGTCATGGAGCGCCTGCTTAGTTTTCCTGAGAGAAAGTCCAAGATTCACATGCATAGTCAGACATAGAGACATGGTGTGGGAATCAAACTTGGTGAATTTGAGAGAAGAGGCATTCTTTGGGAGAGAGTTTAAATCCATCCGAAAGAAATCTATCGTGAATTCACGGTAGATGTAGTGAAGCTTATATTTATTTTTACCGTAATCCTCATTCAGATGCTTTTTATCAACTTTTTTCAGGTTGTGCAGATAGTAAGGACACTTAGGATTTACGCATTTATGAATAATAAAGTGTTTACGGTCTTTCTTGTGTTCAAGATTGCGGTTGCAGTGAGGACACTTTAACACGGTAGTTTTGGAAAAACGGTTATCTTTGGTTGGAGAAAAATGTGTCTGGCAGACCTTGCACAGCACTTGGGATTTTCGTTTCCCATCGTTCCACGTGAGATAGTCAACCGGCGCACTGCAAACAGGACAGTGACAGGATTTGGGAATATCACATTCCACGCGTCTGAACACAGGCTTAATGGATTTATGGTAACGCCGTTGATAGTAAGAGATGAGATCCTTCCAGTTCCATTCCTGTTTATAGGAAATGAATTTGGGGAGCTGATCAATTTTAAATTTTTGATATTTCGGAGAATGGGAATCATCGAAAGCCCACTGCTTAAGTGGGATGTATCTACAGATAAAGTGAATAAGCCAGCAAAGTTGTTTATGTTGGTATTGAATAAGTTGAAGTAAATAAAGTATAATGTCCATGAGCAATGAACTCCTTTCGTATTATGTTTGGTTGTGGTGACTACATTATACTTCAAAAAGGGAGGTCATTGCTCTTTTTATTGCAAACTCCCATAAAATCAAGGTTAAAACAATAAGACAGGTAGTAAAACTTGACACTACCGAATTGATAAAGAAGGTGAGATTATGGAACGCAAGATAAGAAAAATTCCTGCATTATCTAATGAGATACAAAAGCTAGTTGTTATATATGCTCGTGTAAGTTCAAACAGCATGGAACAGCTTGAAAGCCTAAAAGCACAGATTTCCGGTCTTGTAGGGTTGGTTTCAAAACATGATAACTGGAAACTTGTTGATGTGCATATAGATATGGCCTCATCAAAGAAAGGTTCAAATCGTCCTGCGTTTCATAAAATGTTAAAAGAATGCGAGTCAGGACTTACAGACATAGTAGTTGTTAAGAATATTAGCCGATTTGGTAGGGATACGGTCGAGGTTCTTGAAGCATTAAATACATTGCGAGAAGAAAATGTGCGTGTGATTTTTTTCGCAGGAAGAACTTGATACATCAGTAGTTGGAAGCTCGATTCTGATTTCAACTATTGAAGCCGTTACTCAGGCAGAAAATGAATCACGCAGCGGAAATATTAAATGGGGCACCGAGCAGAGAGCAAGTGATGGAAGCTTGGGCTTTTATCGTAGAAAATGCTATGGCTTTGACAAAGATGAAAATGGTGAGCTTGTAGTGAATGAAGCAGAGGCTGAAAATGTAAAGCTTATCTTCGATTTATATCTTAGTGGCAAAAGTGTTTTAGGTATAGTTAAAGAACTGCAAAGTAGAGACATCAAATCACCAACAGGAAAAGATAGCTGGGCAAAACGTTCTATTGAGCAAATGTTGAGTAATGAAAAGTATATTGGTACAGCTATGGTTAATGTTGGCGGAGAAGAAGGAAAAATATTTAAGATGAACAATTCTCATCCAGTTATCATTACAAAAGAAACAATCAATGCTGTTCAGGAAGAAAAGCAAAGACGCAGTAATGTGGTGACCGATGAAGCTGGAACACATAGAAGTAAGAAGAAATATAGTTCTAGGAAGTGAGGCGTTTTGAATTAATGTTACTAAGTAATCTAAATGATTTAAAAAACGATATGGTTAAAAAGGATTGGACAATATGTAGTTTTCTCTTTAGATATAAGTCGGTTGATTATATAGTACTCATAAAAAGATTTGTTGGTAAAGAAAAGCGTGTAAATCGGTATGCATTAGTAAAAATTCATTTTATGAAACGTAATAATTTAAATGATGGATTAGAAGCTGAGGCCAACAGTAATCAATTGTTAATCGACGCCAAAACATTAAGACAATATTTTGGGATTGAGTATCAAGAGAACTTAGGTGATATATTAAAACAATTCACTGAGACTTTTGGAAAGGCAATTCCAAAGAATATGCCTAATGATATTTCAAATGAAGAAAAAGGGGCAATGGTATATTCGCTCGGTAGAAGTGACTCAGAAGATCCTAATAAAATCTATTGCTATAAAATAAAAAGGAATCCTAATGGTGGGAAAAGAAGTGAGTTTAACTCAGATAAAACAAAATTATTAAGACCTGATTTATTTCATCATTTTGTGAATGAACCTACCGTCAGCTTTTGCTACTCTGATGATCCATTGAAAGAAAATGATGATTCGACCATTTTATGCAATTTTTCTAAATAGCCTACTTTCAATTGATAAATAACCCAAATGAAAACACACAAGAAAAATAGTGAAAACATTGATAAACAAAGGATTTTTTGAGTTTTTAATATAATTTCGAAAATAGCCTACTAATTTCACGTTGAGAGCGTAGTATTGTTGACTAAAGTACATAAGTAAAAGTGTGAAAATGCTTGAAATATAGGGCTTTTCCGAGGATTTGGGTGCAAATCCAGGTCCTCGGATTTTTGCGTTTTTACGGTTGCTAAAAATCGAAAAATTGATAGTTGGGTAGATAGGAATATTGAAGTAGGTCGGATAGACAAGAATGATGACCTCTTTTTTATGGATGAAAAATACATTAGTATTTATAGATATTAATTCAGAATATGCGCTGTCATCTTGAAAAATCGAATAAAATATGGTATCATAGGCTTGTTATTAATTAACCAGCCTATGATAATAAATAACGAAAATCGTTATTCGGAGGATGCTATGATTAGAATCAAACTATCGGAAGTTTTAGGACGAAAAAAGATGACTCGTAAGAAATTATCGGAATTAACAGGTGTACGTCCTAATACCATCGGAGATTTATATAATGAAAAAGTACGAAAAATAGATATCGATATTTTGGATCGTATTTGTACGGTGTTGGAATGCGATATAGAAGATATACTTGAGTATCAATCAAATAAAGAGGTGAATCAATAATGAACGGATTGTCTATGTTTGCGAACGTTGGAATTGCAGAAACGTATTTAAGCCAGGAGAATATTAATATTGTAGTTGCAAATGAACTTCTTCCTGAACGTGCTAGATTCTACGAACATCTATATCCTGAATGTAATATGATTTGTGGTGACATTACCACAGAAGAAATATACAAGCAGGTTATAACGTCTTCAAAGGAACAAAATGTAGAATTTATTATTGCAACTCCACCCTGCCAAGGTATGAGTATTGCGGGCAAAAGTGACCCCGATGATCCTAGAAATTATCTGGTTACATACGCTGCTAATGCAATACGAGATTTAAAACCGAAGTTTGTTTTAATGGAAAACGTATTTATGCAACTTAAGACTTATATTCCCTATAATGGACAAAAAGTCTTAATTCCTGATTATTTGGATCTTATGTTTGGAGATGAATACTATATTGAAAAACAAGTTATTGATACAAAGTTTTATGGCGTACCGCAGCAACGAAAAAGAGCCATTATACTGATGTCAAGAAAAGATACAGGTGTTCATTGGAATTTTCCGCCAAAAGATGAGCACATTATTACATTGGAAGAGGCAATTGGTGATTTACCTTCGTTGGATCCATATGTTAAAGAAAAAGAATACAGAGATGTTTTCCCGGAATATGAGGAAAAACTAAAGCAAGGACTAGCGGTTTCAAAATGGCATTTTCCTAAAGACCATGTTTGGCGCAATGTTGAGGTAATGATGCATACTCCAACTGGTTGTAGTGCGAGACAGAACGAAGTATATTTTCCTAAAAAGAAGGATGGGACTATGGTAGGGGGAGCACCTAGAACTTACATGAGAATGGACTGGGATAAAGCAGCACCGACCATAACTAGCTATAATCATACGATTTCTTCATTTCAGAATGTTCATCCAGGAAGACTTCTTCCAGACGGAACATATTCTGATGCGCGAGTTTTAACAATTTTTGAAATGATTAGAATCATGAGTTTGCCTGATGATTGGAATATCCCTGATTGGGCTTCAACGCAACTTATTAGGACGGTTATTGGAGAGGGAGTTCCACCTGAAGCTGTAAGGCGAATTGTAAAAGAATTGAAAATAAAGGAGTGACAGTATGAATGCACTTTCATTGTTTGCCAATGTTGGTGTCGCAGAAACATATTTATCTGAGATAGGATTGGATGTTGTTGTGGCTAATGAGTTAGAGCCAGACCGAGCTAGATTTTATAGTCATCTTTATCCAAATTGTGACATGGTGTGTGGAGACATTACCGAAACAGAGGTGTTCGAAAATATAATAACAAAATCCGAGAAAATGAATGTGGAATTTATCATTGCTACTCCACCTTGTCAAGGTATGAGTATAGCCGGGCATAATAGTCCCTACGATGAAAGAAACAGTTTGATTAAATATGCTGTGGATGCAATTGAGAGGTTAAAACCGAAATATGTATTCATGGAAAATGTACCACAGCAGTTAGATACACCGATTCATTATCAAGGTAAGGAGATGCTGATTCCTCAATATCTGGAGATTAGATTGGGAAATCAATATCGTTTCAATAAGGAAAAAATAACTAACACTATGTATTATGGCGTTCCTCAAATGAGGAGAAGATGTGTTACGTTATTAGTAAGAAAAGACATTGAATTAATCTGGGAATTTCCAGAACCTGAAAAAGAAATTGTTACCTTAGATAAGGCTTTTGAAGGTATTCCTGATTTGTGGCCAGAGATTCAAGAAAAAGAATATAGGGATATCCTTCCTGAAAATACTAAAGAGGCGTTGGCATTTCATAAATGGCACAAACCACCAAAGCACGTATGGAGAAATGTTGAGTGTATGCTTCATACCCCGGCGGGTAATACAGCTTTTGATAACCCGTTTTATTATCCTAAGAAAAAGAATGGTGATAGGGTTAAAGGATATGATACGACATATCATAGATTATTTTGGAACAAGCCGGCGGCAACAATTACTAAATGGAATGGTATTATGGGATCTCAGAATAATGTTCATCCTGGGCGTGAATGGAAAAAGGATAAGAATGGGGATATGATGTATACAAATCCTAGGGTACTGACTATTTATGAGTTATTAGTAGTTTCTTCATTACCTACATATTGGAACATCCCAGATTGGGCAAATAATCAGCTTATTCGATTTGTAATCGGAGAGGGAGTACCGCCGCTGATGGTTAAAAAAATAATTGAACCCGTTATGGTTCATGAAAGGAGTTAACTATGGCTGGAAATAAAGATAAAATTCAGTTACCTACAAATACAACAGATATATCAACCTTGGTACGTTACTTAAAAGGGATTAAAGCAGCAGAGCCACTTAATAATAATACTGCTCAAAGTGTATATCAAGCAGTTAAAGCTACTGGAAGGAAACAGAGTTCATATACGGCTAAAGTAGCAGAGGCAGGTGGAAAAATACCTGCAAGAGATACTCATACAACAGGAACTTTGGCAACATATGGTCTTATTCGATATGTTGATAATAATAGACCTGCTAATTTCGTTGTTTCTGATTTAGGATGTGAGTTGATTGCATTGTATGATGATGCTGGAAAACCAATTACTAATGATGTAGGGGTTCAACTTCATTCAAATGGTAAATACACAGTAATGCTTTTGAGAGTTTTTTCAGCTTGGCACGAAACAGGAAAAGGACGAAATATTCATCCAGGTAAGATTATGCTTCAACTTATGAGTGATCCAGATTTGGACTACTATATTACAGAACATGATGTGGCGTATTTTACTTCGAATTCCGAGTTCATGTTCGACTCTCAATACGAAGATATAAAAAAATCAATTTTAGAATTTCGTTCAAAATATGATGGAGTGTATGGTCTTACGAGTAAGCCATGTAAGGCTGAAATATTTATGCCAACTTTCGCTCGAAACTGGGGAATTTTTGAAAAGAAGGAAATATTTGATATTTCTTCAGACGATACAAATCCCGGTCATTTTGTTTTGTCACTTAAAAGTGCAGGAAACGCAACTGAAGATGAGTTAGATATCACAGATGATGACGAGGAAAATACTGTTGATGATATTTCTGATGATGAAGTTTTATCTGTGGACAGCACCGGTGATATAGATCCAGAGGGATTAGGTAAATCAATAGATCTAGAGAAATTATACAAGAATTTAACTCATTATGTTTTAGCTAATGGATCTGATGTTTATTGTGATATGGTTTTCAGGAATGATGGGGATTTTGATTGGATTTATGTGGCTGGAAATAAGTCGAATGCAACTGAATCAAATTCAAATGAAGAAGATAACAAGCAAGTCGATGAAGTTGATTTAGAATCTATTAGATTGTCTACTGGTTGTAATGTTCTTCTTTATGGTGTTCCGGGTTCTGGAAAGAGCTGGACTATTGAACATGAATATTGCAAACCGGGAACTCAGGTAGAAAGACTTGTTTTCCACCCGGATTATACTTACTCTGATTTCATCGGACAGATTCTTCCTGCAGTTGCAGAGGACGGACAGGTAAGTTACAAATTTACTCCGGGGCCTTTCACAAATATTCTTAGAGAAGCTTATAATAATCCTGAAAAAGAATATGTGCTTATCATCGAAGAAATTAACCGCGGAAATGCTCCAGCTATTTTTGGAGAAGTATTCCAGCTTCTTGACCGTAAGGTTGAAATTCGTGACATTGATGATGACGGATATCCAATCGGTACAAGTGAGTACGGAATCACTAATACAAATATTGCGAAAGAGATGTATGGTAAAGATGTGAAAAATGAAAAGGTTCGTATTCCGTCAAACCTTTCTATCATTGGTACAATGAATACTTCAGATCAGAATGTGTTCACTTTAGATACAGCTTTCCAGAGAAGATGGGATATGCGTCTTATTGAGAATGACTTTGCTAATGTGGATTCAAAACTTGCTGATGCAGAGATTCTTGATACAACCGTTACTTGGAGCAATTTCTGTACTGAAATCAACAAGATTGTTGTTGGAAACAGTGCAAGAATGACATCTGCCGAAGATAAGAGACTTGGTGCATACTTCGTTCATCTTCGTGACCTTCAGTACAATGATGCTATGGGTGACTTAAAAGATTATGATGCTCTTCGCAAGAAGGAAAGCAAGAGTGCATTAACAAATGACGAAAAGACTCGGATTTCAACAATTCGTGAAGCAATAAGACAAAATAGAAAATTCCCCGAAAAGGTAATCAAATACTTATGGGATGATGCTTTCAAATTTAACCGTGAAGTTATTTTTGAAACTTCTGAATATCAGAGTCTTGAACAGGTCATTCGTGCGTTTATGTATGCTAAGGGACTTGAGAGATTCAAAGTATTCAAGGATAACGTGAGGGATGCGTTTGCAGATAGCGAAGATTAAGGTGGTGAGATAGATGGATATAGACTCAGCTTTAAATTCAATAATGAAATATGACATCAAAGATCACTGCCATATTAACAGTAATGAAGACGGAGACCGTTTTGTAGGAATTAAAGCAGACTCGGATAATGCGATGGTCTATTTTCCAATCGGTTATGAACTGCCGGAAACAGATGCTGAAATCAGAACAGATATTAAGCATCTAATTCAAGTGCTATCGGAATTTACTACAAAAGATGATAGACTTTTGGCCGTGAATAAATTTGCTGCACCACAGACAGTCGATTTCCCAATCAATGCCTATAAGAGTGTCATTGAGTATTATTTTTCAATCGGTGGCACATATTATGTTGAAAAGGAACAGGTATACATTACTGCTCCGACAGGAAAGCAGGACTGGGCAAGAACCGCCAGAAAGCAGATGCCTTTGGTTCAAAGCAGGAACGGTGTAAGTTCATTTGTTTTTACACAATTTGAGGTACGATCTTCCACACCGAATGATACAAAGGAAATCACACAGATTAATAGGTTCTGTGTATATGAGGCTTTCAAACGATTAGGCTGGTTGTATGTTCCTTATATGACGGAAGAACCAGGACCACACCCAGATATAAAATCATCAATACGAATTGTACAGAATAAGCTTGCTATCACTAACGATGATAAGAAGAAGTCATTGTTCAGAGGAATGAAGGATATGCTTGAGTATATGGACGAGCAAACTTCGGATAAGCAGTTCTATTTTGGTACGGATGATTTTGACCATGTGTGGGAGAAACTGGTTGATAGAGCATTCGGTGAGAAGGATAAGGATAAATATTTTCCTCGTTCAAGATGGTTGCTTGACTACGGTAAGTATAAAGAGAAACGTCCTCTTATGCCGGATACCATCATGATTTACAATGGCAAATATTATATTCTTGATGCTAAGTGCTATAAATATGGTTGGACAGGTATTCCTGATCATCTGCCGAATGGCTCATCAATAAATAAGCAGATTACATATGGTGAGTATCTAGAGAAGTATAAAGGTGTTGATCCAAATTCGCTATTCAATGCATTTATCATGCCATACAACATGGCCAAGAATCATTTTAAGCTGACATCCGTTGTTGGAAATATCGGTGAGGCAGTTGGCGATTGGAGATATAACAAGAAGTATTATGAACGTATCCAGGGTATTGTAATGGATACAAGGTATTTGATGTATCATTATTCTGGTAAGCCGATGAAGGAAAAGGTTGCTCTTGCAGAATGCATAGAGACAGTTCTCGGGAAGAAAGCAATTACTTCAACCGGAGAAACACCTGTAGCAAAACCAGTTACTTACTCAGAAATAGAACCCGTGATTTCAATGGTTGCTGAAGATTCAGCAGATTATAATACTGATAAAATAAAAACTAAGTAAATATTATAAAACCTCTGTTTGCATGAATACGCAAGCAGAGGTTCTCTTTTTATATTCCTTCTTTTTCTCTTTTTCTTTTACGGTAGCGGTCTTGTGTGACTCTGTTGCAGCATTCTTGGCTACAGAATCTATTACGTGTAGATGTAGTCTTAACCAAAAAGTATCTGCCGCACCTTGGATTATCGCAAGGGCGATATAATTCGAGGTCAGGCTTTAGGTAAAAAATGGAAAAGTATGCTGCACAGAGAAGAGAGTCTACCTTCCATGATGGAGTCATTGTTTCTGAATTGTAAACAGGATGGATTCCATTAAGGTTGGCATTTATTTCTTCTCCGATTACAAACTTGGCAATTTCTAAGAGAGCAGTTTTCATCTCATCGGAGAAATCAGTATTATTCTTTCTCACCATATCATGAAGATAATGGAAGAGGAAATCGTTTATCTTTTTTAAGATATCATTCGTCTCAAGATTTAAAAAAGCAGTAGTCAGATTTTGATAAAACCAAGGTGTGAATCCTGGTATTGTGCAATATCCGCCTATTATTTCATAATAGTCAGAAATATCCAACTTGTATGTACCATATATAGAATCCTTGATGTAGTAAGTTTCTCCATCAAAATTATCCTGTTCATGCTCTTCTGATATTTGAGATGGCGGATTCTTAATTAAATCAACATACCTATGGTGACAACTGGAATATGCAGTTTCCATACTAGATGTACCGATAGAGACCTCATCCGACAATAGAAGTTGAATAGTCAAATCACAGATTTTTTGATAATTCTTTCTGATCTCACTAGTTGCAGTCATTAGTTCGACAGTCATTCTAAGTCTATTAATAATTCCATATATTTTATCTTCAGGAAAGGTTTCGTATTTCTCATCAGAGATAGGAAACAAGGACCCGTTTTCTTCCAAAAAAGTTATGAGTTCTTTCTTGGGTTTGTTAGTGAGAGAAATGAGTGTTCCTAGGATATTTCGTTCCGAAATTGTGCCGTTAGGTGCAATACGAACAAGACCATTTTTTGCAGCGTAGCCAAAAACAAGTGGATGTTCAGGCATAGCTTGTAGTTTGAATTTGCTGATAGGTTCTTCGCCAGGAGCAACGTGTTCTATATCTTCTACACAGTCGCAGCTACAGGTTTCGAACTTAAATAAAATATTTTCAAAAAAATTTTCTTTGATTTGGGGCATTTTGGGCTCCTTTCTAACTTTCAAAAGTCATGGCAAAAGTCATGGCTTTATTTTTTTACCTAAAAAAAGTAATGGCTATTTATATGTGTTTTAACAATTATAACCAATAGTCACTAATATTACAACTATTTTCGCATTACTTATTTGTAAAAGTTATGTGAATATTGGATATCTTCAATTACTTTTTGCATTTAACTATACTAATTACAGAGTTAAGGGACAACTCAAATATGAAATGAAGTAAGAGCGTGAGTAATTGTTATATAGAAGGAAGCAAAGAAAAAGCAGACTGAAGTCATTCAATCTGCTAGAGGATTAGTCCTTATAAATGCTGTATCTATATGTGCCGTTGGATTTGTCCACTTTAAGTGCTAACGGAAGTTTCTCGTTGACGGTGTTTTCATAAAGAATATCTCGAATATTTGATGTCAGATGAAAAACTGCAATGTCAATTCGTTCTCGGCATTGTGCTGCCCATAATTCACGTTCTTGTTCTGTTGATGGGTATTCGGTTTCGTCTTCATCTTTGTAGTCATCTTTATTCACACCCACTCCTTCTTCATAAATCATTTTGAATAGGTTATCCAATACTCCGGCAGAGAGTTTGTGATTTGCACTACCTGTAAGAAGCTCATCAATAAGATAAAGACCGAAAGCCTTGTAGTACTTATGTGTTGTCCAGTTTTCTTCGAGATTAACAATCTCTTCCCAATTTGGCTCGCTGGCAAGAATCTCTCGATATTCATGAAGTTGCTCTAATGCCTCAGGAGATAATCCGGTATATCGATGAGCATTCGTAATATCGTGAGTACGCTGATTGATTCTGCCAAGAAGGTAATCTGCATCACAATCCAATAGTTCACAGATGTTAGCAAGGACATCAGCGGTTGGTGTGGATTTGCCTTGTTCCCAGGATTGGATAGTTCCGAACATATTATGATCGGTTGTTTTCTTTCCTGTGCGAATCATACCGTACTTCTCCATATATGCATCTGCAAAAGCTTGCTGACTACTGAATTTACGGAGACGGCACTCTCTTAACCTGTTTATAAATATAACTATATTCATTAAATCGACTCCTTTATGAAAAATGCATTATTTAAGCATATAACTGTATTCATTATAAAAGATTTAGAATTGTTTTACAAGGGATGGTAAAGACCCATTCTTAGAAACAAACCCCGTTTGACATTGAGTTGGATACATAAATCATTGTGTATCTACCTGAGTGGCAGACACTCAAATAAAAATATCACAAGGCCTGATTAGCTATAAGGGCATTGGGATACAGATATCGACACTAACCACAGGACAACCCCTGTGGAAGGTGCGATGGAAGTACCCTTATTTCCTTATGCCCATTTTCAGGCTATCCGGGTCGGTACTTCTACAAGCACCGGCCTTTATTTGTTCCCATTGCCCGGCTGCTGAGAACCAGGCAGAAAGGCAGGAACATTATGAAAATCCAGATGCGTTATGAGGATGTATACCAGACCCTTGAGGTTGAAACAAAGGAGATTGAAAAGTGGTTAAACATTTCTATCTCAGAAGATGAAAGTGAAGAGGATTACGAAAAGAGAATCCAGGAAGAAATCGAAGTCAGATACAACCGTCCCGACTACAACAGCTGGCATAAGCATGACCGCCATACAGGTGTTGCTAAATGTAAAGGTAAAGAAGGAACTGTTGAAGTGAACACAGAGGAAGCCATTATGGCAAGAGCAATTGCCCCATCTGTATTTACAAAGAGCATCGATGAGGTGGAAACCAAGTTAGACCACGAATATCAGTATGAACATTACTGTGGCTGGATTCGTGAAGTCCTTAAACCTTCAGCAGCAGAAATGGTTATTGCCATCGTTCTTGACGGTTTATCTGTTGGTGAGTATGCAGCATCAATCGGTGAAGATGCTAACAATGTCAGTCACAGATACAGACGTGCAATTAAGAAATTACAAAAAATTTTTTCCAAAACGTCCTTTTAACCCTTCGCTCAAGGCTACTAGCTAGGAGGGTTATTCCTCCAAGAAATATTAAGGAGGTAATTTTAATGGAATTACAAATTCACAAGAACGCAGAACTTGGTTCTGTAAGAACAACTGTCATCAATGATGAGCCGTATTTTGTTGGAAAAGATGTCGCAGAAATTTTAGGTTACAGTAATCCACAAAAAGCACTACGTGACCATGTCGATGAGGAAGATAAAACGGTGAACGAATCGTTCACCGTGAATGGAACAATGGGAATTCTCATTAATGAATCAGGACTTTATAGTCTTATCCTTTCAAGCAAAATGCCGAATGCTAAAAAATTTAAACGTGATGTATGCCATCGATGAGATTTTGGAAAATCCCGATCTTGCGATTGCAGCACTTGCTCAGCTTAAGGAAGAACGTGAAAGAAGAAAAAAACTTGAATGTCTGACTTTAGTTCAGCGTCAGCAGATTTTTGAGATGCAACCAAAGGCAAGCTACTATGATTTGATTTTGCAGAACAAGAATACAGTACCGATTACACAGATTGCAAAGGACTATGGCATGAGTGGTCGCAAGTTCAATGCGTTACTTAATGAACTTGGGATTCAGTATAAGTTTAGAAAGACATGGCTTCTTTATCAGCAATATGCCGACAAGGGATATACTCAGTCAAAAACACATCAAATTGATGATAACAGAAGTGTAATGCATACCTATTGGACTCAAAAAGGCAGACTTTTCCTTTATGACCTTTTGAAGAATGAAGGCATCTTGCCCGTTATCGAGCAGGAGGTGTAACGGATATGAGTATTGATAAGTTTAACTCCGAGAGTTATTACGACCCTACTACATATGAGGCACTTACCAATATTCACCGTGAGGAAGTGGCAGCTGATAAAAAGGCTGCCTATCTTCCTTTGGTGTATGTATGCAGCCCATATGCAGGTGATGTTGAAAACAACGTGGCAAATGCAAAGAAGTACAGCAGATTCGCTGTAGAGAACAATGCAATTCCGGTTACTCCGCATCTTCTTTATCCACAGTTTATGGATGATGGCAACGAGCAGGAACGTGAGAAGGCTATGCACTTCAATTATGTATTGCTAGGCAAATGTAGCGAGTTATGGGTCTTTGGTGGTGTTATAAGTCGAGGAATGTTTCGTGAAATCAATGTGGCCAAGAAAAGAAGGATGAAAATCAGATGGTTTACATGGGATATGAAGGAGGTTCAGGAATATGATTAATTTCACTTTATATATAGCTGATTGTACTGGTAATAGTAGCAACTGTCTGTACCCACATAAGATTAAAGTCACGGACAGGGATACATTTATTGCAGCAATCAAAACTGATCATGTAACGGCAAAGTACAAAGGTAATTACAGAAGTAATGATAATTATGAATACTCCGACTGTGTGCCTCTTGACTGCGACAATGACCATTCGGAAAATCCCGATGATTGGATTACACCATTTGACCTCGCAATGGCAATGCCGGGAGTTCAGTTTGCAGCATCTTATAGTGGACACCACATGAAGGTCAAAGGTGATAAATCCGTAAGACCTAGATTTCATGTATTTTTTGCGATTCCAGTAATCAAGGATGCAGAAGAATATGCAGAACTTAAAAAGAGAATAGCATCAGCCTTACCCTACTTCGATACCAATGCACTTGATAGTGCCAGATTCCTTTATGGAACTGATGATACCGATGTTGAAATTTATGATGGTGATAAATCAATCGTAGATTTTCTTGAAGAGGATGATTTTGCCAACTTCGATGCAAGAACAGAAGAAATTAGTGAAGGCAGCCGTAACAGTACCATGAGCCATATTGCTGGAAAGATCATCAAAAGATACGGAAATACAGAAGATGCCCACAACCTTTTTCTAAAGAAGGCAGAGCTTTGCAACCCACCACTCCCTGAAAATGAGCTGAAGGTGATATGGAGCAGCGCCTTGAAATTCGGTAATAAGGTATCAAACCAGGAAGGATACATTCCACCTGAGCAGTACAATTCCGACTGCAGACTTAAACCAGAAGACTTCTCAGATGTGGGACAGGCTACTGTGCTTGCAAAGGAATATAAGGATATCCTTCGTTATTCTCCATCAACAGATTACATGGTTTACAACGGCGGTTTCTGGGAAGAGTCAAAACCAAAGTCACAGGGTGTATCGCAGGATTTGACTGAAAGGCAACTTGAAGAAGCAGAAACTGAAATCAAGAAGACGATGGATGAACTTGTAAAGAACGGCGGTATGGAAATCCTTGTATCCGTGGGTCCGAAGAAGGCAGTGCAGATGTTCAACAAACAGCAGGCTCATGCCTATGAACTGTATGAAGATGCTGTCGCATACAAGAAGTATGCTGTCAAGAGGAGAGATACCAAGAACATAGCTGCAACACTTAAGGAGGCTCGTCCAATGCTTGAGGTTGAGCAGAGAAACCTTGATGCAGATGAATTCTTACTTAATACGCCTACTCTGACTTTTGATTTAAGACAGGGACTTAAGAGTCCTCTTGTTCACTCGCCTGAGCATTTCATTACAAAGCAGACAACGGTTGACCCATCAGACGATGGAAAGGATATATGGGAATCAGCACTTGATACCTTTTTCCTTGGTGACAAAGATCTTATCGATTATGTACAGAGAATGGTTGGTCTGTCAGCTATCGGAAAGGTGTATGTAGAGGCACTTATTATCGCATATGGTGAAGGCCGCAATGGTAAGTCTACTTTTTGGAATGTTATCGCAAGAGTGCTTGGTACATATAGTGGCAATATTTCAGCTGATATGTTGACTGTTGGATGCAGAAGAAATGTAAAACCTGAACTCGCAGAGGCAAAGGGCAAACGAATGCTAATCGCAGCAGAACTTGAAGAAGGCATGAGATTAAACACAGCCAATGTAAAACAGCTTTGTTCTACTGATGAAATCTATGCCGAGAAGAAGTACAAAGATCCTTTTTCCTACACTCCAACCCACACACTCGTGCTTTATACAAATCACCTTCCAAAGGTCGGGGCAATTGATAAAGGTACATGGCGAAGACTCATTGTTATCCCATTTGATGCAAAGATTGAAGGCAGTGCAGATATCAAGAACTATGCTGACTACCTTTATGAGAATGCAGGTGGTGCGATTCTTTCCTGGGTTATCGAAGGTGCAAGAAAAGTGATTGCAGATAATTACAAAATCGAACCTCCACAGAAGGTGCGTGATGCCATTGAGCATTACAAGGAAAACAATGACTGGCTTTCAAACTTCATAACAGAACGATGTGAGGTGGATGAAACCTACTCCGAAAAATCCGGTGACGTTTACAACGAGTACCGTATCTTCTGTAACCAGATGGGTGAATATGCAAGAAGTACAACTGATTTCTATACAGCCTTGGAAGTTGCCGGGTATGGAAGATTTCGTAATAGCAAAGGCAGATACATTAAAGGCTTAAGACTGAAGTCAGACTTTATGGAAGAAGACTAATGTCAGTAGGTGTGACACTTAATGACGGCTATTTACTATCCTTTTCTATAGGGTGATATTGTCAATATTAGTTGACACATTTTTCTCAAGCATATCACTGACTATGCGGCCAGTTCCAAATCCTCATAATACTGCCTGCGTTTTATCATAGGTGGAAGCCCGCCATTGGCAGAGCATATCCTCCGGTTATTCCAGTAGCTGAGGAAGTATCTCCAAATGAGTACCTTTAATTCCTCTACAGTCATCTGCTTTGTTTCATAGCGGTTGTAGAGAAGTTCTGTCTTCATTCTGGCCCACATGCTCTCGCAACGGGCATTATCATGGCAGCGTCCTCCGGCACTGTTCATGCTTTGATGGATGTGATACTTCCGAATGGCCTGACGGTAGACCTCACTGGTGTACTGTGTTCCACGGTCACTGTGGATGATAGCGCCTTCCAGTGCAGGATAAGCAGTCAGGGCGTTTTCCAGTGTATGGACACACAGATCTGCTTTCATGTTTGTTTCCATTGCCAGACCAAGGACGCTAAGATCAAAGCAGTCGAAAATCACAGATACATACAGTTTCCCATTGGATGCCGGGATTTCCGTGATATCTGTAATACATTTTTCTAATGGGGCATCTGAATGGAAATCCCGTTTCAGCAGATCATCTGATTTCATAGCCTCCCGGTCTGCCTTTGTGATCCCGTTCGGTCTTCGCTTGGGGCGATGGCTCAGGCCAATTTGGTCCATGACCCGGTATACGGTCCGCTCACTGGGAATCGACACTCCCTCCGGCCGCTTCAGGCACAGTGCCTGATACATCCGAATCCGTCCGTAAGTATCGTTACATTCATCCTCGCTGGCGATTTCTTTCATGGCATCCGCCAGGTCTTGGTACTTCCAGGGATGATCTTTGGTTTCAAGATATTTATAGAAGCCTTGCCGGCTGATACCAAGCATTCGGCAATAAAATGAAATTTTCCCGGTAATCCTGCCGTCCTCTGTTTTCAAAGCCAAAAAGATCATTCTCTGGTTTTTACTGACTTCCGACGGCTGGCGGCGAAAAAAGCGCTGGCCTCCTCCAAAAATTCGTTTTCTTCCTTTAGGCGACGGATTTCTTTATCCTGCTCCTTAACCCTCTTACGCAGCATGGTAATCTCTTCTGACAGGCTCATTGCGCTGGCAGGGGTATGGGAACCTTCCCCAATATCCAACTTGCCAGCTCTTACGGCTTTCAGCCATGTATGGATGGTTCCTTCAGGGATTCCCAGTTCTTTAGCCGCTTTGGCGCCTCCGATTTCTTTGGCAAGTTTTACTGCCTGTACTTTGTATTCATGGTCATATTTACGTGCCACTTTGAATACCTCCTTATTCTCTTGGTTTTATTATGAAATCCTTGAGAATAAACTGTCAACTTTTTTTATACCACACCAAAATGAGATTGCCAAAATAAATCATCCGGCAGTGGAAAGAAAAGAGGGTCCCATTCGGCTCTAATGCCTTTTTAGAGGGAACGATCTGATCATTCTTGCTGATTAAATAAAAGAATGATGTTATAAATTTATGTTTTGAAAGTGGGGAGGAGTACAAAAATGTTATCTTTCACCAGTCAATAGAAGGTAATAAAAGACAAACTATGGGGTCTGAAATAAAGATTGGGGATATTCGTTTGTCAGAATATGAAGATGATTGGAAATAAAATTTTTGATTTTAGCTAAGTTTTAACACTGAAATTACCTACATAATTTTTTGTTAGATAGTCATTATTAGACTATCTAACATTTTTATTTTGATGAATTCTATACCACTCAGAAACGGTTAAGTTGCCATTTGTTGTGATGATGCGATTTCCGTTTTCTGTGAGATACACAACCCGACCAACTAGGTTTTCTCCCGTTGCGACATCCACGCCCTTGATCTTTTGACCTCTGGGATGAATCGCTTGATAGGATGTCGATTCCTTGGTGCGATCTTTAAAATAGTCTTTTTCCATGTTATCTCCTTTTTTAATACTCTGATCGTAGTATAACAAAAAATAATTCTTATTCATACTATTTATGAGAATAGAAAGGATGAGGCGTTATGGATCAGAAGTTAAACAATGGAAAGATTTTTGTAGAAATACCGGATTTCGAGCATGGCAATGTGCCTGTTTCCTTAGCAGCAAAGGTCATGCACAAAGATGTTTTGTTTGTTCGATTGGGGCTGCAGCAAGGAGAACTGCCATTTGGCAGTGCTTTTGTGAAGGAAGGAAGCAGTCAATATGACTATTATATTTCTCCATTTTTATTTTGGCAGTATACCGGTTATGTCTATAGAGGAGATGACTGCGTTTAAAAAAGAGAAGCAGCACGCTTTTCTTTTTTTTGTGCTTTATGATATAATAGCGCATAAACTATTTGAATAAAGGTGGTGAACAGGATGGACTTATTTATTCCAAAAGAGACCTTAGACATATTATCTTATAAATCAACGTTGGGAAGAAGTTTAAAACAAATTTCACTTCGGAATACCCCATTACAGCGAATATTAGAAGATATAGAGAGATATCGTGCCAGCTATATTGATGTATTGGTACAGGAGAATTTAATCGGTTCGAGATTTAAAAGTGATGATTCTATCATTCGAAAATATGAAAAAACGATTAGAACCGGCGGCGGATTCAAACAGTGTTTTAATGACATTCTTGGATTCAGACTTAGATTCGAACAATATCCTGAAGACTATCCGGATTATTTTAGAGTTGTAGATTTGAGAAAAGGGAAAAAGATTGACGATGGTTATCGTGCCATTCACTTGTATTACCAAAGAGATAATCTGGCATATCCAATAGAAATTCAGTTGTGGTGTGGAAAAGATTATTTATTTAACATTTGGAGCCATAGATACGTTTATAAATATAAAAATGCTGAAATAGGGAAAATACTTTATAAGGAATATGATGATAAAATAATTAGTAGTGAAAAAGATTTTTTGGAACGTCTAAATTATTGGGAAGGAGAGATAAATGGGAGATAAAAATATTTATATTGTTGCGAAGATCTTTGATAGGCAGGGATGCTTAGCATATAAGTGTAAAACCGTGAATGAAGCACGTTGTTTACCAGGCACTTTAGAGGCTTTGCGGGCAGATGGAGTTCAGATTGTCATCCTTGATAGTCCAGATATTTATTCGGAATATGAACCTTATCAATATGTAGCGGATATGAAAGAATTTATCGATATGGTTAGTAATATGAATCGTTCTGCGTAAGAGACAGTGATTGATGAAGATGTACGAGTTAGAGTTCGTTAATAGCATCTTAATAAGAAATGTTCTCCATTGCTATCATTTGCTTTCAATAGGAATGTATAGGTGACATATAGGTTACAAAAACGACGCAACCCCCCCTGTTTATGCGGATTGTAAGCTTCGATTGAGGAGAGCGCCAAAGAAGGTAAGTTCTAAATAAAAGATTCAAAAAGTATCAAGAAATGGCTTAAAACCGTGGGTTTTAGGCCATTTCTTTTTGCGTAAATATATGGAAATAGCATATAAGAATCAGTAAAAATATATACGTTGGTTACAAATTGGTTACCATAAAACAGAAGCGTGTCCTTCTGCCAGATTTTTTCGCTGAAATATAGGGATACAAATGGTTTTTTGGAATATGTATCCCGAAGAGTAAATAATGAGCCTTCTGTATCCCTTAAGGTAAATTCTGCTTTCTTTTTGTATCCCTGATTGAACGAAATATGATTTTTGTGTATCCCTAAATAAGGAAAGCAGTTAAGGGAGGTCTAAAGAAGCCTAAAATGCAATAAAAAAAGGAACACCACGTTTCTTGCGGTGTTCCATATATTTTTTATTGCATCAAAAAAACTGTAAGTTTCCTTACATTGTAATGAAGAGGAGTAAGTTAAGATTGGATCAGCGCTTTCAATGAAATGTCTCTGATCATGTTCTTTGCTATGTAAAAGTGATCATAAGCAAAATCAAAAAGGTTGTTAAAGCATGATTTTACTTTTTCTCTTGCTGCGCTGCTGATATAGATCAGGTTCCCTTTTTCCCCTGTGCGGGTGCCGTTAAGCAGTATATTTTTCATATCACACAAGGTCATAGAAGAAACATCCTTGCCCCAGTATTGTCTGCTAAATTCATACCCGGACTCATATATCCGATAGCTTTTCTCTGGAAAATGATGCTTAAAGTGTTTTTTAAATAAACGGAACAATTCTTTCAGAGAAATGACTCTGGGCTTTTGATCGCGAAGGTAATCGTCTAAATACTTTTTGGCCTGTTCCTTCTTTTCAAAACAGCCAAGATGAATCCGGATTCTGGATCCATCATGCTTTTTCTTAGAGATAACTACCTGCCATGGTTTTTTCTGTTTTTTCCGATAAACCGGATGCATCCAGTTCCTTTCTTTCTTCTATTTATCATAAGTTTCTCCTATGTAAAGTATCGCGTTTTTCATCTTTTCCTTTATGCTTTCGTCATAAACTAACGGCTGTCTTCTTCGGTCGTGGACCTCTAAGAAATGCTTTAAAATATACGGGTCTATCTTGCTTTTCTCAGCGGCGGCAAGAAATGTGTTTTTCATATCTCCGATAGCGTGAGGGCAGGAAAGTTAGTTTAGAACTTTTTGATATCTCCCTCGGAAAACGTCGTAGGTCATCTCATTTCCAAACTCATCCGGAAACAGAGAATCAGACTTGGAGTTCAAAGAAGGCTCCGTAACGATTGCATATAGTTTTGGATGAACTGGAATCGGGTGTATATATTCCCCGCATGTATCAATCGGAACGGAAATGGTTCTATCAAAATGTAGATCCGTTTTCTTGACCCGCACAATCTGGCTGCCGGATATTCCATGATACAGACACATTAATACGGGAATTGCAATGTATGAAGTATATGGATTGCCAACTTGTTCCCAAAGGGTTTTTATCTCGTCCTTAGAAAATCTCTGTATACGACCGCTCTGCTTCTCGGAGAAATTAAACGGAATATCTCTTGCGATATTCTCCTTTATGATTCCTTTAAGGACTGCGTGATCAAAGATCCTGTTAAAAAAAGATTTCATCTATTGTTTCGTATTGGAAGACGCATGTACCTTCTTTCCGGCAGCATCGACCTTATGGGCTGAATTGATACATCGTACTATGTCCTTTTTTGATATGCAGACAACTCTTTTCTGATGCAGTGAAGAGCAGTAAGAGTAGACATAAGGATCATTTCTCAACATGTCCACCTCGTCTGCCCAGGCTTCATAAAGCTGCTCAAACGTCATGAAGGAAAAGGCTGCTGGATTTCTTTTAAAACCCTCAATCGCATCATTAGCAGCACGTTTCGATGGATAAACTCCTAAAGAGAGGCGGTGCTGGTTATTCAAAGGAGATAACGCTTGATAACATATCTTTCCATTCTTCCTGATTTCACGGATAGTGCCGTCTCCGTTCTTTCTCCTTATCATCATTCTTTCTCTCCATCGTAATTAAATTTTCCCATTTGTTCTACGTACCATTGAAAATCAGGATCAATGTAACAGTCCTCAGTGACATCGTTTTTGGTAGAATGTCCCATGATCTTTTTTATTGCAAAAGCATCTATACCGGATGTCTTTGCTATTGTGGCAAAGGTGGTTCTCGAATCATGCGGAGTATGGGAGTCTAATCCTAAATGCGCCATGGCTTTGCTAAACCGATATCTGTAGTTAGAGTAGCTTAAATGTTTCGCTGTTGTACTGTGCCTTGAAATGTAAGGATCATTAAACAAATATGGGCTGTTCAGTTCTTTTGCGAGGTCGTAATATGATCTTATGATATTTTTAATAGACGGATGGATTGGAACGGTTCTCATATACCCGTTCTCGGTCTTTTTTCCTCCAATGACATACCCCTCCTCAAGGAACGTGTTCTCAGTTAAAATTTCAACCAGCTCTCCCGGCCGCCATTCCATGAAAATGCTGATGTAGATGAAGTCTACGAAAGGGTAATCAAGCCTTGATTTTATGATTTCCCTTTCTTCTTTTGAAAAAGGAACATGACGCTTATGCTGCTGTTTATATTCTCTTTTGACCTTTTTGCTTATTTTAAAGTTTCTCGCAAGATTGACAGGGAGGATGCTTTCAGCAGTCACCAAATCGTACATCTGATTTAGGAGTGATTTGATTCGCATAATTGTATTTGGGGAAGCGTACTTTTTATTTCCGTTGTCATCTATATAGAACGGAGTGCTGTTTAAAAATCTCATTAAATGCACGGTTTGTAAGCTCGTTATTTTTTCATTCTTAATCTGATCGCAATATCTCCAATGATATTTTAAATCATCTGCATAATCAGGATTTGTCTCATAAATGATTTTGTGCAGTTTTAAAAATACCTCATTGAGTACCATATCTTTATTTAGGAATTCATAGGGATTTCTTTGATAATTGTCTATAGCTCTTTGTGCTTCTGATTCTGTTTTGTAAACACCCAGGCTTTTTCTGATTTGAATAACGGTATCTTTTTTTTCATCATATTGATATCCAGTTACGACCCGTGCCCATTTCTTTTTACGCCTTTTTCCTTTTAGAGTAGATATACTTCCCTGTCCATTTGCTCTCTTCAATATTCTTCTCCTCACTTGTACAGTATGATACAGAAACAACGGATGCAGTAGCGCTTCAGCGATAATACCTAATAGGCTTTAAGAAAATAATGATGCACTCATAAAACATGAGCTGACATAGAAATTTTGTCGTATTTCGCCACCAGGATGACGAATATTTTTCGTTTGACAATCAGTTACAAAACAAATGCTAGCATAGGACATCTTTGGGTTCTTTCTGTTTCTCATACTATTTATAGAATAAATTTACACATGAATCGGAGTGGACATATCAATACTTCGATTCAATTTTCTGCAGAAAAGGAGGAAGCTCATTTGAAAAAAAAACTCATGGGGTACATAACAGAGTACACAAATAATAAAAAATTCGAAAAGATGGTCGATGAAAGACTCTCATCCATCTTTCGTCTTTGTATGTGCGCTTTGCTGTTCTATTATCTTATCATGCGAATGAGAGCTGGTTTGCGGGATTTATCAACGCTTTGTACCATAGGCGGCGTTATCTTGATACTTGCATTCGTAAAACCATAAGGAAGAGGGAAAACATGTTTGAAACAATCGAGGAAGGAATGAAATATTTAAAAGAAGTAGTCGTGCAGCGAGAAAAATATAAGAGCCTGTACTTATTTGATAGAGGGTGTCAAATTTATGTGCAGCTCGTTCAACTCGGTGCCAATCCAAAAGAAGTATTGGATGTATTATTACCGTAAAAGGGAGCGAAAGCTCTCTTTTTTATTCCATAGGAAAGTTCTTCGAACCTCCCTATGGAATAAAAAAGCCCTGCGGGCAAGTATGCACACAAATGCGTAAGGAAATCATTTGACTGCGTCAAATCGCATTTGGCGCACAAAGCGGAACGAGTCCCTCATGATTGAGGGATTTAGGGAGTTGAAGCGGACTTGTCCGCTTTGTTCTTTCATAAGAAACTGCGTCTATGAAATACGAAAAAAAAGTCTGGGAAGTTAATAAAATATGCTATAAAAATAAAAAGACATAACTTTATAAATAAAAGTGTGGATATTTATAAAATAAAATTATATAATACAAGAGAAGATACGTTGAATCATTAGTAAAGAAAGGAATGTGGCAATGAGCAGAAAAATTAGTTTTCCGGAAAATTTTTGGTGGGGAGCTGCAATGAGTGGACCTCAGATGGAAGGAACCTTTGAAAAAGCACATGAAAATGTAATGGATCACTGGTACCGTACAAGCAAAGAAGAATTTTTTAATGAAATAGGTCCAAACACAGCGACAGATTTTTATCATCATTATAAAGAAGATATTAAAATGATGAAATCAATTGGAATGAATTCTTTCCGTACATCCATTCAGTGGTCAAGATTGATTAAGGATTTCGAAACGGGGGAAGCGGATGAAAAAGCAGTAGAATTTTATAGAGATATGATTGAAGAATGCAAAAAGAATGATATAATTCTCGTACTGAATTTACACCATTTTGATATGCCAATTGAATTATTCCAAAAATATGGAGGATGGGTAAGTAAACATGTGGTTGATTTGTTTGTCAAATTTGCAGAGACAGCATTCCGTCTGTTTGGGGATCAAGTGAAATATTGGACAACATTCAATGAACCTATGGTAATTCCTGAAGCAGGGTACTTATGTGGATTCCACTATCCGAAATATGTAAACAAAGGAAAAGAAGCAATGCAGGTGATTTATAATCTGAATCTTGCATCAGCAAAAACTATCGAGATTTTCCATAAAATATGTAAAGGAAAAATCGGAAGTATTTTGAATCTTACACCGACATATCCAAGATCAAATTCTAAAGAAGATTTGGAAGCATCCAGGATTGTTGATGCATTTTATAACCGCAGTTTTCTGGATCCTGCAGTTAATGGAGTATTCCCGGAAGAAGTTATTCAAATATTAAAAGAAAATGATGTTTTGTGGGAACAGACGGAAGAAGAATTACAGATTATAAAAGAAAATACCGTAGACTTCCTTGGTGTAAATTATTATCATCCAAAACGTGTCATGATCAGAGAAACACCGTTAGATTGTGATGTATGGACTCCAGAACAGTATTATGAAGAATACGATATGCCTGGAAAACGTGTAAATCCGTATCGTGGATGGGAAATTTATCCGAAAGCAATCTATGATATTGCCAAAAATGTACAAGAAAATTATGGGAATATTCCATGGTTTATTTCTGAAAACGGGATGGGTGTAGAAGGAGAAGAACAATACATCAATGCCGAAGGAAAAATTGAAGATGATTACCGAATCGAATTTTATGAAGAGCATTTAGAATTACTTGCAAAAGCGATGGAAGAAGGAAGCAATTGCTTTGGATACCATGCATGGACCGGAATTGATTGCTGGTCTTGGAATAATGCATACAAAAACCGTTATGGATTCATTGCTCTTGATTTAGAAACACAGAAACGTACAGTGAAAAAATCAGGAGAGTGGTTAAAGAAAATAACAGATCAACATGGTTTTTTTGTCGAAGGATAATTTAGCAATGAAAAGTGTAAAGCATCTGGGAAGAACGTGGCAAAAAGATGGAATCGTATGGCTTGGACTTTCAGGAACAGGAATTGAATTTATTTTTCACGGGAAAAGATTAGAGACAATGGTATGGGGAGACAGCCTAATAAAAGATACCGATGAAAAGGCGTTGCGGCACCGCGCTCGTATTGCAGTGGAGATTAACGGAAAACGAACACATTGTTTTTGTATGACCGAGCCAAAAAAGCACTTGATTCTTTGGGATTCGGCGGAAGAAACGACGGTACGTGTAAAAATTATAAAAATTTCGGAAGCAGCCATGTCACTTGTGGGAATTGGTCCGCTAAAATGCGAAAAGGAAGGCATTATAGAACCAACAAAAGAAAAAGCCTTTCATATAGAAGTCATAGGGGATTCCATTACCTGTGGGTATGGGATTGATGATCCACATGCGGAACATTCCTTTCAGACCCAAACAGAGGATGCCACAAAGGCATACGCTTATTTGGCTGCACAAAAGCTTGACGCAGATTACAGCCTTGTGTCTTATAGTGGATATGGGGTTCTTTCAGGCTATACAGAAGAAAATGCTGCCAATGTCAGGGAAACATTGCCACAATATTATGAAAAAGTCGCACATTCGGATGGGAAATTACCGGACGGTACACGGCTGGATGATATTTTATGGGATTTTGACCGATTCAAAGCGGATGTTGTTGTCATCAATTTAGGGACCAATGACGATAGTTTCTGTCAGGATCAGGTAGACCGGCAGCTACAGTATGCCGAATTATACACAAAGTTCATAAAAAAGGTAAGAACGTTGAATCCAATAGCAGAAATTCTATGCATCTATGGACTCATGGGAGACCGGCTGTATCCATTTGTGGAAAAAGCCGTGGAACAATATAAGGAGAAAACGAAAGATGCTCATATACACTGTGCAGATATTCAGCCACATTCCGATAGCGATGGATATTCAGCAGATGGACATCCATCAATCATATCACAAAAACGTCTTGCAGAAGAACTTTTTAAAAAAATCTGTAAAATAACAAACAAAAAAGGATGATATAATGTCTTTTTTGCAAACTTCCTGTGTTTTTTGCCATGTCTTTTTGCACAAAGAATCTTTATAGTGTATAATAAGAGTATATTTTTTGAAAGAAAAGACATCTGTTATTGCGGAATAAAATAATTAGGAGGCAAATTTTGATAAAATATGAAAGTATAGCAAAAGATATACAGGAAAAGATAGAACAAGGCATCTATAAACCAAATGACCAGCTGCCATTTGAAGCCGAAATGTGTGAGACATATGGTGTTAGCCGCATCACAGTAAAGAAAGCGATGGATTTGCTTGTTATGCGTGGAATGGTTATAAAAAGAAGAGGATCAGGAACATTCGTAAAGAATATTACTTTGCCAGCCAATGATGAATATTCTTTTTCCACGTCCAATCAGTTTTCCGGGTTCTTTCATACGGAAGGACATAAAGATGTACGTTC
Source organism: Anaerostipes faecis (assembly GCF_910574135.1). Classification (NCBI taxonomy): domain Bacteria; kingdom Bacillati; phylum Bacillota; class Clostridia; order Lachnospirales; family Lachnospiraceae; genus Anaerostipes; species Anaerostipes faecis. The sequence goes on along the minus strand of NZ_CAJSYK010000013.1, from coordinate 66,658 downwards.
CGAGATTAAAGAGTTTCAGATCATTAATCCACCGGAAATTGTTGCCCAGCGTCTGAAAATCACAGAAGAAGATTTTGTTTATTATATTGAGAGAATTCGATATTCAGAAGGGGTTCCAAATGTTGTGGAGTACACCTATATGCCGATTGATGTGATTCCTGGAATCAAGAAAGATATATTAGAAAAATCCATATATGAATATATATCGGAAGGGCTTGGATTAAAAATCAAAAGTGCCCATCGAACAGTTCGGGCTACGCTTCCAACGGTACAAGAAGAAGAATACCTTGAGATTGAGCATTGTTTTCCGATTCTTGAGGTAGAACAGGTTGCTTTTTTAGATGATGGAAGAATTTTTGAATATTCAAAATCAAGACACCGCGGTGATAAACTAGAATTAAAAACAGTAAGTGTACAGTAAATAAAAGAGAAGAGGTTTTAATCTCTTCTTTTTTTTGCTTTATAGGAAAGATCGGCTTTTGTCGAACTCTTGAATGAAAATAGCCCGCACAGAGGCGGGCAAAGAGAGAGGACGACATTGGTCAGAAGATATAAAAACCTTCTACACCAGCCTCGTCATCAAACAGGTCGTCTTCATTTAAGAAATAATCCATATCCAGAAGTTCATCTTCGCTCATGTGGCGAATGTCCTTAGATGTCATTCCTTCTGGCGGATTATCGATATATTTTTTGCGTAATTCCTCGATATTAGGTTTCATGGGTGTATCTCCTCCTTTTAGAGGATTATAGCATAGAATGTGAAAAAAGGAATCATGCAGAAGAACGCTTTCCACGAGATTTGGACATTGCTTTCTCGTATAATTCTTCAAGGGATACGCATTTGTGATTGTAATAGATTTCTAAAACAGCCATTTTGTGCTTGCAGTTAGGACATTCCAAAGGATCGTAACCGAAGGAAGTCAAAATGGCAGTTCTCCATTGATTAAAACTCCGATAGATACGGTGTTTGCTTTTAGAAACGGCACGGTAAAGTTTGGAATCAATTTCGCGGTGTCTGGCGTATAAGCCGCCATATCGAATCATTTTAAAATGTTTTTCAGGGATGTGGCGAATCAACCGCTTGATGAAGTCAATTGCGGGAATTGTTTCCTCTATATATTTGCCATCTTCATGGCGGTTGTAGTGGAAAGTGACATTATCGCCATCATATTTATCGATTCTGGAGGTGGCGATAACAGGGCGTCCAAGATAACGCCCAATATATTTGATAACTGTTTTGGGGTCACAGAGATTGGGCTTAGCATAAACATAAAAGCCCTGTTTATGATCGGTATAACATTTTGATTTTATCTTCTTAAAGGATGGCCCAATGATAGATTCCATTTCGTTCAGGAGAGCCGTGCGGAAAGCATTACGGAGAAAATTGTAATGAAAGTGTTTCACATGACGCCAGAAGCCGTCATCACTAAAACCGCCTTCGGAGATAAGGCAGTGGATATGAGGGTTCCATTTGAGATCCCTGCCGAAGGTATGTAAAACCATAATGAAACCAGGGGTAAAGTTTTTTGATTTGTTTATCTGATGAAACATACGGGAAACAACCCTGTTAACGGAATGGAAAAGGCAGTTAAGCAGAGAACGGTCCCTGAGGAAGAAGTTACGAAGATTTTCATCAATGGTAAAAACACAATGACGGTGAGAGACATTTACTAGTTTAAAAGCCATAGTGGTAGTGCGTTCCATGGAGTATTTATTACCACAAGTAGGGCAAAAACGGCTATGGCAGCGGAAAGGAACAAATTTAAAATTTTCGCAATGAGTGCAGGCGTACATGGAGCCGCCGAAAGAAGGATCCCCACAGCCTAACATCTTATCGATATTTTCCATCTCAGTATCTCTGGGATGAAGAGTATATATAATTTCTTCATAATAGTCGGTAAAGATTGTCTGTAAGATATTCATAAGACTATAGAAGATTATCTTTCGGGATTACTAATTCATATATTTCCATGTATGGACTTAACACCAATCTCTGCTGTTGTTCGATCATAAAAACACCGCCTATATTTGATATATGCATTATAGCAAACACAGGCGGTATTATCTACTTTTTCAGTGCCCTCGATTGAGGGGCAGGGGAGTTGAATAGGCAAAGCCTATTTTTTATGGATATATACTAAAAAATCAATAATATATTGTATAAATTACCCAAAATCGAAAAGTATGTTGAATGATTGAAAAAGATATGTTAAATTATAAATAAGATATAACATTTCAACAAACAAAGCACCCAAGGAGGATTTTATGGGAGGAAACAAGTTTATTGACAAGTTTTCCAACGTGGCGATGCGTGTTGGGGGACAGATTCATCTGAAAGCATTAAGAGATACTTTTGCAACGCTTATGCCGCTATATATCTTAGCAGGTGTTGCAGTATTAATTAACAATGTGTTATTTCCATTTTTGTTAAAAGGTGATGCATTGGTAAATGCACAGTATTGGGGAACTGTAATTACAAACGGTACACTGAATATTTCAGGATTGTTAGTAGCACCAATCGTGGCATTTATGTTATCATCAAGTAAACGATTTGAAAATCCGCTGGCAGCAGCGATAATCGCATTGGCAAGTTTGGTTGTTATGATGCCAAACGTTATGGAAGTAACACCATTAAATGCAGATAAAGCAGTTGCAGCAACGGGAATTCTCGGATTCAGCAATATTGGAACAACAGGGTTATTTGCAGGAATCATCATTGGATTGATTACAACTGAATTATTCATATCAATTTCACACATTGATAAACTGCAGATTAAGCTTGGTGATAATATTCCACCGGCAGTATCAAAATCTTTCAATGTATTAATTCCTGTAATTATTGTTTTATCATTCTGGGGAATCATTTCAACCGTTTTATATGTCGTATTTGACACGAACTTGGTAGCACTGATTTCTATGTTCATCCAGGAACCATTAAGAAAAGTGAATACAAGCCTTGCAGGTGTCATTATTCTTTATAGCCTTGGAAATTTATTATTTACACTCGGAATTCATCAGACGGTTATTTACGGAACTTTACTTGAACCGCTTTTAATTGCAAATATCAACGAAAATATGCTTGCATTTGCAAATCATCAGGCAGTTCCACATATCATGAATGTAGCATTTGTTCCAACATTTGGAATGATCGGTGGTTCAGGAAGTACAATCGTATTAATCCTTGTAACATTTTTATTCAGTAGAAACAAAGCATCTAAGAGTATTGCAAAATTAGGACTTGCACCTGGAATCTTTAACATTAATGAGCCGGTTATCTTCGGATACCCAATCGTTTACAACCTGGCATTGATGATTCCATTCGTACTGCTTCCGGCAATCGGGTTAATCATAGGATATGTTGCAACATCCATCGGATTTATCGATCCTTGCGTTGTGTACATCCCTTGGACAACTCCACCATTGATCAATGCTTATCTTGCAACAGCAGGTGACTGGAAAGCCGTACTTGTACAGTTGATTGTTATCGCAATCGGTGTATTATTATACCTTCCATTTGTTAAAATCAATGATAGTATCATGGAAAAACAGATGGATGAAGGAACAGAAAATTAATATTGTATTATAGGAGAAATTTAACATGAAAAATATTTTATTAGTGTGTAACGCAGGAATGTCAACTAGTATGTTAGTACAGAAGATGAGTGCAGCTGCAAAAGAGATGGGTATTGAAGCAAACATTAATGCAAAATCTGTAACGGAAGCAATCAATGAAATCGATCATGTAGACGTTCTGTTATTAGGACCTCAGGTTGGTTACCAGAAAGCAGAAATGGAAAAACTTGCAGCGGGGAAAATTCCGGTAGAAGTTATCAATATGAGAGATTATGGAACAATGAACGGACAGAAAGTACTTCAGTTTGCATTAGATTTAATAGGGGAATAGAAAGATGGAAGGTATTGAATTAATTTGTTTTGAAATCATTTCAAACGTAGGAGCAGCAAAATCATGCTACATTAATGCGATTCAGAAAGCAAAAGAAGGTGCCTATGAAGAAGCACAAAATTGCATCAAAGAAGGTGACACTTATTATTCAGAAGGTCATAAAGCCCATGTAGAAATGATTCAGAAGGAAGCAAGCGGACAGCCAACAGAAGTTTGTTTGTTGTTAGTGCATGCAGAAGACCAGATGATGTCTGCTGAGACATTTAAAGTACTTGCAGGAGAATTTATCGACATCTGTAAAATGATCAATAAATAAAAATTACATGAAAAAAAACATATCTTTTGATTTAAGGTATGTTTTTTTCTTAGAATATTGAAAAGGAGAAATTGATGTCAAAAGTAGGAATTGATTTAGGTGGAACAAATATCAAGGCAGGAATTGTGAATGAAGAGAATGAAATCATTGCAAAAGGTCAGAAGAAGACCTTTGCACAACGTTCTGCAGAAGAAATTATGAAAGATATGGAAAAACTGGTAGAAGAGTTGCTTGAAGAACATCATATTTCCAAAGAGCAGGTAGAAAAAGTTGGGATTGGCTGTCCGGGAACCATTGATTCGAAAACCGGGACTGTCATCTATTCCAATAATATCGTATGGGAAAATATTGAACTTGGAGCAATAATGGAAAATAGTCTGCAGCTTCCGGTAAAAGTATATAATGATGCGGATTGTGCAGCTCTTGGGGAAACAGTTGCCGGAGCAGCAAAGGATTGTAACAATATGATTTTATTGACTCTTGGAACCGGAGTAGGAGGCGGAATCATTTTGGATGGAAAAGTGTTTGACGGATATTATGCCGGTGGGGCAGAACTTGGACATACCACATTGATTGCAGGAGGAGAACCTTGTACTTGTGGTAGAAAAGGCTGTTTGGAAGCGTATGCGTCTGCAACGGCAATCATACGAATTGCAAAGAAGAAAATGGAACAAGAAAAAGAATCTCTGCTTCATGAATACAATGAAATTGATGGAGTTGCAATTTTTGAGGCAGCGAAAAATAATGATCGGGCAGCCAATGAGGCAATTGATGAATATGTAATGTATTTGGCAGAGGGAATTGTAAATTTTGTAAATATCTTTCGCCCGGAAAAGGTGCTTCTCGGCGGCGGCATAAGTCATGCAGGAGATCGTTTGATTCAGCCGGTCAATGAATATGTGAAAAAATATTGTTTTGGAGGCAACAGGACATATATTCCGGAAGTTATGCAGATGAAGCTGGGTAATGATGCAGGAATCATTGGTGCTGCTAACTTGTAACTAAAAGATTACAAAAAGATTACAAAAATACTTTACATAATGCTGTGAATATGATAATATTCAATATGACGTAACAAAAATGTAACAAATAAAAACGAAGGAATAAGAGTGAAAAATAAATTAAAGAGTGTGTGAAACTTTTTCTGTAAAATAGAACTCATAAGGTTTTTCTATGATAAAATAAAAATCATAGGAGGGCCTTTTATTATGGCAAGAGAAAAGAAACCCGTACACAGAGTACAAATGACGGAAGGGAAACGCAGCATAATCCATCAGCTCCTGGAGGAATACGATATCCAAACTGCTGAAGACATTCAAGATGCCCTAAAAGCTCTCCTTGGCGGAACCATCACTGTGTCCAGGCCAGATACAGCATTTTCAGAAGGCTGTCATCCGTCGGAAAGACCGTCTTGAATTTTGTCACTTTCCGAAGCTGCCGGTTGAAGCCTTCAATGGCATTGGTTGTTATATCAGCCGTCTGACTGCTTCCGGGTATTTGAAATAAGTCAAAAGCGCTGCCCAGTTATCGTGCCAGGATTTATAGATTTTAGGGTATTTAGCGTCCCATTTGTCCTTGAACAGCTCCAGTTCGTTTTAGGCAATTTCTTCGGTTGGTGCAGCATATGCACCTTTCAGATCTGCTATCAGTTTCTTGATATCCTTGTATGATACAAATTTTGTGGAATTCCGAATCTCATGAATAATATACTGTTGTATCTCTGTCTTTGATTAAACAGCTTCTATCGCCTGCGGAAAGCCGGTAAGTCCATCAACGCCCCGGTTCTTAAGACTAATCCTAAAAGATAACCAAAGTTTTGCACTTTCATTTTCACCTACATGAATATCACCATAGCTGGTATGCTCGGTCTTTTGTGAATGTCCGTTATGGCTGTTGTCAGTATCCTTATTCCGGTGATCATATTTTGAATAACCGAATTCTTTGTTAAGTTCCTTATCCAGTGCACCTTCCAGAAGCACTGACATCATGTCACGCATGACGGAGTTAACATCCGTGCCGGTTTCGATGCTGATATCATTTAATTTCATATAATCATGCATCATTTCCCTCATTGCTGCTTTTTGTGGGCTGTCATTCTCCCCTGCCATAAACAAAACCTCCAAACTGACTAATCTTATCTTACATCAGTTTGGAGGTTTACAAAAACTATGTGATACTCCCGTTTGTTGATTATAAAAGCAATTATAGTGGTGTTAATGAGTGAAATCGTTCTTCATAAACTTTGATCAAATCATCTCTAAAGTCAGGATGTGCAATCTCAATCAATGCTTTTGCTCTTGCTCGAAGTGTTTTTCCCTTCAAGTGAGCGATACCATATTCTGTGACTACGTAGTCAACATCATTTCTTGAAGTTGTCACAGCAGCTCCTTCATCTAGTAGCGGAACAATCTTTGAGATTGTTCCTTTTCTTGCAGTAGAAGGCATAGCAAGGATCGATATGCCGTGTTTTGCCATAGAAGCACCTCGAACGAAGTCTACTTGTCCACCAACTCCACTGATCTGAGTCAATCCAACGGATTCTGAACAAGCCTGTCCCATTAAATCAACTTGAACGCTAGAATTGATACAGATAATATGGTCATTTTTTGCAACGATTACTGGGTCATTGGTAAAGTCCGCAGGGTACATAGCAACATTTTCATTGTGATCTACAAAATCATAAAGACGTTTTGTTCCCATAAGAAAGTTTGCTACCATTTTTCCAGGAAGTAGTTCTTTTTTTGCGTTTGTAATAACTCCGGCTTCTGCTAATTCAACAACACCATCTGAAAACATCTCAGAGTGAATTCCAAGATCCTTTTTGTCTTTTAGGCAAAGAAGTACCGCATCTGGGATTGCTCCGATTCCTAATTGAAGTGTGTCTCCATCCTGGATCAAAGATGCACAGTTAGCTCCGATGGCTTTTTCCACATCAGATAGCACTGCTGGCTTTAATTCTGGAAGAGGTGTTGAATGTTCTACAAAGTAGTCGATTTCAGAAACGTCCATTAAACTGTCACCATAAGTAAAAGGCATTTGGTCGTTTACTTGAGCTATAACGATTTTAGCATTTTGGGCAGCGCCTTTTGTATAGTCTATAGAAACGCCAAGACTGACTCTTCCGTTTTCATCTGGAGGTGTGACAGAAATCAGTGCCACATCTACTGGAAGTTCTTCTTCAAACAATCTTGGGATTTCATGGAAGAAACAAGGAGTATAATCTCCACGTCCCTCAGCAACTGTCTTTTTGGTATTTGCACCAATAAACAGAGCATTGTGACGGAAATGTTTTTCCATTCCTTCCTGTGCATATTCACTTTTTCCAAGTGAAACCATATGGCAGATCTCTACGTTGTGAAACCATTCTTTATTTTCCGCCATTACGGTAAGAAGATAAGAAGGTTCCCCTGCAGCGTGTCCCGTTACGACACGTCCGCCATCAGGAATATTTTTTAAAGCAACTTCAGCTGAAGTTGATCTTTCTTCATAAATCTTTTTCCAGTCCATCGTTTCCTCCTAAAGAATCTTATTCTTCGATTTTTGCAATTGTCTTAGCAAGTTTTTTCTTCATAGGAAGGTTACCTTGACGAGCAATCATGATTCTTTGTGCCTGAGGTGATCCGGCTCCGTGCATAGACTCTGTACGATATCCAACAGCAGCACTTCCAAGGGTTAAGTTTTCAATCAAACGTAAGATACGTAGACGATTTTCAGTAGAAACATCCTCCACGCCACGAAGGTATTTGTCTATGTATCCTCCTAATTTAGGATTTTTTAAGTCCTTTTCAGATGGTGCAGTTACCATTAATCCACCAGCAATATCTTCTGCAAGACGAGCGATTTCATAAGGGAAACGAGTGACATTTTGCTTGCATACATTTGCCAATAGTAAGTCGATCATGTAGTTTCCTGATTTTGTCTTTGTACCTTCTGCTGAACAGGCAATACCACAGCAGTATAAAGTTTCATTTAAGTGAGTCATTTCGATTAATTTGTCTTTGACATGAGAAGCTCTTTGAGCTCCGTTGTATTCTGCAGCAACAGCAGTAGCACCAATCAAGACGTCACCAACACCTACTTTACATCCACCGTAAGATTGTCTGTGGTATCCGGCAAAACGTTCTACTAATACTCCAGCAAATTCATATTCTCCATTTAAGAAGATTCTATCATTTGGTACGAATACGTTATCAAATACGACCAAAGCTTCCATTCCACCAAATTGAGAGTTACCAACGTCGATTTGGCTTCCTTCTAGTTTTCTTGTGTCACAAGATTGACGTCCAACGATCATGAAGATTCCTTCAGAGTCAGTTGGTACTGCAAATGAAACTGCATAATCTTTGTCATCTTCCCCCATGGCGATGGTAGGCATTACGATCACTTCGTGGGAGTTGATGATACCAGTTTGATGAGCTTTTGCTCCGCGAACAACGATTCCATCTGGACGTCTTTCGACTACATGAAGATACAGATCTGGATCAGCTTGTGCATGAGGTGCTAAAGAACGATCTCCCTTTGGATCTGTCATGGCTCCATCGACTGTTAAATCCTTTTCCTGTACATACTTTAAGAAGCTTAAGAAGTTTTCGTGGTAGTTCGTTCCGTGAGCTTCATCTGTTTCAAACGTCGTACTATAAACTGCGTTAAATGCATCCATTCCTACACATCTTTGGAAACAAGCAGCTGTCTTTTGTCCGCATAAACGTTGCATCTTAACTTTCTTTACTAAGTCGGCAGTGCTTTCATGAATGTGAGTAAAACGGTTTACGATTTCTCCTGTATATGGAGATTTTGTTGTCATTAACTCTTCGTATTCTGGATTTCCTGCTAAGTCATAAGTTGCTTTGACTGAATTTAATGATGGACGTAAGATTGGGTCATCGACTGGGTTTTCGATTTTCTCTCCAAACATATAAACTTGAAGATTTAACTTCCTCATACTTTCCACATATTCATTTCCTGTCATTAAAGCCATAATTGTATCCTTCCTTTCTTGAATCATGAATAGTTCAAATGTTCCAAGTACATATAGCGTACTGAAATTATGATTGACTAAAAAGCAAAAGCCGTGCCAACTTAAAAAATGATAAGATTCTGAAAAATGAATGCAATAAATGCAGAAATGCAACAAATCTACGATTCAAAAATGCAACAAGAAAATATTTGTTGCAAAAATGCAACAAGAAAGAAGGATAGAATTTAAAAGGTATCTGAATCCACACGAAATGAGGATGGCATAAGTTTTGCTATAATAAATAAAATGAAAAGAATTATAGTAGGAGGAAACAGAAATGTTACATGAAATAGAAAAGGTATTAGAAGAGGACGTAAGACCACAATTATTATCTCATGAAGGAAATGTAGAAGTTGTAGATGTTACAGATGGAGTCTTAAAAGTCAGATTGCTAGGACAATGTTCTGGATGTCCATCTGCTACACTAACGACAGAAGAATTAATTGCAGAAGCAATGAAAAGTCGGATTCCAGAGATCAAGGATGTTGTCTTAGTCAATCAGGTGAGTCAAGATTTGATCGATATGGCAAAGAAGATCCTAAGTCACGGAAGATAAGGAGCTTATTATGGAAATTGGGGTCAAGTTTTGTGGTGGCTGTAATCCAAGATATGATCGTGGACGAGAATTAACTGCACTCAAAGGAAAGTTTCCAGATGTGACTTGGGTTTGTGGAAGTTCAGATCAAGTATGTGATTATTGGTTGGTCATTTGCGGGTGTTCAAGAAGATGTATAGCCACGCAAGAATTGTTAGTGCGAAAGAAAATCTTATTACTAGAAAGTCCTATAGATTTTCAAAAGGCAGTGAAACAGATTAAAAAGGATCAAAGATCCAGAGGAAAGCAGGAACGAAAGGCTCTTACCGTTGGAGATGAAGCAGCCATGGAAAAGAAAGTGACCAAAGAGGTGGTAGAAGCATTTGCAAGTTTAACAGGTGACTATAATAAGATGCATATGGATACAGAATTTGCGTCTAGACAGTGGTTTCAAAAACCAGTTGCTCATGGGATGTTTTCATCAAATCTTCTTTCGTCTGTTATGGGAATGAAGCTTCCTGGAGATGGAACGATCTTGATGGAGGAATCTAGCCAATTTCAAAAACCAGTGTACCTTGGAGATAACATTACAGCAAAGATCACATTTCATTCCTATCAGGAGGAACGTGTATTTTATATTGGAACATTCCATGGAGTATGCACCAATCAAAATGGTGAGATTATCACCGAAATGAAAGCAAAACAAATGATGATGAAACATTTATTTCAGGTAAAAGAAAAAGGAGAATGAAAATGACAAACTTAGAAAAATACAACAAAGTATTTCAAGTAATTTTAAAAAAAGAAGGAGAAGAATTAAAGGAACTTCGTTATCGAGGAGTTCCGGAATGGGACTCCATGGGACATATGAATTTGGTAGGAGAACTGGAGGAGAAGTTTGATATTATGCTAGATACACCAGATATGTTAGCCTTTAGTTCTTACGAAAAAGGAAAAGAAATTTTAAAAAAGTATGGGGTTGAAATTGAGAAAGAGGATGCCTAGACTATTTGTCTTAGAAGATCGTTTGACACAGAGTAATTGTTATCTGATGGAAGATAATGGAAGTGTTCTGATCATTGATCCAAATGACCATGAACGAATCCTAAAAATCATAAGAGAACATCAATGGAACATAGATTATATTTTATTGACTCATGAACATTGTGACCATATACAAGGATTAAATGGGGTGCGTAGAGGATACCCGGAAGCATTGGTCATCGCAACCGCTGTATGTAGTGAGAATCTTGGAAACCGGATCAAAAATATGAGTGGTATGATGGGTACTTATTTACACTTCAAGTATGGAGGTGACAAAAAGTATGTTTATTCATCGATTTTATGTAATCCTGCAAATCTTACGTTTGATCAAGAATATGAGTTTCATTGGAAAGGGCATATGATTCAAATGGAACTTGTACCAGGACATACCATGGGAAGCTGTTGTATAAGAATGGATGAAACGATTTTATTTTCAGGAGATTATTTGATTATGGGGGAAGAAGACATAACCAGATTGCCAGGAGGAAATGAAGAGGCATATGAAACTTATGCAAAGCCTTGGATCGAGGCGTTAGAAGATGGAATTCATATTTATCCCGGACACGGAACAGATTATATCTTAAAAAAAGAAAAGAGGTGAAAATGTGGAATATGAAGAGCTATTAAAACAGGAACCATTTGGTGTTTCACAAAAAGAAAAAGAGGTGTGGTTTTATAACTATTTTACAGAATTGACTGCATACCATAAAGAACATTGTCCAGCCTATGCAAAGTTGTTAAGCGTCCTTCAGGTTCCAGAGGCATTTTCATCGATGAGTCAAATCCCTATGATGCCAGTATCTGCATTTAAGGATATGAAACTTCGAAGTGTGGAGGAAGAGGATGTTTTTAAGGTAATTACATCTTCAGGAACAACAGGTAAGAAGGTGTCGGAAATCTATTTAGATGAGGAAACAGCAGCGAACCAACAAAAAACGTTAGTCCGAATTATGGAAGAAGTGATTGGAAAGAGGCGAATTCCAATGCTGATCGCAGACTCTCCAGAGGTGCTGCAAGATCGGAATATGTTTTCTGCAAGAGGAGCTGGAATCTTAGGATTTTCCATTGTATCTTCCAGACACCAGTATGCCTTTAACAAGGATATGAATCTAGATGTCAAAGGAATCGAAGCATTTTTAGAAAAATATAAGAATGGTCCCATTTTAGTCTTTGGCTTTACCTATATGATCTGGAAGTATTTTTATGGTGCGTTAAAAGAAAGTGAAAAAAAACTTTCGATTCCCAATGGGATCATGATCCATGGAGGCGGTTGGAAGAAGTTGCAGGCACAAGCGGTATCAATGGAGGATTTTAAAAAAGGTATTCAGGAAGTCAGTGAGATCAAACAGGTATATGACTATTATGGAATGGCAGAGCAGACGGGATGTATTTACTTAGAATGTGAATATGGTCATCTCCATGCAAGCACATATTCAGATATTTTGATTCGAAACATGCAGGATTTTTCGGTTTGTGAAATTGGAACGGAAGGAACGATCCAGGTACTGTCACCGATGGCTAGATCATATCCAGGGCATTCGATCTTAACAGAAGATCAGGGAATCTTACTTGGAATCGATGATTGTCCTTGTGGGAAAAAGGGAAAATATTTTAAAGTGACTGGAAGAATGCAGCACGCAGAGGTCAGGGGGTGCAGCGATACATATGAAGGATGAAACAATCATTAGATTAGCAGGAGGCTGGAAAGGATCTGAAATCGTTGGGAGAACCCTTTTAGAAGAAAGTGTGTTATGCTTTTTGGAGGATTTATCCAGGGAAATTCGCAGCAATCCCATGACAAGAAATCGAGAAGACTGCGCGGCTTTTGCATTCTGGTGTCGAAGAAAACATTTAGAGTCATGGAAAGAAGCACTGAATGATAGAGAAAGCAGACTTGGATGGGGAATGATATTTCACATTGCACCGTCAAATATACCAACGCTGTTTGCGTATAGCATGGTGTTTGGTATGTTGGCTGGAAATGGAAATGTCATTCGGATTTCAAGTCGAGTCATGGAAGATAGTCTTCCATTGTGCCAGATGATCGAGCAGGTAATGCAGCAGAAAAGGTATCAGGATATTTATGAAAATACGTTACTGTTTACTTGTGAACGAGGAGATGGCTGTATTGAAACCTATACAAATCTTTGTGATGGAAGGATTATTTGGGGTGGAGATAAAGCCATTGAAGAACTTCGCAAGATTCCAGTGAGGCCTGGTGTGACAGAACTTGAATTTGCAGACCGATATTCCATTGCAGTTATTGACACAGAATGGATGAAACAACGATCAGAAGAAGAGCTTCAGCAGCTTTCTTATCAGTTTTATAATGATACCTTTGCTATGGATCAAAATGCATGCTCTAGTCCAAGGTTGATCGTTTGGAAAGGGGAAGACAGAAAGTGTTTTGAAACGTGGTGGGAGCAATGTATGGAAACCGCAAAACGATATGAATTAAGTCCATGGAAAGTTAGTCGTAAATATGAAGAAGTCTGTCTAAACATCATGGAAACCGATCAAATAGAGAAGGTTCGTTTTTATGATAATCGAATCTATGTGGCAGATTTGCAAGAATGTCCTAGAAATCCAGAACAGTATGATGGGAGATTTGGTTGCTTTTATCAATGTATCATTCAAAATCTAGAGGAATTGATGCCAAGCTTAAATCGAAAGATTCAAACTATAGAGTATGCTGGTGTTTCGCCAAAGGAATTGCAAGATAGGATTGTAGAATTTGGAGCTAAAGGTGGAGACCGTATCGTTCCATTGGGACAAGCACTTTCTTTAGACTATATGTGGGATGGAATAAATTTGATAGAGCATCTGTCACGCGTGATTTGTACAGTAGAAAGAAGGGAAAACTAAATGTATTTTTTTGAAGAACAAGTATTAGATAAGGATCGGATCTATTTAAGATCAGAGAAGGAAGGATCAGTGACATATGGAGAGTTGGATTGCTTTTGCAAGGAGATGGGAACACATATGGAGAAAAGAACGCTGGTGTTTCTTCTATGTCAAAATACCGCAGGTTCTGTTCTTGGATACATAGCATGTCTTCGAAATCGAGTGGTCCCTCTTTTGTTAGATTGCAAAATGGATTATAATATGTTAAAAGATTTAATCTGCCATTATGAACCAGACTATGTGTTTGCACCAAAAGGACATCAGGGGTATTCTCCAGATGAAAGGACACAATTGGTATATGAGGCATATGGATATAACCTGTACGATATTTCAAAGGAAACGGAGACGAAGTTAAATGAGGATTTAGCTCTTTTACTGACGACGTCAGGAAGTACTGGAAGTCCCAAATTAGTCCGTCAAAGCTATGAAAATATTCAGTCCAATGCAGAATCCATCGTGGAATACTTAGAGTTAAATGAAAAAGAGCGTCCAATCTCGACACTTCCTATGAATTACACTTATGGCTTGTCGATTATAAATAGTCATACTCTTTGTGGGGCAACGATCTTATTAACCGAACATACCATGTTTGAACATGAATTTTGGGAGTATTTTAAGGCAGAAGAGGCAACTTCCTTCGGAGGAGTTCCGTTTACTTATGAGATGTTAAAGCGAATTCAATTTTTTCATATGGATTTACCGTCTCTTAGAACAATGACACAGGCTGGAGGAAAACTTTCGAGGGCTTTGCAAAAGGAATTTGCGTTATATGCGAAAAAAGCAGGCGTTAAATTCGTGATTATGTATGGTCAGACAGAAGCTACGGCTAGAATGTCCTGGCTTCCGCCAGAACGTGTTCTGGAAAAAGCAGGAAGCATTGGAATACCGATTCCAGGTGGATCATTCTCTATTGTGGATGGTGAACTTGTTTATGAAGGGAAAAATGTAACTTTAGGTTATGCAAAGTGTAAGGAGGATCTGGCAAAAAAAGATGAGCGTCATGGCGTTCTATACACAGGGGATCTGGCAAGAAAAGATGAGGATGGATTTTACTATATAACCGGGCGGAAAAAACGATTTTTAAAGATCCTTGGCAGCAGGGTCAATCTTGATGAAATTGAGCAGATTTTAAAAGGAAGATATAAGGATGTTTGTTTTGCTTGTACTGGTGTGGATGATCGATTAGATATCTTCGTAGAAAAAGGAGCTGGTCTTTGTTCAGAAGAAATCGTTGACTTTATTAGTAAAAAAATAAAGATGAATGATGGAGTGCTTCAAGTGAGGCAGATCGACAGTATCCCGTTGAATCATTCTGGAAAGATACATTATAGAGAATTGGAGGAAATGTAGATGGCATATGGGTTGGAACTCCAACAGGGGTTATCACAACAACTGAATCAATTTCAATTACAATCATTGAATATATTGTCGTTGGATAATTATGAGTTGGATGAATTTTTGCAAAATGAATTTGCAGAAAACCCATTGCTAGAGTATAAACCACAAAGTGAAAGTCCACAGATGTTAAGTGGAAATGCAGGCGGCTACCGAGAGACTGAGAGACCAGAGATCAAAGACGAATCTCCCAGAGACAAAAAAACATTTTTTATGGAGCAATTGCATCTTGTACAATTTACAAGAAAGGAACTGGATATTATGACATATCTGATAGACTGTCTTGAAGATTCAGGGTTATTGCATGTTTCTTTAGAAGAAATCAGTGATAATCTTGGTGTCCCTTTAGAAGAGATCAAAGCGTGTCATGATGCATTGATCAATCTAGAGCCAGCTGGTGTTTTTGCAAGAAACCTAGAAGAATGTTTGATGCTGCAGTTGGAACGAAAAGGATTGTTAGATGATGATCTTGAGAAAATTATCCTAGAACATTTAAGCGATGTGGCGACGGGGCATATTGCTTCGATCACAAGAACTTTGGGTCTTTCAACGGTGCAGGCAAGAAAGTATATTCAACAGATCCAGCAACTCAATCCAAGACCTTTTAGTGGATATTCATATGAAAAGGCAGAGTACATTGTTCCTGATATCATCATCCAGAGAAATGGAGATGAGTGGAAGATTGAACTTAACGATAACTGGATAGGAAATTATTCTTTGAATGACTATTATCTAAAGATGATGAAGGAAATCGAAGATCCGGAATTGAAAGAATATTTTCAGAAAAAGTATGAGAGAAGCCGCTTTATCATCGCAAGTATCGAACAGAGAAGACAGACTATTACAAAGATTGTATGGGCTGTTTTTAAGAAGCAAAAAGAGTACTTTACTAAGGGCGGAAAGCTAAAACCCATGTGTATGCAGGATGTTGCAGATGAGACACAGATGCATGTCTCTACTGTCAGCCGTGCTTCCAAAGGGAAATATATTCAATCCCCATTTGGAACCGTCTCGATCAAGGACTTATTTGCATCTTCCTATTCGTTCGGGAATCAGTGGAATACAGCAGATGATATCAAGGAGGCAATTTGGAAGTTGATCCAGTCGGAAGATCCCAAAAAGCCATATAGTGATCTTAAGATATCTCAGTTGTTGTTGGAAAAAGAGATGAAGATCTCGAGAAGAACGGTGGCGAAGTATCGAAAAGAGATGGGGATCTTGGGGACGTATTCGAGGAAAGATAGTGAAAGTTTCGGATGGTAGAGCTTTTTAGCTCATCGATTAAGACTTGGGACCATAAAAGGAAAAATCGTCAAGGTCATGAATTGATTATAACCTTGGCGATTCTACCTTATCTTGAATTTGAAAATGAAGATTATCTAGTCTGTTTCTTCGATTGCGTCTGGTGAATTTTCTTCAAGAACAGGGTTCTTGAAGTTTCCATTGACTAAGATGTAAACAATGATACCAATGCAAAGTCCCCAGCTAGCACCCTTGATGGCAAGGATAGCAGCCATAACTCCTGCGATACCACGTTCCATATCAGTGCCGATCATACTAAGGCCAATCTTACAACATACATAACCTTGAACAATTAATGTAAGTGACAATGCAGCCGGGAGGATTGGCTGTACAAAAGATGCAACAGGAACCAATGCGACACAGATAAATGTCATCCAACGGAAGGTACCGACTCCACTGTAGATGGAATCCATAGATTCACGGCCTTCTTTGTAGCGTTCAGAAATGGCTGCGGTAACAGCTGCCCACAATGGGCCGCTTAATACAACATAAGGACAGAAGAATCCTTCCACTAAGTTACGTAATGCACTGATGACATTTGAACGGTTTGAATTGAAGTCAATCTTCTCATCGGTACGAATTTCATCTGCCTCACGAATCAACTGTTCACTCGAAACGAAATCACCGAATGCAATGATGTAAACAGCAATTGCTGTTGGAATCACAGAGATAAAGGTTTGGATGGAAGGGAATCCAATTCCAAATGGACTCAAAGTTTGGAAAATCGTTCCGATATCCGGAATCTTGATGATAGATCCAAGCACAAAGTTTGGTGCTGGTAATTCTCCAGATAAAGGTCCAATGATAACAGCGATGATGATCGCTGGTAACATCCCAAAGTTTCCAATTGTGTGCCAAAACTTACTTTTTTCCTTCGTTCGTCGGAATAGCAAGGAAAAGAGCAAGAAATAAGCAATCAAAGAGCCAATACCAACAGTGATAGGGTATAATCCAAATCTTCCTCCTGTTTGGAATTCACCCATTATCGCAGAAAATCCAGCACCCAATAAGATACCAGCTTTAATCGCATTTGGAATCAATCCAATGATCTTTCCTGCCATTCCACTCAGACCCATACTTAAGAATATAAGTCCAACTACAATTTGAAGTGCAATCAATGTTTTGATTCGCTCAGGCCCTTGTTGAGATTGGGTCAAAAATGCAGTAATCAAGGGAAGTGCCGGTGTAATCCAACCTGGAACCACCGGGTCACCAAGCAGAGTGTGTAGATTGTATAAAAAACCGTTAAGAATAACCATGCTCCATGCGATTTCATATGGAACGCCTAAGACTTGCTCCAGGATTGGGATCGCCCCAAGACAGGTTGCACACATTAAAATAGCTTGGAGACATTCAGAAAGTTCCCAACGATAGTGAATAAATGGAAGTCTGATCTTAAAAATACCAGCGGGTATGTATGGCTGTTCCATACCCTCTTTACGTTTTAATGCCATATAATATTCCTCCTCTTCGTATAATAAAATTTATTTGCTAATGATATAAGAAGCAAAAAAGGTGCCAACCTTAGAACCTTGGTTTTGTGTTAAAAATAAAACAAAATACGAATCATTTTTGAAACGTGTTGCAAAAATGGATCAATACGTAGATAATAGGGTTGAAAAAATTAGACAGAAGAGAAAAATAGGAAGGAGATGCTATAATGAAAAAAATTAATTTATTTCGGACAAAAGAAGAAACTTTGGAACGCTTAGAAGCGATCATTGAACATTCTTTTGATGGAATTTATATTACAGATGGACATGCGAATACCGTGATGATTAATCGTGCCTACGGACAGATTTCTGGATTAAAAAAGGAAGAGGTTATGGGTCGCAATATGAAGGATCTTGAGAAAGAAGGGCTCATATCGATCTCAGGTTCCTTAAGGGCTATTCGAGAGAATCGAGTGGTAACGTTGCCACAGGAATTTAAGACTGGGAAAAAAGCAATTATTACAAGCTCCCCAATCTATGATGAACATGGAAATATTGTTATGGTAGTGACCAATGTACGTGATTTGACGGAAATACACTATTTAAAAGAACAGGTAGAAGAACAGCAGCAGCAAGAGGAGCGTTTGCGTCGAAATCTGGAGCATATGCAGGATAGACTTTTGAAAAAGGATATCATCGCACAAGATGAGAATACATTGAATGCCATTTTTAAGGCGGATAAAGTAGCACCACTTGATGTGACCGTGATGCTGCAAGGAGAAACCGGAGTTGGAAAAGAAGTATTTGCGACCTATATCTTTCAAAATAGTTCCAGAAAAGATGAGAACTTTATCAAAGTTAATTGCGGAGCCATTCCAGAAAATTTATTAGAAAGTGAATTGTTTGGATATGAAAAAGGTGCATTTACAGGCGCCAACCGAACGGGAAAGATTGGATTATTTGAATTGGCAGATAAAGGAACTATTTTCTTAGATGAGATTGGAGAACTTCCTTTGGCGATGCAGGTGAAGCTGCTTCGTGCCATTCAAGAACAAGAGATTACAAGAATTGGTGGAAGTAAGCCGATAAAGATCAATGTAAGAATCATTGCTGCAACGAACAGAAATCTTGAAGAGATGATGCGGCAAGAAACATTCCGAGCGGATCTATATTATCGATTGATGGTATTTCCAATTTATATTCCTCCGCTTAGGGAACGAAAAAATGATATTATGGCACTGGCAGAATCTTTTTTGGATAAATTAAATAAAAAGTATAACTTTCAAAAAAAGTTTTCAGATAGCAGCAAATATATTTTAAATGAGTATGCTTGGCCTGGGAATATTCGAGAATTAAAGAATATCGTTGAGCGAGCCATTATTATTAGTAATGGAGATGAAATCGAGCCGGATGCCATTCCGATCGTAAGCCAAAGAGAAGCTGCACAGCCGGAAGGAAAGATGTTAAAGCCAGTGAATAATCTTGCTCAAACTTTGCTTGAAATTGAAGCCGAATATATGAATCAAGCTTATGAAAAGTGCGGAAATGTAAGAGACGCAGCTAAGAGTTTAGGGATGAATCCATCAACCTTTGTACGAAAACGAAAAAAATATGAAGCATATTTAAAAGAAGGAGAAGGTCAAGGATGGACACAACAAAATTAGTGATGATAGGCACAGGAAATGCCATGTAACCACGCGAAGCTATATATTGAATGTGGACTTTCCGGCGCTAGCAGAACCCAAAATGAACCCTTATGACCTTTATGCATAGACCAGCACATGCAATCTGGAATAGAGATGATGATGGAAATATTCACTGATGATTCAGCAAAAATATCCAGCAGGGGCCTCCTGCTGGATAAATTTTTTTTATTGTTTAACTTTCTGCATAACAGGCCGCGGTGATCTTACAGCTCATTAATCGTCTCCGTAACAGATATATTCCGAATCCTTTTTGCCGGCCCATAAACTGCGGCAGCGGCTGAAAACGAAACGAGCAGAAGTATAAGGATCAGAGATTTGACAGGCAGGCTCCAGACAGCATAACCGAAATGTGAAGTGATGAGTATATCGTACATTGTTTTGCTGAGAAGCAGGCCGAACGCACATCCGGCAATACAGCCGGATAAAGCATAAGTAAACGATTCGGCAGCGATCATTTTCGTCAGCTGTCGTTCATCCATGCCAACTGCCCGCATTGCTCCGTATTGTTTGATTCTTGCAGAGACACTCATAGAAATGCTGTTTACAATATTCAATACTGTCACTAAAGTAATGATTGCCAAAAATGCGTAGATGCACAGCACGAACGCAGTATAAGTGCCGGAAGTGCTCTGGCTGCGCTGATCACTGAATTTATATTTGCTGCCTGCTATATTGCGGATGGCTTTGATATTGTCATCGGTTGCGTCTTTTGTGGTCTGTATCATTACAAGAGAATAATCTGAAACACCGGTTAGCCGCTGAAAGGTTTTTCCGGAAGTAATTAGCGTTATTTTTTTATTTGTACTGCCTCCACTGTTGAACGGATCATATTTTAACAAGCCTGCGATCTCTAATTTTGATGCCCCTACCTGTATTTTATCACCGATTTTTAAAGGACTTTTTTTATCCCAGGTTGCCAAAACATAATGGCTTTCTCCGTATACTTTTGAAATATCGCTGCCCTTTTTTAATACATCATCTTTTGTAAGGCAGTCTAAATCAAAGTTATCATAAGAAATTATATCAGTTTTGTCTGAAAGTTTTGTTTCCCTGTCTAATTCTGCGGGAATATCAAAAATGCTTCTGCGTCCATAAACGTGCTTTACTCCTTCCATATCGCTGATTCTGTCAAGCAATTTTTCGTCTATTGAATTAGAACTGCTGCTTGAAATCTGGAGATCAGGGGTGCTGGATAACTGAGGCATAAGACAGCCGACAAAATCAATAAGAACCGAAAAACTTAAAAAGAGAATGATGCTGAGGGCAAAGGACCCTGTCATGAGTATAAGATTTTTCTTGGCTGATACTGCGTGATGGATGCCCAAGGCAGTTTCGATTTTAAAAAAACGTGTATTTACTGCACGGTGTATGTTTTTTGTACTTTCAGAATTTCCGGAAACAGCAGTAACAGGGGATACCTTCGCTGCCCGTTTCGCAGGGGATCTTGCAGCAAGAAGTACTGTGACGATTCCTACAATAATCCCGCTGATAATTCCAATGATGCTGATACCAAACAGAGGGATATCAGAAAATTCCTCTCCGACAATAAAACGCAGAGCGGCACACAAACCCCAAGTAGACACGGTTCCAAGTATAAGCCCTGCCGGAACTGCAGTTTTACACCAGTTCAGTGCTTCCAGCCGGACAAAACGGATGATCTGACGTTTGCTCATTCCGATGCAGCGCATCATTCCGAAAAATTTTGTTCTTTGAGCTACGTTGCTGTTGATGCTGCTTGAGATCATCAGCACTCCGGCTATCAGAATCAGGACAAATAATACTGCAGCTGCCAGATAGATCGTTTGTCCCATGGCACTGCCGCTTAAATCTTGAAGTGACAGTCCGCCATGTTTCTTCATCAGTCTTGTCTGTTCCATCCTGACACCCATGTCTGCCATGCTGAAAACAGCTGTTACTAAAAATACGGCAAAGATGATGCAGAGCAGCGTCATGCGGTTTTGCCGTCTGTGTACTTTTGCGGAAATTGGGATCAGGCTAAGATAGCTTTTCATTCGCGGCACCTCCCAAAATCGGTCAGGACACCGTCAGATACCTGCAATATCCGGTCTGCAGACTGTGCGATGCTGCGGCTGTGGGTAATCATAACAATGGTCTGTTCATATACTTTTGCGGCTTCTTTTAGCAGAGCAATGACTTCACTGCTGTTTTGTGAGTCCAAATTACCTGTTGGTTCATCTGCAAGGATAAGAGAAGGACGAGTAATCAGAGCACGGCCTATCGCCACGCGCTGCTGCTGGCCGCCGGATAATTGGCTGGGCAAGTGGTGGCGGCGTTCTTTCAGATTGAGGACAGTAAGAATTTCTTCCAGATAATTTTGATCGGGTTTCTGGTAATCAAGCAATACAGGGAATATGATGTTTTGTTCAACACTCAATTCCGGAATTAAATTAAAACTTTGGAAAATAAATCCGATATTTCTGCGGCGAAAAATTGTCAGGCTGCGTTCCTTCATTGCAAAAATATCTTTACCGTCAATCAATACTTTCCCGGAGGTTGGTGTGTCAAGTGCTCCTATCATATTCAAAAGTGTACTTTTTCCGGAGCCGGACTCGCCGACGACTGCGACAAATTCGCCTTTCGGAACGGAAAAAGCAGCGTTTTTTAGTGCGTGTACGGCAGCTTCGCCACTGCCGTAAGTTTTAGAAATTGATTTAACTTCCAATAAGTCCATTGGATAAACACTCCTTTCTGTTAAGTCAAGGATATTTCCTTTTTTTAATCTTTTTTCCTATAGATAGAATATCACTCCAATACTACCGGAAGATGACACACAGCCTACAATTTTGTAGGAATTAAGAAATTGATCGTAAAGGTTGTTCCAACCCCTAATTCACTGCCAGCCTCGATGGTTCCACTGTGTGCCTCAACAATCGCTTTCGCAAGCGGAAGGCCCAGCCCGATGCCCTGTGTATCTTTAGAAAAGCGGCTGCGGTAAAATCTTTTAAAAATGTGGTGCAGATCTTCCGGGTGGATACCGCTGCCATTATCTTTTATGGAAATTTGAACAACCGACGGGAACTGTTTCCATTCTATACAGATCCTATCGCCTTTTTTTGTATGGTCAAAAGCATTCTTAACAAGATTGCCGATGCCCTCAATCAGCCAGTTACGGTCGCATAATAATGAAATGCTGTCATCCCCGGACAGATGTATTTCTTTTTCCTCCTGCCGGGCGCGGTACAGGTAGTGATCTTTTATATTGTTCATCATCTCAGACACATTTTCCATGTTTTTATCTACTACAATCGTTCCTGCGTCAAGTTTTGTGATTTTCAGGAGATTTTGTACAAGGATTTCGATTCTGTCCAGCTCCCGTTCCGAAAGATCTGCAAACTCTTTGATCGCAGGCATGTCTTTTGTTTCTTCCTGAAGGATGCCGTTATAGATATTGAGGGCAGCGAGAGGGGTTTTTAACTGATGAGAAATATCAGAAATAGTGTCTTTTAAGAACCTTTTTTCTTTTCCGGCATTTTCAGCATGGGCATTTAAAATAGACACTAAAGAATTTACTTCATGGAAGAGCCTGTATAATTCTCCCTCGTTGTTACATTCGATGCGTGCATTCTGGTTTCCGGAAATATATGCTCTGATCTGTGTGACGGCATCCTCCATTATTTTATTTTGTTCCCTGAAGTACAAATAGGCGGTTACTAATAATGAGATACTCATACACAAAGAAGCAGCCAATATATAAGATGCCGCATTTCCGGTTTTCAAACCTATAAAAGCAGTGGAGAGAAGAGTATATACTGTGATAAACAGCAATTCCCAACAAAAAAATAATTTAATCTTTCTATTTATTAATATTTTCATACTGCACCTCAATCCATTGTGTTCCATTTGTACCCCATACGCCGGACGGTCACTATTTTTTGGGGCTCTCTGGGGTTATCTTCGATTTTTGTGCGGAGTCTGCGAATATACACAGTTAGAGTGCTGCTTTCTATAAACTTGTCATCATAATCCCAGAGTTTGCTCAGAATCTGTTCCGGTGAGAGAACAATATTCGGATTTTCCATAAAGAGACAGAGCAATTTATATTCGCCTGCGGTTAAATCAATCTGTGTTCCGTTTTTATAGACTTCCATTTTCAGAAGCTGTACTCTTATTCCGTTTGAGATTAAATCAGTATTTGCCTGAATAAAATTACTGCTTCTGCGGAGCAGGGCATTGATCCTTGACAAAAATACTGCAAGCTTGAATGGCTTTGTAATATAATCATCGCCTCCTAAATCAAGGCCCATGATAATATCCGTTTCCTCATCGGCCGCAGTCAAAAACATAATCGGCACTTTGGATGATTCACGTATTTTTTTACACAGTTCGTAGCCGGAACCATCGGGGAGTGAAACGTCCAGAATAACTAAATCAAATGTACCGTTTGCCCATAAAATTTGTGCTTCATTGCTTGTGCGGGCAACCTCTATTTCATATCCCTGTTTTTTCATGGCATAGGATAAACCGCTGATTAAACTTAAATCGTCTTCAACAAAGAATATACGTTTCATTTTTTACACTGTCCTTTCCGACACCTTCTCTCAGAATCTATACGATACATTATATAAGTTTGACCGAATAAAAACAATAAAGGATGAAAGCAGTAATATAAAATCAGTTTTTGAAACTTGCCCACATTGTCCTCAACCGCCAGTACCGATTGTGGATCTGAGACAGCAGGTCGACGTGACGGAGGGCGGATATGACACCACACTTCAGCCATCAAAAACAGACGGAGGAAAAATGATTATACCGGTTCTGTTGGAGAATAGAGGATTAAAAGAAAGCTATGAGTTATGGCAGGTGGGATTTTATGCGGAAGATCCGGACGAGGGGGAAGTTTTATTCTGTCTTGCACAGGCGGCACAGGCTAAAAATATTCCCGCGGAGACGAAAAGCCCGGGCTTTTCTGTTACATGGGATTTTTGTTTTGATATTTCTAATACTGCACCATTTGATGTAGTGATGAACTTTGTTGGATTAGTAAACATTGAGGCATAATTTGTTTTTATAATACTATTTGAACAACCCGACAAATTATGAATATAATACAGTAAAACAGTAGTTGGAAACTTTTATGGATAACAATACTCGTGGGAGATTGATTCAACAAGGAAATCTGATGCGGATCAACAACGCTTTCGTGGAAGAGACTTCTTGTGTTAATAATTCAGTTGGAAGTATTTTGATATCTTATTCTGTCCCGGAAAGAAATCGGTCTGATTCGATTCAATATATACGTTTAAATTTAAATAGGAATACGGTGATCTTAAATTCTTTTGGACAGAGCATGTGTATATGCTGTATTCAGAGGGGAATGTGGGTGAATGTCATATTTTCATCACGCATGACAAGAAGCATACCGCCTCAGTCCAATGCGGTCTCTGTGATTGTACAAAGGACCTCTTTGCCGCCGCGGCCACCATTGCCGCCTCAGCGCCCTTCCTCGGTGACAACAGGAAGGATTGTTTTAATTGATTTTGACAATAATTATATCGTTACGGAAAATCCAAGGAATATCAACAGTCAAAACAGATTTTTGATCACAAATTCAACTACATTTACTAACCAATTCGGTTTGCCGATCAGACTGCGTGATCTGCAGCCCGGAAATATGGTGAAAGTGACTCATGCAAATTTTCAGACGCCTTCTGTGATACCTCAGACGACTGCATTCCATATACAACGGATATAATTTGAGAAATCGATGAATTTAAGGAGAAGGTTTTATGAAATAGGCGGCATTATTTGTTTTATTGGATCAATATGCTGACTGGGAGTCTGCCTATCTGTCCTCTGCTCTCTATATGCTGGGAGACAGCAGGTATGAGGTTAAAACAGTATCCCTGATAAAAGACAAGGTTTCATCTATCGGAGGTTTTCATGTTCTGCCTGATTATGATATTTGTTCCGTCCGGGATGAATATGAGGCTTTGATCCTGATCGGCGGGATGGCGTGGAGAGATGAAAATGCAGGCCCTCTTTTTATTTTTTAAGAAAGATCTTGTCACGCTGATGTGTGAAAGCTTTTCCTGAAAAATAAAAAACTCTCCGCGGGCTGTGCACAGATGCGTAATGAAAAACAGCAGAAATTTTATTATAAAATTTCTGCTGTTTCCGAACTTAAAGGAATAAAGAAAATGAGTTGGTGGATGTTATCATCTTAGCATCCTGATTTGTTTGCGAAAGATTCACAGTCAGTGCATTCTTTTGTTGTTGGATTAGGCTCATGAGTTCCGATTTTGATTGTCTCTAAAGTACAGTAGTCAACGTCGCCTGCATGGTAGGCACAGTTATTTATTGTACACTCGATACAATCGTTTTTTTCATTTGATTTCATAACAAAGCTCCTTTCAATTTATGATACAACCTTAGTATCTCCTTAATCTAAAAAAGGATACATAACATGTTGACACTAAATAAAATGTTCGTTATCCTTATACGTGGCAAGCAAAAACAGGCCATAAAAGGTAAATGCAGCTTAAAGACAGGAGAAAAATATGGCAAAAATGAAACAAAAATATTTATATATAATGGGTGCAACGGCGGTGGTCGTCATTGCAGCACTCACAGCAGTACATATTTATTATAAAGACCGGTGGTATCCAGGAAGCAGAATCGACGGCCTCAAAGTATCCGGAATGACCTATGAAGAGTCGCTGGATGAGCTCAAACAGACTGCAGACCGTTACAGACTTACTGTAAAAGGCAGGGAAAAAGGAACCTTAACGATCACAGGCAGGGATATTGACTTAAAGGTAAAGTCTCTGGAGTCGGTGGAAAAACTGTATCAAAAGCAGCATAAACAGAGTGTCATTTTTTCTTTTATGAAGAAGGAACAGAGAAATTTAAAGGACACGATTGATTTTTCAGAGAAGAAGCTCTCGGCTCTTGTAAAAAAATCGGTTTTGGTGACCGGGGATGACGGCTATAAGCTGATGAAGCCCGAAGATGCAGCGATCGAATACTCCAAAGAGAAAAAGTATGGTGTGCTGAAAAAAGAATTAGAAGGAAATATTTTGGATCAGAAGGCCTTTCTGGGACAGATATCGGAAGCCATAAAGGGGCTGAAACCTTCTATGGACCTGATGGACCAAAAGACATATCCCGGTGTGTATCAAGAACCCGGACTCAGAATCGATGACGCCGAACTTACCAGGATGCAGGAGAAATATAATCAGTATTTGCTGCACTGGATCCAATGGGACATGGGAGACAATACAAAAGAGACGATGACACCTGAGGTTTTGAAAGACTGTATCAAGGTCAACACGAAAAAACATACGGTGAAGCTTAACAAAACTGCCGTGGAAGACTGGGTGGAAAAATTCTGTCTTAAGTATAAAACGGTAGGTATTGCCAGAAAATTTACGACTCATTCAGGCAAGAAAATAAAAGTAGAAGGCGGAGATTACGGATGGAGGATCGATTACGACAAGGAGATCGCCAGAGTCCTGAAATTGCTGAAGAAAGTGCCGTCAAAGGAATTGATTGAGGCTTACCAAAAAGATCCGTCGGATAAAAATCAGGAAGCTATGACTGCAAAATTAAAACCTGTTTATTTTAATAAGGCCTATCGGAAAGATTATCAAAATCCCCAGAATGACTGGGATCATAAAAATTACAGTGAGGTGGATCTGTCCGCCCAGGAAGTATTTGTATATAAAAACGGCAAGAGAGTATTTTCTGCAAACTGTATTACGGGGAAACCGACTCCTGACCGCATAACAAGGACCGGAACTTACTACGTGAAGGAAAAACGGCTGACCAAAACTCTGGTTGGTGCAGATTACAGTGTAGACACGAAGTATTGGGTCAGAATCATGTGGACCGGAACCGGATACCACTGGAGCAAGAGGAGCGACTGGGGTCTCTGGTCTCCGAGCAGATATAAAGTGACCGGTTCCCACGGGTGTGTAAACCTTCAGCTCTCAGACGCCGCGGCCATATATAAACTTGTGGAGAGCGGAGATCCGGTGTTTATCCACTATTAAGTGTTCTTAATACTCAACATTCATCAGGAACAGACCCTGGGGCGGGGCGGTGATACCTGCATCTTTCCGGTCTTTTGACTGAAAGACATGAAGGATAGATTCAGGATCTCTGGTTCCTGCACCGACCTCAGCCAGTGTTCCGGTCAGAATCCGGACCATATTATAAAGGAAGCCGTCGCCTGTGAAACTGATCCGGACTTCCCGGTGACCTTCTTCAATCACAATAGAAGAGATCGTTCTCACAGTTGATTTCTTTGTCTTTTTGACAGAAGAGAATCCTAAAAAGTCGTGGGTGCCTAGACAGAAGGAGGCTGCCTTGTTCATTTTTTCTATGTCGAGTGTTTTTGGATACTTCCACAGATATTTTCTTTCAAAAACATTCACGGTGCCGGGGACAGCGATGCGGTACTGATATGTCTTTTGTTTTGAATTCAGCCGGCTGTGGAAGCGCTCTGAGACTTCATCTGCCGTCAGAAGTCCGATATCGGAAGGCAGATATTTCGTGAGGTACTCTTTGATCTCCTGGCAGGAGAAGCCGCAGTCTGTATGGAAATTGGCGACTTGTCCGCAGGCGTGTACGCCGGCATCTGTGCGGCCGGAACCGATAACCTGGATGGATTCCCCGGTCATTTTCGAGAGGACCGACTCCAATTTTCCCTGGATCGTGTTGGCGTTTACATTTTTGCCAAGCTTCTGCCAGCCTTGATAGCGGGTGCCGTCATATTCTATTTTCAGGCGGATATTGCGTTTCATCATTTCCTGTACTCCTTTTTGTGCGGGATTTTTTAATCTGCTGGACTTCATTATAGGGGAAGATGCCAAAAAATACAAATCATAGTTTCTGCTGCAGGCTGTGTACAGATGCGCAGGGAATTTATGATATAATAGAGGACAGAAAATATCAGGAGGAGAGATGAAGTTTCGGATACCGGATTATTATGACAAATTTAAATGTATAGGTTCTGACTGCACAGACAGCTGCTGCGCGGGATGGGATATCACTGTGAACGATGAGACCTATGAAAAGTACACCCTCGTGAAAGGATCATTCGGAGACCGTCTCATGAGATCTGTCAGCTCTTCCTGTCCTCATCATTTTCTCATGGAGGAGAGAAGATGTCCTTTTTTAAATCAAAAGAATTTATGCGATATTTACATTCATCTGGGAGAAGATTTCCTCTGCCAGATCTGTACAGACCATCCACGGTTCTATGAAGTTTATGGCAGCCGGCAGGAAGCGGGACTGGGACTCGTGTGCGAAGAGGCGGCAAGACTGATTTTGACCAACAAGAAAAAGGTCCGGTTTCTTGATAAAAATTTGGATGAAAAAAAGGAAGAAGAGGAGCCCTGGCTGGAGCCGCTTACGCTGGCAAGAGACTTGATCATCCGTCTGCTTCAGGACAGGGAGCAGACGCTGGAGAGACGTTTGCGACAGACGCTGTCGGCGGCAGCTGTCTTTCAGGAAGATTACATTCGCGATGATATGGAGGCCATGTATCTGCATATACATAAATGGAAGACGAAAGAAAGAGTACAAAAGCCGCGGATCGGTCTGAGAGAATGGTTCACGGAATGTCTGGAATTTCTTCTGGATCTGGAGATTCTCACCCCCGAGTGGAAGCAGGCTTTAAGCCAGGCATCTTTCATGTTTCGGGAGGGAGACATTTGTTTTTCTGATTTTGACGGAATCTTTTATGAACATTTGATGGTGTATTTTATATACCGGTATTTTTTAAGATCCGTTTATGATTTTCAGCTGTTGGATAAGGTTAAATTTGCGGTTTTCAGTTGTTTGGCTGTCCGGGGGACAGAGGCTGCGGCTTCGGGAGAGGGGAGCCTGACGTCTTTGGAAATTGCCCGTCTGTACTCAAAAGAAATAGAATACTCGGAAGAAAATATGGAAGCAGTCAATGAACAAATTTTGTTTTCAGACATGTTTGACACACAGAGACTGTCAGAGATGGTATCTGCAGTGTTCAGAAGTTCATATTTATCTGAAGAGACAGGGAGAACTTATGAATAAGATAAAAAAATATCTGGGGTTTCCGGCAGATTCTGCTTACCGGATTCAAATTGAACAGAACCTGACCGCCAATATTTTTAAAACTCATACGATTTTTCAGCTGCTTATTTTGGGCTGTCAGATTTTGATGCTCTATTCGATATCGACACTTCCGAGAGGCGTTTTTTTGAAATCGAGAAGAACCGCATATTTCTGATCACTCTATATCGGAACCGGGTTTTGTCAGAATATGACCGTATTATTATCGGAGAACAGTATCAAAAAATCGCCGAGATCAATAAGGAATTGAATCAACAGGTGATCCGTGACCGTCTGACCGGGCTTTTTAACCGCAGTTATCTGGAAACTGCCCTAAAAGAACAGTTCCAGACCGTACAAGAGAAGCTCGGAAACATTGAATGTATGATGATTGATATTGATTATTTTAAGCAATATAATGATCGGTTTGGACAATATATCCGGAGACCAGTGCCTGAGAACTTTCGCAGGCTTCCTGGAGAAGGAAGTGCAGAACAGGTCAGGAAGCCTGATCCGTTATGGCGGAGAAGAATTTCTCGTATTCTTATTTGGGCAGGATGCTGAGGAGGCGGAAGAAACTGTGTAAAATTAAAAACAAGTAAACTTCCTCAGCAGACATAGACCAGTCTTGCTTCCGGAAGACGCAGACTCACATAGTCTGTCAGCACCGACTCTGCTTCCAGACGCAGTTCCTTCCGGTAGCGGTATTTTCCTCTTCCGCCTCCGGACATAGACTGATTGTCATAGAGGTCCGGGACCTCCGGAAATGCCTCTTTGTTAATAGCATTCTGTACAAAACTGTAAGTCATAAAAATCATCTCTATGGTCATCGCCTTTTTTGTTTTTTCTGTAAGCCCGTCGGCCAGCTGATCGATCAAATCCATGTATTTTTCTTTCCATCCATCATTAAGAATGATGGGAGCGATTAGTATTCCTACGGGATATCCGGCCTCACACATAGCGTTGACTGCCCGTATTCTCTGATCCAGAGGTGAGGTTCCAAGTTCGATGTGGTCGATGATCTCCTGAGGGTTGACGCTCATTCGAAAAATGGTTTTTCCCTGATGGTCAAGGCCGAGCAAAGGTTTTACAGATGCAAATTTGGTCGGAAACGTAATCTGTCCTCTCCCTTCACGGGCGAAAGCAGGTATGACCCATTCCAGATTGCCTGTGATCATATTTTCTAAGACAAGATCGCTGTTGGAGCCTATCTCAAATGTCTGGGGATCAGCTCCTTTTTTTGAGTTCTTTATCAACCGTTCCATCATCTCTTCCCGGTTTACGAAAAGCCTTAAATAGGCGCATTTATTATAATTGCATACCAAATAACAATAAAGGCACATGGCAGTGCATCCGGACGAGGTGAATGGGACCAGATAATCGGATATCTTATGGTTTTCCGTATATCGGTGGGTTTTTCTTGTGCCGATGATCAGGAAGCGTTTCATTTTTGGAAAATCGCTGTTGGGCCTTTGGGTCATCTCTTCGATCCGGTTATGGCTTTTGATCTCATGCCAGGGCAGATCCGCAAAATCTCTTTTTAATTTTCGGCCGAGGGGATAATCAAAGATTCCTGGTTCATGATATACGGCGGTAAATAATTTCATAAGCAGTTCTCCTTTTCGTATTTGTTTTAGTATTCCAGAAAAAAACGAGATATATTGATTGTTGTCTGATTTTTGGTAAGGATTTCATTGGAAATAATAGAAAATTTTCTAGTTAAAACAGATTTATTATGTTATAATAAATGAAAACAGATTTGTTTGCATGTAAAATGATGGGAGTTATAAATTGGATGAATATTCAGCGTTGATGATACATATAAAAAAGAGAATGAGGTATGAGCCCGCAGAGGAGCAGAATCTTCAGATATATCTGACCAAAGTGGCGGAGCAGCTGAACAGCCTTTTTGTGGACAGCATGATATTTCCGGTGATCTTCGGAAGGCATGACGAACTTCAGGGCCTGTTTACATCTTCAATGTCCGCAGCCTCTTATTTCCGGCTTTTTGAGATCATGTGTTATCCGGTCGCCGTCACCGGAGGGATCGGAATCGGAGAGTGGACGGTACGGATAGAGGAAGGGACTTCTGCGCAGCAGCAGGGACCAGCCTATGACCGGGCAGAAGAGGCCATGAAGACTGCTGCAAAGAAGAAGACACAGAGGCTGCGGATCCATTCTTCCAGAGAAGACGGCATGGCAAACTATCTTCTGAATGTCTCCAAGGATATGCTGAGCGCACAGAATTCTATCCAGAATCGTCTCCAGCTGATCGCAGAGATCCTGTACCCGTTTGTTGAGAACAGGACGTGGATACGATTTGAAAATCATGGTCTCAGGCTGCTGACATTGAAGGAGAATTTTGGGCCTGCGAAACAGATGGTTGATAAGATCGCAAAAGTGCCGGAACAGACGATCTCCTGGAAGAAGAACGTTTATGTCCAGGAACCGATCTTCATCACTGGCGAAAAAAAGGAAGGAGAAGAAGCTGTCATTCTTAAAAATGTTTCCAGCAACATTGCGGTGACCGCAAAGAAAAGCCGGCAGAACGTGGAAACGATCATGAAACGGGGGAAACTGCTCACGATCCGGATCATGGATTATATGGCACTGCAGTATATAAAACGGTATTACTGAAAAGGGAGAAAGAAATATAAGTATGGAAAAGAAGGAAAAAAGATTTGCTCTTTTAATCGACGCTGACAACATATCAGCAAAATATATCAAGCCGATTTTGGACGAACTGTCCCAGTACGGCAACATTACATACAAGAGAATCTACGGCGACTGGACAAGTACGCTTCATGCCAGCTGGAAAGAGGAACTGCTGGCCAACTCCATCACGCCGATCCAGCAGTTTTCTTATACACAGGGGAAAAATGCGACGGATTCAGCAATGATTATCGATGCCATGGATATCCTTTACACCAACCGGGTGGACGGCTTCTGTATCGTCTCCAGTGACAGCGACTTTACGAGGCTTGCCAGTAGGATCAGAGAGACAGGACTCACTGTGATCGGCATGGGTGAGGGGAAGACTCCCCCGGCTTTCCGTAAAGCGTGTGATGTTTTTACAAACCTGGAACTCCTGATCGAGGACAAAGAGGAAAAGGAAAGCAAACCTATTGGCCGCAAGGATATCGAGGCAGCGATCCATTCTATCATCACTGACAATCAGAACAGCGATAAAGAGACGACGCTGGGAGAGATCGGGACAAGGCTGTTAAAGAGATATCCGGACTTTGATGTGAGGAGCTATGGCTACAGTCTGCTCTCTAAATTTCTGGAAGAATTCGATCATTTCAGGCTGATAAAGGATGGCAATATTGTCACTGTTTCTCTGAGAGAAGATATTGACATGAAAGAACAGCTGGACCACTATGTGACGGCGCTGGTGAAAAATACAGGAAAGAAGGGGCTTGATCTGTCTGATCTTGCAAATAAAATTTATGCAGAATATGAGAACTTTAAGGTGCAGGACTTTGGATACAACCGGTTCAGCTCATATGTGCGGAGCATCCCGGGCATGCAGCTGGAGAACAAGAACAATATTACAAAAGTAACATTTTCAAAAAAATAATACCGCTAAGGCAAAAAAATTTTCTAATAGAAATACGAAAGCAGATAAATATACAAACCAAACGAGGTATTTTAAATATGAGAATTTTTTTATGGGAAATCAGGGAAGAACAGGGTTACAGTTTGAGAAATCTTGAAAAATATACGGGCATCAGCCATATGCATATCTATGATATTGAAAGAGGGCTGGTCAGTCCCACGTTGGAGGAAATCGAAAAGCTGGCGGGAGTCATGAGGATCAGTCCTTACCGTCTGTTTGATTTTCGTCCGGCCATACAAGTTAATTCCAATTAAAGAGACTGCTGCAAAACGCGCATGAGTGTTTCTGTTTGAAACAGAATATCGGGTTTTGCAGCAGTCCTTTGTCAAACGAATATGAGGATCATTGGTATTAGAGATCTCTTCCACAGCGGCCGTAAAAGGTTAAAAGATAAAGTCCGCAGATGCCGACCAGATCATAGACGAGCCTTGAAAGCATCGTCATGCTGCCGAAGAGAAAAGCTACTAAATCAAACCGGAAGAAGCCAATCAGGCCCCAGTTGACCGCACCTATAATTGTAATTGTCAGTGCTATATAATCTAATGTTTTACTTCCCATAGCAACCTCCTTTTCTATTTATAATCTTCCCAGTCTTAGAAATATTATGCATGATATTTTGGCACTATGGTCAAAATATTAATTTCCGCCGGGACCGTCTTTTCTGGGACGTTCAGACTCGGGAAGAGGCTCCACGATATGCGGACGTTCTTTTTTTGCGTCTTTTGGTTCCTGCTGTTTATGCCTGTGGCAGTTGGATTCGTGCATTGCGATCACTCCTTTCTTTTTAGTTCTCTTAGTATGTTTGCAAAAAGTCCGGACTATACAGTATAATAAAGACAGAAACTACGAATATAGATTGAGATTAGGATAGGAGGGATTTTATGGTGGGAAAACAGAAAAGCACCTGTGAGTCTTGTGTAAATTATGTGTATGACGAAATGTGCGGTTACTATGTATGTGACGTAAACCTGGACGAAGATGAGCTGATGCGGTTTATGACATATTCTAATTATAACTGTCCGTATTTTCAATTAAATGATGAATATAGTATTGTTAGAAGACAAATTTAAACAGGAAAAGATGTATGAAGTTAAAAAGAAATCGTATGGTATCCTGGACAATGGTCATTTTGATGATGGCGGTGATCTTTTTATTTTCTGCGAAGACGGCAGATGCGTCTGAGCAGATGAGTATGGGAGTAACCCAATGGATATCAAAGCTGATCGGGATATCCCCGGCAGAGGCGGGAACATTCGGAAACAGCCTATATGATATGCTGTCCGTCATGGACCACTATGTGAGGAAGACAGCCCACTTTTTGGAATATGCACTGCTCGGAGTGCTTGTGTGCCGGGCTTTGAGGATTGATGTAAAGAAAAAGGCCCATCTTCTGGGTGCGGCATTGGCGTTTTGTTCTATCTATGCCGTGACAGATGAACTGCACCAATATTTCGTACCAGGAAGAAGCTGTCAGGTCAAAGATGTCATGATCGACAGTTCGGGTGCTCTGACCGGCATCTGTCTTTGTATGCTGGCATGTTTTGTATTAAAAAAATTAAAGGATAAAGCGTAGAACTTTCCTATGAAATGAAAAAACACCCCGGATGTCAGATTTTTCTGATATCCGGGGTGAAATTTTTGGTGACAGCGGCAAACAAATTATATAAGATCCCTTATCTCCCTGTGACGAGATTAATCAGATCAGAGCCAAGCTGTTTGGAATCTTTCGGAAAGTACAGGGTAACTGTGTCTTCACCGCTTTTGATATTCTGTTTGGTCAGTGTGAAAGTCTTTGTCTTCATGTCGGAAGACGGTTTCATACTTTTGAAACCTTTTGCCACGTTTTTGATCAAAAGTTTCTGAGCATCTTCTTTCGTCTCGATATGCTGAGGCTTCAATGCATCTACTGTTTTTTTCTTGGCGTCCTTAAATACGGATAAGTAATCAATATACTGTGATTTTACAGTGACAACAGCCTCTTTCTTTTCCTGCTCTTTCACGGATACTTCATATTCAAGACTGGACAAAGCCTGGGAGAGTGCATCAAAGATATCTTCAGCGTCTTTTGTGGTCAGTGTGATGCCCGCAGATTTGAAGCTGTTTTTCAGTGATGAAATCGTAGACTCCTTGTATACACTCAGGGTATCACTGACTTCGGCAGAGTCAATGCCCAGATCTGTCATGGCATCTGCTTTATGGCATACGATCAGCTGATAAAAAGCATCCATGGATTTATCTGCATCCGGGGCTTTTTTTGTGCCGCATCCGGTCAGCAGAGTCACTGCCAATAAGGCTGTTATAATCAAGGACATCAATTTCGTATTTTTCTTCATAATTCATTTCCCCAATCCTGTTTGTTTATAATGAATACTCGTTTCATTATAAAGGTTAGAAGGAAATGTGTCAATAAATGACGAATAGAATCGAAGGACCGAATGTTTCCCATAACATTTTCATGACCGGAGTTCCTGGATCAGTCTGCGGAGCTTAGACATGATCTTTCGTCTGTGTATGCCGGTATAGCCCGTTTTTTCTGCAGAGAGGAACAAATACTCGCGGTAAAGAACGACGATATCCGGCTGCGAGATCTCAAGTACCGTAAAAGGATCAGACAGATGTACCAAAAGGGCGCGGTGATTTTCTTTCAACATGAGTGTACTGTCTGGTTTTTTGAGAGCAGGCTGTTTCCCTTGGTTCAGAGACTGCAGACCGGCTTCTGGCAGATTTATCAACTGCCCTGCTCAGTACGCTGTCCGGTGACCTGTCGGTGTTTACCAGAGCAAGAGCGGATACATTTTTTATGCTTGTCCCATACAATGAGGACCGTACGCTTATGGCTGCTGACAGAAAGTGCATACGTGAAGGATTCAGAAAAGTATTTGTCTGTTATAGAGAAGGTGAACCAGAAAGGATTTATTATTAAAATGGATGACATTGGGAGCGGTTACTCGTTTCTTAATACACCTTCAGAGCTCCACATTGATGTTATGAAACTGGATCTGAAATTTTTGCGGCAGACTGAGGATAACCGGCGGCGTCAAAAAGTAGTGGAGTTTGTCAGATGCCCCTGAACTTCAAGTCATCGCAGAAGGGGTAGAGACAAAGGAACAGGCACAGATGTATAAGAAGATGGGTGCTGTCATGCCCAGGGATATCTGTACGGATGTCCGATGCCGGAGCAGGAGTTTATAAACTATTTATCAGGAGAAGAATTGTAAGCAAAGCTATTATGCGGATTAAGTATAATAGCCTTTTGCATGAAAAACGATGGAATACTGCACACTATGACTACTGCAGGATATCTACTTGAAGTTCTTGTTCAAAATGTATATAATATTTTAGATTGTATAAAAGCAGATGTTTCTATGACAGGGCTGCAGGAAAGCCTTGATCATATTGGGAGGAGAATATAGAAAATGAGCAGTCAAAACTATGACGCAAACAGTATTTCTGTACTGGAAGGGCTGGAGGCAGTCAGGAAGCGGCCCGGAATGTATATAGGAAGTGTTTCGACAAAGGGGCTTAATCATCTGATCTATGAGATCGTAGATAACTCAGTGGATGAATTTCTTGCGGGACACTGCGATGAAATCACGGTAACACTCAAGGATGACGGGACAGCAGTGGTCGAAGACAACGGCAGGGGCATTCCTGTCGGGATCAATGAACAGACCGGTCTTTCAGCGGTGGAGATGGTGTTTACCATGCTTCATGCCGGAGGAAAATTCGGAGACGGGGGATATAAAATTTCAGGAGGACTGCACGGTGTGGGGGCATCTGTGGTCAACGCCCTTTCTACCTGGCTTAAAGTGACGGTCAAACAGGACGGAAAAATCTATGAGGAATGTTTTGAGAGAGGGAAGGTTACAGAACCGCTGAAAGTCATCGGAAGCTGTAAAAAGTCGGAGACCGGGACAAAGGTCCGGTTTCTGCCCGATCCCGAGATCTTTGACAAGACCTATTTCAAAGCCGCTATGATCCGCAACCGTCTCCATGAGACGACTTATCTGAACCCGGAATTAAAGATTAATTATATTAATGAACGTTCAGGGGAAGAGACGGAAGTTTTATATCATGAGCCTGAGGGGATCTGTGCCTATGTAAAGAAGCTGAATGATGGTAAGCATGTGCTGCATGATCCGGTCTATTATAAGAGGGAGATCAACGGAATCGAAGCGGAGATCGCCTTCCAGTATACGGAAGATTTTGGTGAAAATATTTTAGGCTTCTGCAATAACATTTATACCACGGAGGGCGGTACCCATATCACGGGATTTAAGTCCAAATTTACGGCAGTGATGAACCAGTATGCCAGGGAACTGGGTGTATTAAAGGAAAAAGACGCAAACTTTACCGGGGCAGATGTGAGAAACGGCATGACCGCAATCATTTCCGTAAAGCATCCGGAACCAAGGTTTGAAGGTCAGACAAAGACAAAATTGGACAATCCTGATGCCAGTAAAGTGGTCAGTGAAATTACCGGAGATGAGACGGTATTATTTTTTGATAAAAACCTGGATACCTTAAAAAAAGTCCTTGCCTGTGCGGAGAAATCTGCAAAGATCCGCAAGGCTGAAGAAAAAGCGAAGACAAATCTTCTTGTGAGACAGAAGCTCTCCATTGACAGCAACGGAAAGCTATCTAACTGTGAAAGCCGTAAGCCGGAAGAGTGTGAGATTTTTATCGTCGAGGGAGATTCTGCCGGAGGCTCTGCGAAAACTGCCAGAAACCGCCGAACTCAGGCCATTCTGCCGATCAGGGGAAAGATCCTGAATGTTGAGAAGGCTACCATGGACAAGGTCTTGGCTAATGCAGAGATTAAAACGATGATAAACACCTTTGGGTGCGGATTTTCAGAAGGGTACGGAAACGATTTTGACATCGAAAAACTGAGGTATCAAAAAATTGTGATTATGACCGATGCCGATGTGGACGGAGCCCATATTGCCACCTTGCTGCTGACATTTTTCTACCGGTTTATGCCGGAGCTGATTACCCACGGACACGTTTATCTGGCAACACCTCCTCTTTATAAGGCAATTCCTAAGAAAGGAAAGGAAACTTATCTGTTCGATGATACCGCGTTGGAGAAATACAAGGCTGCTCATAAGGGTCCGTTTACCCTTCAGCGGTATAAGGGCCTCGGAGAGATGGACGCCAGCCAGCTGTGGGAGACGACGCTGGACCCGGAGACGAGGACATTAAAGCAGATTGAGATCGAAGATGCCAGAATGGCATCCGATGTGACCTCTATGCTGATGGGCAGCGAGGTTCCGCCGAGAAGGCAGTTTATTTACGATAATGCAGGCGATGCGATGTTGGATATATAGAAAGGGAGAAAGATGGCAGAACATATCATTAGGGCAGAATTTTCCGAGGTCATGCAGAAGTCGTATATCGACTATGCTATGAGCGTTATTTGTGCGCGTGCCCTCCCCGACATTCGGGACGGTTTAAAGCCCGTACAGCGCCGCGTCCTGTATGCCATGGATGAGCTTAATCTGAGGTATGACAGGCCGCACAGAAAATCTGCGAGGATCGTCGGAGACACGATGGGTAAATATCATCCCCACGGAGACGGCTCTATCTATGAGTCTCTGGTAGTCATGGAACAGGAATTTAAAAAGGGTATGCCTTTGGTGGACGGACATGGAAACTTTGGTTCCATCGAGGGTGACGGGGCCGCGGCCATGCGTTACACGGAGGCAAGACTGAAAAAGTTTACCCAGGAGGTTTATCTTGCGGATCTGGATAAAAATATAGTAGATTTTATATCCAATTTTGACGAGACAGAGAAAGAACCGGAAGTGCTTCCGGTCAGAGTGCCGAATCTTCTGATCAACGGCGCCGAGGGGATCGCCGTCGGTATGACCACCAGCATTCCGACTCATAATCTGGGCGAAGTGGTCGATGCCATGATCGCGTATTTGGAAGATGAGTCAGTGACCAATGAAGATCTGCTCACCTATATCCAGGGACCGGATTTTCCGACCGGAGGCCTGGTGGTCAACAAAAAGGACATAAAAACAATTTACTCTGAGGGCCGCGGAAAACTGAAACTCCGGGGGAAAGTAGTCTTTGAGCCGGGGAAGAAGCGCGGGGAAAAGGACAAGCTGGTCATCACAGAGATACCATATACGATGATCGGCGCCAATATCGGGAAATTTCTTTCTGATGTCGTAAACCTCGTGGAATCTAAGAAAACGACGGATATCGTTGATATTTCCAACGAATCCTCCAAGGAGGGTATCCGCATTGTTCTGGAACTGAAAAAAGGGACAGACATAGAACGCCTGAAGAATCTCCTGTACAAAAAAACAAAGCTTGAGGATACCTTCGGCGTGAATATGCTGGCCATCGTCGACGGCCGTCCGGAGACTCTGAGTCTTCGGGATATCATAGCGCATCACACAGAGTTTCATTACGGGCTTGTAAGAAGAAAATATCAGA
Organism: Anaerostipes faecis; assembly: GCF_910574135.1. Classification (NCBI taxonomy): domain Bacteria; kingdom Bacillati; phylum Bacillota; class Clostridia; order Lachnospirales; family Lachnospiraceae; genus Anaerostipes; species Anaerostipes faecis. The sequence goes on along the minus strand of NZ_CAJSYK010000013.1, from coordinate 26,980 downwards.
CTCTTTTATCCAAACTTTATGACCAGAGGGAGATTAAAGAAGGCTTGATCAAGGCCTGCGATATGATCGATCTGATCATTGAGATACTGAGAGGGAGCAAAAACCTGAAAGAGGCAAAAGCATGTCTTACGAAGGGTGAGGTCGGAACTATCAGGTTCAAATCATCTGAATCCATGATCGAAGCCTGCAAGCTGTCTTTTACAGAGAAACAGGCAGAGGCGATCCTGGACCTGCGCCTCGGAAAGCTCATCGGATTAGAAATCCTGGCTCTCAAAGAAGAATATGAAGAGATCGTTGCCAAAATAGCCGAATATGAGGATATCCTTCATAATCCGGCATCTATGCAGCGCGTTATGAAACAGGATCTCACGAAGATTAAAAAAGAGTATCAGAGAGAGAGAAGAACGGTGGTAGAGGACGGAGCCGAGGCAGTTTATGAAGAAGAACCGCTGAAAGAGGAGCAGGTTTATTTTGTCATGGACCGGTTTGGCTATGCAAAGACCTTCGACAAGGCTACCTACCAGAGAAATCAGGAGAATGCAGCCAGGGATTATAAATATATTGTTCCGTGTATGAATACGGATAAGATCTGTATTTTTACAGACACCGGCGTAATGCATCAGATCAAAGTGCTGGACATACCGGCAGGAAAATATAAAGATAAGGGAACACCGATCGACAATCTGGGCAACTACGACAGCTCCGACGAAGCAATTATCGCAGTTCTGGCAGCGGAAGAAATGATACATGAAAGTCTTTTCTTTGCCACGGAACAGGGGATGTTAAAGATCGTTTCGGGAACGGAATTCCAGGTAACCAAAAGAACAGTATCCGCCACAAAACTGTCGGACGGAGACGCACTCCTCTCGGTAAAGCCGCTGAAAACCGACGGTGGCCTGATAAAACCGGATATGGTAATATTAGAGACAAAAGAGGGGGTTTTCCTGCGGTTTTCACTGGAAGAGGTGCCGGAAAAGAAAAAAGGTGCGGTAGGCGTAAGAGGCATCAAACTGAATAAGGATGATATACTGCTCCATACTTATCTTATGGAGGCCGACGGCATTACATCCATAGATTATAAAGGAAAACGTCTGGATTTCAATAAACTGAAGCTTGCAAAACGGGATACGAAGGGTTCTAAAATCCGGCGCTGAGAAAAAGGAGAGAAGCGATGACGATTGATCTTGTAATTCCAACTTATAAACCAGGGGAGAAGCTTTTTGAATCTCTCCGGCGCCTGTCGAGGCAGACGGTTACCTTCGGAACTATCTTTCTGATCAACACGGAGGAGGAATATTTTCCTGAACATCTTACAGAGCAGTATCCGAATGTGGCAGTAAAGCATATAAAAAAAGAAGAGTTTGACCACGGAGCCACAAGGGATTACGGAGCTTCACTTTCTGATGCGGAGATCATTGCGTTTATGACCGATGATGCGGTGCCCAGAGACAAATATATGGTGGAAAATCTGCTGAAGGCTTTTGAGGACCCCCGTGTGGGAGCCGCTTATGGGCGCCAGATGGCGGACCCGAAGGACAATTATCTGGAGTATTATACGAGGAGCTTTAACTATCCCCCGGATAGCTCCATAAAGACAAAAGCCGACCTGCCAAAGCTTGGGATCAAGACATTTTTCTGTTCCAATGTGTGCAGTGCATACAGGAAAAAAGATTATGAAGCTATGGGCGGATTCATTCACAAAACAATATTTAATGAGGACATGATTATGGCTTCCAGGCTGATCGAGTCAGACAAAGCCATTGCATACCAGGCAGATGCCGCCGTATGGCACTGGCACAACTACCGCTGTTTTGACCAGCTGCACAGGAATTTTGATCTGGCAGTTTCACAGGTATCCTACGGAGGACTGTTTCTTGAAGTCTCTTCTGAATCGGAGGGGATGAGGATGGTCCTTCACACACTGAAACATCTGCTGTTTACCGGAAGATTTTTTAAGATTCCTAAATTCATGGCGGATACGGCGTGTAAATTCATAGGCTATAAGCTGGGCAGCAACTATAAAAAACTCCCCAAAAGCCTTATCCTGAAACTTACGATGAACCATTCTTACTGGGATTCGTATGAAAAGCTTTAGATTTTCTTAACATTTCTGGTTTAGTTTTCTGTTACAATAGATAAAATTACAGACATACGTTTGGAGGATAAGGAAATGGGAAAGAAATTTAAAATTGTTATGGCTGTCTTCCTTGTATTTGCTCTTTCAATAGGAGGAGTTCTTGGATACTATGATGCAAAATTAGAGGCTTCGGTGACACCGAAGGGAAACTTAAGCAAAGTAGATGTGGGAGACGACGTTAAATTTGATAATGATGTAGTCAACATCCTGCTGGTCGGTTCTGACCGCAGATCCGACGAGACCGAGGCAGGAAGGTCGGATTCTTCTATGATCGCCACCATCAATATGAAGACAAAAGAATTAAAGCTTACCTCTTTGATGAGGGATATGTATGTGGATATTCCGGGGCACGGAAGGAACAAGCTGAATTCTGCATATTCTTTCGGCGGAGTGGACCTGCTCTACAAAACCATTGCCCAGAATTTTGATATAAAGATCGACAAATACTGTGTCGTAGACTTTTCAACATTTGAGAAGGTGATCAATGAGGTGGGCGGCATCGAGATCGACCTGGAAGAAAAAGAGGCAGACTATCTGAATACGACCAATTACATTTCAAAGAAAAAATACCGCAATGTAAAAGCCGGAAAACATGTCCTGAATGGGAACCAGGCTCTCGGTTATTCCAGAATCCGTTATGTGTCAAACAGCAGGTACGGAGACGGCGAATTCGGCCGCACCGGCCGTCAGAGAGCGGTCCTGGAAGCTACTTATAAAAAGATCATCAGGCAGAATCCGATGAAGATCCTGGATATCGGGTTCAATGCACTGGACGATGTGTCCACCGATATGAATGCAAGTTATATCAAAGGCCTGGTGACTTCTGTGGTTCAGTTCGGAATTCCGAAGGTCCAGCAGATGAGGATTCCAATCGAGGGCACTTACATGCAGGGCCGGGCACAGAGCGGCATGTTTGTCTTCTTCATCAATTTTGATGCGAACAAGGCGGCAATGGAGCATTTCATCTTCAGCAAAGGAAAAGAAGAAGATTTCGCATCCAAATTCGGCGGATATCAGAATATAGAAACTTACGGATACCCTGCAAAGCCGGATTCAGAGGATGCGTCAGAGAGTTCTCCCGGAAGCTATAAGAGATAATTTTTCACACTTACATAAAGTCGAAACAGTACAAACATTGTAAAATCTTCAGGTTTAATTAAGAAACTGTCTGTTGTTTTCTGATATAATGTGCTATAATTGTAGACTAATAAATAGCAATTCAGGAGGAGTAGCATGACGCTGAAGACATATAAAATCATTTTGAACATATTTTTAGTAATATCCGTTGCGGCCGGAGGAGTTCTTGGATATTATGATGCCAGGCTTGAAGCTGCCATCAATAAGACCGGTGATTTAGGAAGTGTAGATGTCGGTGATGTAAAGTTTGATGAGGATGTTGTAAATATTCTGCTGGTGGGTTCTGACCGGAGATCCGACGAAGAAGCGGCCGGACGGTCCGACTCTTCGATGATCGCGACGATCAATTTTAAGACAAAAGAACTGAAGCTTACCTCCATTATGAGGGATATCTATGTAGAGATCCCGGGACACGGAAGGGATAAGCTGAATTCTGCATACGCATATGGCGGCGTGGAACTGCTTTATCAGACTATTGCGAAAAACTTTGGAATTAAGATCGATAAATACTGTGTCGTAGATTTTGACACTTTTGAAAAAGTGATCAATGAAGTGGGCGGCATCGAGATCGATCTGGAAGAAAAAGAGGCACAGTACCTGAATACGACCAATTATATTTCCAAGAAAAAATACCGCAATGTAAAAGCCGGAAAACATATCCTGAACGGAAATCAGGCCCTTGGCTATTCCAGGATACGCTATGTGGTATCTAAGAAATACGGAGACGGAGATTTCGGCCGTACCGGCCGCCAGAGGGCAGTTATGCAGGCGACCTTTGATAAAGTCAAAGGCCAGAGCCTCACGAAGATCCTGGATATTGCTCTGAAGGTTTTAAGCGATGTTTCTACCGACATGGATGCCGACTACATCAAAGGTCTGGCGGCATCTGTGATCAAGATGGGAACGACGGATATTGACCAGATGAGAATACCGATTGAAGGTTCCTATAAGATGGGAAGGGCACAGCATAACATGTTCGTCTTTTTCATCAACTTCAATGCAAACAAAGCTGCCATGAACTATTTTATCTTCGGTGACGGCAAGGTTGGGGACGGATCTGACGAGGCCTTTGCCAAGGAGTACGGCGGACTAAGCGGCGTGGAGACCTTCGGATATTCGGGGGTATCCAATACTTCGTCCGGCAGTACCTCGTCAGGAAATGCGGGATATGGTAATTCAGGAGGATCTACGGGGAGCGGCTACCCTACTTCGTCTACGAGCGGTACAAGCAGGCCGGCTTCCACAGCGACCAGAAGGCCGGCTACGACAGCAGCCACCCAGGCCACAACAGAACAGCAGATCCAGGCTACCACCCACGCCACAACGGCTGCTAAACCAGAAAATACGAGTCAGGGAAACGCAGAAGAATAGTTTTTCAGTGATTTCTTGACACTGAATATTAGAATTGATAGAATTGTTAGGAGGATGAAGTCGTCTATGAAACAGATCGTACTATCTATCGTGGCGGAAAATAATCCGGGGGTACTCAGCCGTATATCCGGACTGTTCAGCCGCAGAGGCTATAATATCGACAGTATTACAGCCTGCAAGACACAGGATGAGAAGTATTCGCGAATGACGATCGCGGTCAGCGGGGATGATACCATTCTGGCACAGATCAAGAATCAGCTTATCAAGCTTGAGGATGTCATAACACTTGTGGAACTGGAGAACCCGACCTCTGTCTGCAGAGAGCTTATCTTAGTCAAAATCCGCACAGGAAAGTCGGAAAAACAGGAGATCATCACGATCGCCGATATTTTCAGAGCCAAAGTTGTGGACGTGTCAAAAGATTCACTGATGATCGAGCTTACCGGAAATGTAAATAAAATCGAAGCTTTCATAAATCTTTTGGAAGGCTTTGATATTCTGGAACTTGTGAGAACCGGACTCACCGGGCTTTCTCGCGGGGAATCCGTGCCGAGACTTGTCAAATAGGCACATATTTAATTTGAAAGGTATGGGAATACCCCTTACTTATAAAGCCTAGAAAATGGAGGAATGTAAAATGGCAAAGATTTATTATCAAGAAGACTGTAACTTATCACTTTTAGACGGAAAGACCATCGCAGTGATCGGTTACGGAAGTCAGGGACATGCACATGCGCTTAACGCAAAAGAGTCCGGATGCAATGTTATCATCGGATTATATGAAGGAAGCAAATCCTGGAAGAGAGCAGAGGAACAGGGATTTGAAGTATATACAGCTGCTGAGGCTGCAAAAAAAGCAGACATCATCATGATTCTGATCAACGATGAAAAGCAGGCTACAATGTACAAAAATGATATCGAACCGAACTTAGAAGCAGGAAATATGCTGATGTTCGCTCATGGTTTCAACATTCATTTTGGATGTATCGTGCCTCCTAAAGATGTAGACGTAACAATGATCGCTCCTAAAGGGCCTGGACACACGGTAAGAAGCGAATACGAAGAAGGCAAAGGCGTTCCTTGCCTGGTAGCTGTAGAGCAGGATGCTACCGGAAAAGCACTGGACATGGCTTTGGCATATGCACTGGCAATCGGAGGAGCAAGAGCAGGTGTTCTTGAGACTACCTTCAGAACAGAGACAGAGACAGACCTCTTCGGAGAGCAGGCAGTGCTCTGCGGCGGTGTTTGTGCACTGATGCAGGCAGGTTTTGAGACATTAGTAGAAGCAGGATATGATCCGAGAAACGCATACTTTGAATGTATCCATGAGATGAAACTGATCGTTGACCTGATCTATCAGTCAGGATTCTCAGGAATGAGATACTCTATCTCCAACACTGCAGAATACGGTGACTACATCACAGGACCGAAGATCATCACAGAAGATACAAAGAAAGCGATGAAAAAGATCCTTGCAGATATCCAGGACGGAACTTTCGCAAAAGACTTCTTAGTAGATATGTCTGATGCAGGAAGCCAGGTTCACTTCAAGGCTATGAGAAAGTTAGCTTCCGAACATCCGGCAGAAGTTGTCGGAGAAGAGATCAGAAGCTTATACAGCTGGTCTGACGAAGACAAACTGATCAATAACTAATTCGGGATCACTGATATTACATATAAAGCCAGAGTGCATGTGCACTCTGGCTTTTCTTCTGACTCCATGGGAAAGTTCATCCTAATATGTCTACCCCTTCTGCTGTCTTGCACGGTTGGTGGAATCCCTGACGATGAGATACGGTTTGTACTCTATTCGGATAAAGTATTGGCTTTTCTGCTCCGGAGTCTCATTCCACAGGATTTTTTGATAAATCGTGTCAAAAGCTTTCCGCCCTTTCTCCTCCATATAGTGTTCCACTGTGGTCAGTGAGACCGGAAGCAGTCCGGAAGGGAAATCATTGTCAAAGCTGCACACACTGAAATCTCTTGGAATCTTATATCCTTTCTTTAAAACCGCATCCATGATCCCATAGGCAACCATATCGTTATTTCCGACAAAAGCAGTGATACCGGACAGGCCCCGGTCTTCCAGACAGTCCATACACAGCTGATATCCCACATCATACTCCAGTGACAAATGATTTCTTTCATATTGGGAATCAACCTTTTGCTCTCTTACGATGACGTCATAGGGCTCATTTGCGCATAATTTTGCATAAGTATTCTGAATCGCCTTCAGCCTCTGATATCGCATGGCCAGGGATACGTCAGTCGTGATCGTCGTTGTCAAAAAAGCGATATGCCGGTGCCCTAAACTGTGCAGGTGTTCAGCCACCAGGACACCTGCGGTATAGTTATTTGTTTCAATGATATCAATGTTGATGGAAGAAGTCTTGTCACCGATCACGACAATGGGGAACTGTTTTGCAACTTTTTCCACAAATCCCGGATCGTTGGGAATCATGGTGAATATGATTCCTTCCACGTTCATATGGATGGCATCCATGACCAGTTCGTGTTCTTTCTTTACTTCCCGGAAAGTAGTAAAGATTAGTGTCTTATATCCTTTTTTATAAGCGGACTGTTCGATGGACTGGGCAATCGTTGCATAATAGGAGTTGAAAATATTGGGGCAAAAAACAGCGATTACTTTTTTGATCTGTGCAGAAGAAGGGGATCTGAGAGCAGTGTCTTTTTTCTCATGGCTTAACTCATATCCCAGCCGTTTTGCAGACTCCAGTACTTTTGCCACCGTTTCTCTTGAGAAGGAGACATCAGATCTTCGGTTTAAGATCATGGAAACAGCAGAAACAGAAATGTCCGTATCCTTTGCAATATCTTTCATCGTCACACTTTTTTTATTGGCCATGGCGGTTCTCCTTATTAAAATTTTAATTGGGTTTTATGTATTATATACAAAATATTTTTGTTGAAACTGTATATTATCCCGAAATTTATTGAAAATAATTTAAATAATTTGATAATTTAACGGGTCTGGATTAAAATTTAAGTAAAGAAAAGTTAAATTTAAATAAAATTCCGGAATGATTTATTAAAATTTTAATTAATTATAACACATCAATTAATGTGAATCAATGATTCCTAAGGAGGTTTAAGAATTATGAGAATTATACAAATTTCTGATTTTCATTTGAGAGGGGACGGGAAATTGTCTTTTCAGAAAGCAGACACAATAGCTGCATTAAACCAAACGATCGAGTACTTTTCAAAATTGAAACCTTATGAATTACCTGAATTTTTTATTGTGACCGGAGATCTGGCCGATGGGGGAACACAGGAAGGATATGAGATTATCAAGGACGGATTAGATAAGCTTCCACGGCCTTACTATGTAGTACCAGGCAATCATGACAAACGGGAGTTTTTCCTCCGTATGTTTCCTGAAAATGCACCGGTGGAAGATGATATTAAACCTTATATTTGCTACACCTTAGATGACGGGCTGATACGTGCGATTATAATTGACACCATGATTTCGGACTGCCATTACGGCGGTCTGACGGATGAGGTTGCAAAATGGCTGGAGAAGAAAATTATTGAATATCCTAACAAACCGACTTTGGTATTTACCCATCACCCGCCTTTTACTACCGGATTGGCAGCGATGGATGAGGGGTTTGCACAGGCAGACCGGCTGGCTGGAATTTTAAAGAAGCATAAAAATGTCCGCCTTTGCTGCGGACATATGCACACCGGTATTTTTACTTCATGGCAGGGAGTTTCCTGTGTGACCTGTCCGCCGATCGCCATGCAGATGGAAGTAGATTTCAGGACAAAAGACGGACCGGATGTCACGCCGGAAGAGCTGGCTGATCATTTCAAAGGGGGAGGAGATCGTTTCTTCCTTGGAAATCCCGGATATTTAATTCATGATCTGCAGAATGACATGGTAAATACCCATTATATGATAATCCCCACAGGCGCAGATTATTCCGGTCCCTGGCCATTTAAATATTATGAGGGAGAAGGCCATTAATAGTCTGATAAAGGAGAGAAAACTATGGGAGAGAAAAAATTAAGTCTTAGAAAAATTGCCGCAGTTACCCTGTTTGAAAGTGCTGTTCAATGGTATTGCTTTTTACTGTACGGCACCGCTGCAGGAACTGTGTTTGCAAAAGTATTTTTCTCACAGTCCGGGAACGGCACTACCGCATTGATTTTGTCTTATATGTCTTTTGCCATCGGATACATAGCCGGACCGTTTGGAGCGGTGTTTTTTGGACACATCGGTGACCGAAAGGGACGTAAGGTTACAATGTATGCCTCTTTATTGATGATGGGCATCTCAACATCTATTATCGGGATCTTGCCGTCGGCAGCGACGGCAGGCATTTGGGTCGTTATCGTACTTCAGTTAATGCGTCTGCTACAGTGCTTTGGACGCGGAGGAACATGGGGTGGCGGCATCCTGATGGCTTTTGAAAATGTGCCGGAGAATAAGCGAGCTTTCTACGCGGCTATTCCGCAGATCGGGCTTCCGATTGGGTTCGGATTATCCTCCATTTTAATTGCCGTACCGACTTTGGTACTGCCTGAGGAGATATTTTTTAAATGGGGTTGGAGAATTCCGTTTTTGTCGGCAATTATCCTGACACTTATTGTTGTCTATTTAAAAGGCATCACGATGGAGACGGAAGACTTCAAGAAAGCCCAGGCAAAATTAGAGGCTCAGGAAGCCGAGGGGAAGAAGCAGAAAGTAGGATTTATCCCTATGGTAAAAGGGTATTGGAAGACGCTGCTTCTCGGATGCGGAACCCGCTGGGTAGACGGAACATTTTATAACATCTTTATTGTATGGATTTTATCTTACTGCATCGGATGGCTCGGAATGCCATTGATTCAAACTTATATTATTACCATCGTTGCATGTGTCTTCAAGATTCCATTTACACTGTTCGGCGGATGGTGTGCACAAAAGTTCGGTATGACCAGGACTTTTGTCATCGGAGGCCTGGCATCGGCGGTTCTCAGTATTCCGACATTGAAAGTCATTGAGCTGAGCGGCGGAAATCTGTTTGTCACCATCATGGGAGTCGTACTCGGATGGAGCATTGCCTACAATTTAATTTGGGCAGTCATCAGCGGTCTCTGGTCTTCTTATTTTGAGACGGAAGTGCGCTACTCCGGCATTTCCTTTGTTTATCACGTTCCGAGTTTCCTGGTAGCCGGTCTTGTGCCGACCATCTGTACACTGCTGATCGACTACGGAAAAGGAGATACCATTTATGTAGGAATTTATTCTACTATTGTCGCTTTGATCAGTGTGGCCTGTGCCATTGCTTTAAAATACCGGCATGACCGGGGCATGAAATAAATCAAAATTCTAAGTGAAAATACGATTTACCCAAAGGGGCTGTCGCACTAGCTAGAAATATTTAGCTGGTCGGTAGCCCCCCTTTCATCCCTAAAAGGCCAGTTCCTTTCTCTTTCATGCAACATTTCTTTTTTTAGTGCGACAGTCCCTTTTGGCTTTTTGTTTCCCAACATGATTAGGAGTTTATAGTGTTTTTTCCGCCAAGATGATAGATTGTCGCAAATAACCTAAATTTTCTCTTATGAAACGGACAAAACTATATCCTCCTGCCTGCCTTAATTTGCGGAAGACTTTATCGAGAAAAAACGATCCGGCAGGTTTGATATGGTGATAATCCATGAATTATTTGAAATTATCTATTGACCCTCACGGGGCGTAATAGATTAAGTTGGATATATCAAGAGCGGGAGGTCAACAGCTATGAGGACGGTAAAGGAAATATCAGAAGTGACAGGTATCAGCGTGCGCACGCTTCACTACTATGATGAGATCGGGCTGCTGAAGCCGACAAGCAAGAGTGATGCGGGATACCGGCTTTATGACGATAAAGCGTTGGAAACTTTACAGCAAATCCTGTTTTTCCGTGAATTTGATATTCCACTGAAAGAAATCAAAGCGGTCATGTTGCCAGGAAAGAACGGATGGAGCGTTTGATTGCCAGGATTGATGACATTTTGAAAAGAGATAAAAAGATGGATTTTGCAGTTTTCAGTAAATCAGAAATAGAAGAAATGTTTCAAACAATTATGGGTCATATGCCAGATGAAATGCGGCAAATGGCTATTGAGGAATTTGGCGGTGTAGAACAGTGGAGAAAACATTACATTGAAGCATTGTCCTCAGAAAAAATGCAAAAGGGCTATGCAAAGGTAGTTGAGTGGTATGGCGGCAAAGATGAATATTTGTCTGTTGTGAAGAATCCTGTCAGCAAAGAAGTTGCAGAAAGCTATAACAAAAGAATAGAAGCGATATTGCAAAAGCTGATTGCTAAACGCAGCTGTCCTGTAAATTCTTTTGAGGTAAAAGAAATTGTCGGTGAGTACGGATTTGTAATGAAGCAGCTTAGTCAGATGAAAGAAGAGAGGGAATGTATGCTTGCCACCGCACGCTTTTATCGAAATGAACCTTCAAAATCTAAAACGGATGAAATGTATGGAGAGGGGGCGGCAGAATTTTTTGCAGAGGCGATTGAGGCTTTTTATGAAAGAAGTGGTGAGCATTAAATTATCAAAAGTTTGATGATGAAGAAAAAGTTGAGAGAATAGAAAAGAATAAAACACAAGAGATTTAGTCTTTCATAAGATGCATTTCTCTTGTGTTTCTATTTTATTGGCATATCTGATAAATAGCATACTAAAAGCCGATTTGCTGTAGAGTCTGGCTCCGCCTTTTTTCAGCGTGTCTGGAAACGGCAAAAAAATTATAAACACTGATAATCAAGAACCTTGTGAATGAGGTGTATGCAAGGGATATTTCCAGGAGAATTATCAGCGCATTTCGCACGAAGCAGAGGAATGGAGAATATATAGGTTTGGTGGCTCCTTATGGATATATGAAATCAAAGGATAATCAGAATAAGTTTGTTGTGGATGAAGCGGCGGTTCCGGTGGCCACAGGATTATCCAGATGTATACAGACGGGTACAGCATGGACAGTAACTTGACAATTTATAGGGTGAAATGCAGGGATAGTATGGTATAATTAGGGTGCCTGCCAAAGGGCAGACACCTGGAAAGGATAGAAGGATTATGATATACATAACAGGGGATACCCATGGACGGTTTGAACGGGTGGAGCGGTTCTGTGAAAGGTTTGGGACAAGCCGTGAGGATATATTGATTATACTTGGAGATGCAGGGATTAATTTCAGTGGTGGTCGGATGAACAGCCTTCGGAGGAAATCAAAAAGGATGTGGAGCGGAAACTGGATGAGCTGGGGTGGAAGGTGGATGCTGTTCTGAGCCATACCACACCGCTGAAATATGAGCCAGTGGAGGTGTTCCTGAAGGGGATTGACCAGAGCAAGGTGGATAAATCTACGGAAGAGTGGCTGGATGGGATTGAGGACAGGCTGGATTATGGGAAGTGGTATTGTGGGCATTATCATACGGAGAAGAAGGTTGATGGGATCGAGATAATGTTTGAGAACTTTGATATGTTTTGTGGTGGGATATAATTACTATATCCAATTTAAAAGAATGATAGAAGGGGAAAATATTATGGAAAATCAGTTTAGATTAGATGGATATACATTCAAAGAAATAAAATTAACGAATCCTCATAGACCGTATAGAGATAGATGTGTTGAAACAGGGGATGAGAAGGACGGAGCTATAAGTTACGAAGAAGCAGCAAGACTATTAGTAGAACAATATGTATTTGCAGAAAGTATATGGGAAATTAATTGTAAGGATAGATGCATGTAAAGGAAGTTTTTTCAAACGTTTTGCTTGAAGAAAGAAGTCTAAACTTGTATATCTGGTCGGTCTTACAGTTGCAGGCGACAAGTCTGGAGCGTTGTCAATAATTTTTTTGATGAAAAAACCTACTCCCGCAACACATATCAGTGCAAACACGAGAACAAGCATATTTCCACGCTGAGGGCCCATGTGCTATGCTCTGGATTCCGAAGCTGTTTGGAAAGAAGTGTATTGCCACGATTCATGGCCTGGATCATCAGCGCAAGAAATGGGGAGGTTTTGCGTCTGTATACATCCTGCTGGGAGAGAAATGCGCTGTGAAATTTGCGGATGAGATCATCGTGCTCTCCAGGGGTATGCAGGACTATTTTAAAGAAACCTACGGTCGGGACACCGTGTATATCCCCAATGGGATAACCCGCTTGCCCATTCGAGAAACAGATATTATTCAAAGCAGATTTAATTTAGAAAAGGACAGCTATCTATTGTTTTTGGGTAGACTGGTTCCGGAAAAGGGGATCCCATACCTGATACAGGCCTTCTGTAGTGTCCGAACGGACAAGAGACTGGTGATCGCCGGCGGTTCTTCTGACAGCGATGCCTTTGTAGAGGAGCTCAAGACGTTGGCCGCCAGGGATCACAGGATTTTGTTTACAGGTTTTGTGCAGGGCCAGGCGCTGGAGGAACTCTATAGTAATGCTTACTTATATGTATTGCCCTCCGACCTGGAGGGAATGCCTTTGAGCCTGCTGGAGGCAATGAGCTTTGGAAACTGCTGCGTGGTTTCCGACATCGCTGAGTGTAAGGATGTGGTAGAGGACCATGCGGTGAGTTTCCGAAAGGGTAACGTGGATGATCTGCGTGAGAAGCTGCAAAGGCTGTGCGATGAGCCGGAGATCGTTGAACAGTACCGGCAGGGTGCGGCCGCGTTTGTCTTGGAAAAGTATGATTGGGACGATGTTGTGAGGCAGACACTAAATTTATATGGGGCTGATAAAGTTGATGACATTAACGATTCTTACACCGGTCTATAACAGAAAATGGGGTGTAGAGCGGCTGTTTGCTTCCTTGCGGAAGCAGACCCGCAAGGATTTTGAGTGGCTTATCGTTGACGATGGGAGCACGGACGATATTGGATCGTCTATACCTAAGATCATGTCGGAGGCGGATTTCCCCGTACATTTTATCCGAAAAGAAAATGGCGGGAAGCATACCGCTTTGAATGCGGGGATCGTATCGATTGATACACCATTGACTTTTATTGTGGATTCTGATGACACGCTCACAGAAGATGCTGTTGAGATCATCCTGAAATATCATCAAAAGTATAAGAGCCATCAGGGGCTGTGCGGCTATTCATTTCTGCAGATATTTCCGGATGGAAAGATCAATGGGAAACTGTTTGAGCCGGATGAGAAAGTAGGGTCTTACATTGATGTACGCATCAATGGGGATGACACCCATGCGGATAAGGCGGAGGTCTTTTATACCAGGTGCCTCAAGGAGTTTCCGTTTCCAGAGTATTCGGGTGAAAAATTTCTTGGCGAGGATGTTGTTTGGGTTCCGATGGGTAGAAAATATTCCATGGTCCATATCAACAGAGCGATTTGTCAAAGTGAATATCTAGATGATGGGCTCACAAAAAATCGTCGAAAGAATAATATTGCGTCGCCACGAGGATGTATGCACAGGGCTGCGATGTATATGGAAAAGGATATTAAACTGAGATATCGAATCAAAGGCGCGTTGCAGTTTTCGGTATATGGACAGTTCGTGGGATACAAGCTAGGCAGTCTGCTGAATATGACAGAACATAAAATGCTGGTGACGATGTTTTACCCGATGGCGGCAGTGCTCTATTTAAAATGGAAAAGGGCATGTATGATTTCTAACAGCCAGCTTGGTTCTGCACAGGAGAGATAATATGAAGATTCTGATGGTAAACAAGTTTCTGTACCCAAGGGGCGGTGCGGAAACCTATATGCTCAAGCTGGGCCAATGTCTGCAATCTCAAGGACATGAGGTTCAATATTTCGGAATGGATTCAAAAGAACGCTGCGTGGGGAATCGCATTGGCGCCTATGCAGCGAATATAGATTTCCACAATGGTCCCATAATCGCAAAGGCTGCGTATCCGATAAAGATAATCTACTCAGACGAGGCACGGAGAAAAATCAGACTTGTGCTGGAGGACTTTCAGCCGGATGTCGTTCATCTTAACAACTTTAATTACCAGCTTACTCCTTCCATTATCCTCGAAGTGCAGAGGTGGCGCACAGAATGTAAACGCAAGTGCCGGTTATTGTATACAGCGCACGACTATCAGCTTGTCTGCCCAAACCATATGATGTACAAGCCAAATACACATGAAGTCTGTGAGGATTGTATTGGCGGGCATTATTTTAAATGTGTAAAGGGGAAATGTATCCTAAACTCCGGGGCAAGATCCGTGGTAGGGGCAGTTGAATCGACAGTCTGGCACAAAGCAGATGTCTATCGTTACATGGATACAATTATTTGCTGCTCTCTCTTCATAAAGGAAAAATTGGATACTGACCCTGTTCTTGCGGAAAAGACTGTGGTGCTGCGAAATTTTGCGGATAAGGTAGAGGAAAAAGAAACTAAGAAGAAGGACTACGTCCTTTATTTTGGTCGGTATTCTGAGGAAAAGGGGCTTCAAACACTGGTAACTGTCTGCAAGTCTTTGCCGGAGGTGCGCTTTGTATTTGTGGGGGCGGGGCCATTGGAAGTTTTGCTGAATAGGACATCCAACATCACGAATGTCGGCTTTCAAGCTGGTGATGATTTGGAAAAACTGATCCGGGAGGCGAGGTTTAGTGTTTGCCCATCAGAGTGGTATGAGAACTGCCCGCTTTCTGTGATAGAAAGCATTACGCTGGGAACGCCGGTGTTGGGTTCAGATATCGGCGGGATCCCGGAGTTGATACAAAACGGTCGGACCGGCGAGCTGTTTGCGTGTGGAAACGCGGTAGACCTGGAAGAAAAAATACAAAGGTTGTGGAATGATAGGGCATTGACAGAGCAGTACAGCCGAAACTGCGCGAAGAATGGATTTGATAACGTCGCTGGATACGTTGTCAAGCTGCTGAAATATTACAAAGAAAGTTGAAGGAGGGCGGACCATGGCCAGAAGAAAACTAAATGGGACAGTGATCGTCACCTACCGGTGCAATGCGCGCTGCACCATGTGCAGCCGATATAAGATGCCCTCTAAACCGGAGGATGAACTCACGATCGATACAATAGAAAAGCTTCCGCCCATGTATTTTACGAATATAACGGGTGGTGAACCCTTTATCCGCACAGATCTGAAGGATATTGTCCGTGCGCTTTATAAAAAATCAGATCGAATTGTGATTTCGACCAACGGTTACTTTGCAGACCGTATCATTGACCTGTGCAGGGAATTTCCACAAATCGGGATCCGTATCTCGATCGAGGGGCTGGAAAAGACTAATGATGCGATCCGTGGACTTGAAAATGGATTTCAGCGCGGCTATGGCACATTAAAAAAGCTGCGTGAGATGGGCATGAAAGACGTAGGATTTGGCATGACTGTTCAGGACAGGAACGCGGCAGAACTTGTTCCGCTCTATTGTTTGTCTGACGAAATAGGAATGGAATTTGCTACAGCGGCTGTACATAACAGTTTTTATTTTGTTGAGGATAGGAACATCATCCATGATCGCCCGATGGTGGCGCAGAATTTTGAGGACCTGATCAATGAACTGCTTCATTCAAACAGCCCAAAAAAATGGTTTCGCGCTTATTTCAATCACGGTCTCATCAATTACATATATGGGCAGCGCAGACTGCTCCCTTGCGACATGAGCTTTGACACGTTTTTTGTTGACCCGTACGGCGATGTGATGCCTTGCAACGGAACGAAAGAAAAAATGGTTATGGGCAATCTGAACAGTCAGACCTGGAACGAATTGTGGAACAGCAAAGAAGCAGAGGAAGTCCGTCAGAAGGTACGCCGCTGTGACCGAAACTGCTGGATGATCGGCTCTGTATCTCCGGCCATGCATAAGTATATCTGGAAACCAGCATGGTGGGTCATGCATCACAAATTTCTTCGTTTTGGGAAAAGGCGGAAATATTCGATGTATGAAAACAGGATCGTGAGAGATTTGCGCGATGGCAGGGTCACGAAAAGGGAGTTGGACAGTTGTAGTACTTGCAATCTGTGCGTTACTGGTGAAAACCGATAGAGGGACTTAATGGGGGTGACGGAGCAAGAAGCTATGAAAGAGAATTTTTTTCACGTTAAAATTAGGAAAAAATGGTTGTTTCCTCTATTTTCGTTTTACGTTTACTGGAGTGTACTGCTCATCGGAAAAGGTTTTGGATTGACATCGACCGATATTGTTTTTCGAGGAATGACTTGGTGCGTTTTGCCATTTGCGGTTATTAAACTGACGATGACCCGATGGAGGAAGCGCGAACTGATTTGTGCGATCTTCCTTTTATTACTGGGGATCGCGGTGATGTTTTGCTCAAAGGACACGGCGGTACTTCTTTCGTTTATTACGATCCTGTGTGTCAAAGGTATCAGCTTGACAAAAATGATGAAATACAGTTTTTTCGTTAGAGCAGTTCTGTTTGTAGTGCGGACAACCCTTGCGATAACCGGTTTTCTCGATATCCAGGAAATAAAGAGATGGCATGTTGGTTATTATACAATTCGATATGCACTCGGTTATGGCCATCCAAATTCAGCACAGTATACGGTGTTTCTGCTTACTGTACTGTGCGTTTTAGTGTACTACGCAAGGATGAAATGGTATCATTATTGCTTATTGTTTGCATATAATTGTTTTATTTTCCGATATACTGATTCCAGGACCGGTTTTCTAATGACTACCTTGCTCATTTTGCTTGTCGCTTGGGTCAGGAACGATAAAGCACGATGGCTGCGCAAATTTTTATTCTATCTATCGGATAAAGCGTATTTTGTTGGCGCATTTTTGAGTATTATGATTTGTGTTCTGTTCCCAGTCTTTCCTGTTTTAAAGACTTTTGGCACACTTAGTTCCAGATTTCGAACAGGCTATGCGGTCATTATGGATCATGTCGTTCCTCCTTTGTTTGGGACTATGACCATGAATACTGACTTTGGGTATATTGAAATTTTGTACCGAAATGGGATAATTGTTTTTCTGTTATTCATAATTGGTTCGTATGCTCTGACAAAGAGATTTGTCAAACGACAGGAGTGGGAATTGGCTATCGTTATGGTACTCTACGCAATTTACGCTCTGGCTGAATCGAGTACAGCTTCTGTTTTGATGAATGTCTCGCTGGTATATTTCAGCGAATTGATTTTTGAGCAGCCCAAAAATCAATGAGGACAGATCCAGTCAGATTTTAGAGTAAGAAGGAGTGTTGAAGATTGAATCTTTTAGTTACACCGGATGACCAATATATCTTTCCGATACGCATCATGCTTGACTCTCTGTTCGCCCACAATTCTGAGAAAATAGATCTGTATATGATCTACTCGAATGTGTCGGATGAAAACCTCGAGATGTTGGATGTTTATATGCAAGAGCACGGCGGGCGGTTTATACCTGTGCTTGTACCGGAGAATGAAGCGTTTCAAAAGGCCGCCGCCGTAAATGGCGGCTATCCCAAAGAAATGTTCTACCGCTTCCTGTGCAGCGAGCTTTTACCGGACACATTGGATCGAATATTGTATCTTGATGGAGATACCATTGTGCAGGGGGAACTTGCTCCGCTGTATGGATTGGATTTTAACGGAAAGTCTATAGCGGGGGTTTTAGACTGGTGTAAGTACAAGCATCCTGTACAAGCGGCGTATATGAAAAGCATAGGGCTTTTAGAACCATATAATTATTGTAATTCGGGGGTCCTGCTGTTCAATTTGAAGAAAATGAGAGAAACTTTTTCAGTAAAAGAATTCCTGCGTGCTGTAGAACAGCACATGAATGTAATTCAACTTCCCGACCAGGATGTCATGAACCTCTTGTTTCAAAATGATATTCTCACGGTTGACTGTACTTATAATTATGCCACACGCCTTTTGCTAACGCGCGATATGCCACAGCCGGGACAGAAAAATATGCACAGGGTTTCGTCTCCGGTGATCCTCCACTACGTAGTGAGCCCAAAACCTTGGAAAGGAGGATATCAGGGGGCATTCTGGCGTGAATACTACCGATATCTAAAAAAGTATCTGACCTGGAAAGAAAGGATTCAGCGCACCGTGCTCCGACCGTACTACGTCATAAAATACACTGTATGGCGGAGCGTAAACGAAATCAAACGGTTTTTGCGATCTGAACGTTGAACATAAAAGAATACATTGGAAAGGAATCTTGATATGGAGCCAAAAGTCAGTGTGATCGTTCCGGTTTACAATGTGGAACGATATTTGAAGCAATGCGTCGAAAGTATACGAAACCAGACGATGAAGGAAATTGAGATCCTGCTTATCGATGACGGAAGCCCGGATTCCTGCCCCGAGTTATGCGACCAATTTGCCGCCGAGGATGAAAGGATCCGCGTATTCCACCAGGAGAACGCAGGCGTTTCCATAGCGCGGAACCTTGGCTTGGAAGTAGCGAGGGGAGAGTGGATCCTGTTCGTTGATTCCGATGACTGGCTGGACATGAACGCGATGGAGGTGTTGCTTGAAGCGGCGGTCCAAAAGGACAGTGATCTCGTATGCGCGGCATGGTATCGGAATTATTTGAATAAAGAAGAGCGGATCACATTAAAAGGTTGGGATCAGGATACATATGAAGGCAAAGAGCTGCATCAAATTTTTCTGGAGGCTACCTTTGGCATTGGGGGTATGGACATCAATATGCCCCCCCCGTGGGGAAAACTTTATCGAAAAAGCATGCTCGAGAACGGAAAATGCAGATTTTCAGTGGGCATAAAAAAATGGGAAGATGCCATTTTTAATATTGATGTGATCCAGGGCGTAAAGAAGTTGTGCACGTTGAATGATGTTCCTATTTATCATTACAGAATACGGCGTGGTTCCGCATCTAACAGTACTCATATTCCGGATATCAAGGAAGCAGTTTGCATGTATACCGAACGACTCGAAAAGTATATGGGAAAGTATGAATTTGCGGAAAAGTACTATACATGGATTGGTCTGGTATATATACATGAGATCATGTCATATACCAAGGCAAATGGGGAAAGTATAAAACATATGGATCAGCTGCATTCTGCTGCTTTGGCTTTGGAAGATCTATGCCGGGCGAGCGGCTTCGCTGGTGCTATTGCAAAGACCCCAGTATCATCCATGCCTGCTGTGAAAGGCCGTATTGTACTATTATTGCTCAAACATCATATGTACCGTACAGTGATGTTTTTGGGCTGCGGAAATGGAAAACTATCCCGGAAGAAATATGATTGATTTCATGTGAGAAAACTATGTCTCGAACACAAAAATCTCTTAAAAACATTAAAGCTTCCATGTTTTTTCAGGCTATCAGAATTTTTGTTACCTTCTTAACACGCAAGGTTTTTATCCTTGTGTTAACGCAGGAATACCTTGGTCTGAACGGAACCTTTTCCAGTATCCTGTCCATGCTCTCCCTGGCTGAGCTGGGTATTGGCAGTGCCATCACCTATAGCCTCTACAGGCCACTGGCAGAACAGGACCAGAAACAGATCGCCGCCCGGATGGCCTTGTTCCGGAGAGTCTACTGGACCATCGGACTCGTTACCATTCTGTTGGGTGGTGCGTTGACTCCATTCTTGCCGGTACTGATCCAGAATTTGCCTGATATTCCGCATATCGATCTGATCTATCTGTTGTTTGTTCTGAACACCGCGCTGTCCTACCTTTTTTCCTATAAGCAATCCCTGATCATTGCCGATCAGAGGCAGTATATCACGACGAGCTGCCACGTATTGCTTAATATTTTACTGCAGGTGGCTCAAGCGCTGTTCCTTTGGCTGACACGGAATTATTTTGTCTATCTGGGGCTTCAAATTGGCACGACACTGTTGGAAAATCTGATCCTTGGCCATATTGCCAACCGGCTTTTTCCATATCTAAATGTATATCAAAATGAGCCGGTCGAAGTAGAAGCAAAAAAGGAGATCATAAAAAATACAAAAGCCATGCTTGCCCATAGGGTAGGAGGGATCGTTGTATTTGGTACAGATAATCTGCTGATCTCATATTTTTTCGGAATGGTTTCCGTAGGGTCATATTCCAATTATCAGATGATCACCGGTGCATTGACATCGATTTACAGTCAGCTTTTTAGTGCTTTGATGGCGAGTGTTGGAAATTTGGGAGTTACTGCGGGACCAAAACAGGTCCTAGGCGTATTTGAAAAGGTAAACTTCGCCGGAAGTTGGCTGTATGGGTTTTCAACCGTCTGCCTCACGATCCTTTTGAATCCATTTATTGAGCTCTGGGTAGGGGAAAGCTATCTGTTTGACCAAAGGATCGTATGCTTGATCGCGCTGAATTTCTACTTATATGGTATGCGTCAGGCTGTGTTGATCTTTCGAGACGCCGAAGGCCTCTACTGGTATGACCGCTACAAGCCGATCACGGAGGCGGCCATCAATTTGGTGGTATCCATTGCGTTGGCGGCCCCGCTTGGAGTCGCAGGAATTTTTGTCGGAACAGCTGTCAGCACAATAACCACCTGTTTCTGGATAGAGCCAATAGTACTGTTTAAATATGGATTCCATAGTTCAGTGCGGCCGTATTTTTTGAGCTATATTGTCAATACCTTGATTACTTTATTGACAACCGTTGTAGTATGGTGTATCTGTGAGATGTTGCCGGGAATCGGCTTGCCACTATTTATGGCCAAAATGGCAATCTGCGCAGTGGTTGGGAACTTGAGTTATCTTGTAGTCTACGTAAGGCGGGATGAATTTCGTTATTTTGTAGAATTGTTCTCAATATTATTTTCAAAAAAGAAAAATGATGAAAGGAAATAAAGCTAGATGATATTAACGATTCTTACACCGGTCTATAACAGAAAATGGGGTGTAGAGTGGCTGCTTATGTGGGTATTGCATTGATCAATACGCCATTAACCTTTATTGTGGATTCTGATGACACGGTCACAGAGGATGCGGTCGAAATCATCCTGAAGTATCACGAACGATATCAGAACTGCCAAGGATTGTGTGGATATTCATTCCTAAGGATGTTTCCGGATGGCAAGATCAGCGGGAAACTCTTTGAGCCAGATGAGAAAGTAGCTTCTTACATTGATACGCGAATCAATGGTGATGATACCCAAGCAGATAAAGCGGAGGTCTTTTACACCAGGTGTCTCAAGGAATTTCCGTTTCCAGAATATCCGGGGGAAAAATTTCTCGGTGAAGACGTTGTTTGGATTCCAATGGGCAGAAAGTACGCTATGGTTCATATCAACAGGGCAATTTATCAATTTGAATATCAAGATGGCGGACTTACGAAAAACCGTCGGAGGAACAATATTGCCTCGCCTCAGGGCTGTATGCACCGGGCGGCGTTGTATATGGAAAAGGACATTAAGCTAAGGTATCGAATCAAAGGGACTTTACAGTATTTGATATATGGAAGATTTGCAGGCTATAAGATGAACCACCTTTTTTCCATGGCAAAATATAAGTGCTTGACGGTCCTGCTTGCTGTACCGGCTGGGATAATTTACATGATGTGGAAGCGGAGATATGGGGTGTCTACTTTCTAGTGAAAGGCATGATCCACATGAAAGTTTTGCTGGTCAATAAGTTCCATTATCGAAAAGGCGGCGCGGAAAAATATTATTTTGCTTTAGCGGAAGCCTTAAAAGATAGAGGGCACGAGGTAATAATTTTTTCCATGAGGGATTCCGAACGGAATCTCCGCAATGAGAAGGAAAAGTATTTCGTGTCAAATGCTTCAGTGAACGGGCCGCTAAAGAGTCGGATCAATATGGTACTGCGCATTTCCTATTCCAAAGAAGCATATCGAAATATGCGCAGCTTTTGGAAAATGAGCATCCCGATCTTGTAGTGCTGAATAACATACACCGGCAGATTACGCTGTTTGTTATCAACGCAGTAAAAGACTTTGACAAAAATCTGCCGATTTTTTGGACAGTGCATGATTTTATTTCAATTTGCCCCGCTTATACTATGCTGGATGGGAACGGAAACACATGTGAGAAGTGTTTAGATGGACACTTTAGCCACTGCATTTGGAACCGATGCATTAAAGGTTCCAGACTAATGGGCGCATTGGCAAAATATGAGGCGGATTACATACGCAAAAAAGGTCTATATGGCAAAGTTGATTTATATATCTGCCCGTCGGAGTTTATGATGCGGATGTTGCAAAGGGCTGGCTTTACAAAAAGTAAAATGATAGTGCTGCGCAATCCGCTGCCCATTGATACAAAATATGAAATGAGTAACCGCGGAAATTATATCCTTTTTTTGGGCAGGCGCTAGATAATTATATCAGAGACAGCGGATGTGTTGTAGTACCATCTGTCATCTGTTGATCAGCATCCTGCTTCAACTGGCTCAAGCGCTGTTTCTTTGGCTGACAGCAAATTATTTTGTCTATCTGGGGCTCCAAATTGGGATGACTTTACTTGAAAATCTGATCCTTTCCCTTATAGCCAAACGGCTCTATCCATACATAAACACAAACCGGTCTGTGCGGATCAATCCAGAGGCCAAAAGGGAAAACATAAAAAATACAAAAGCAATGATGTGATAAAGCAATCATGTTTGTCTTTAGCAACATCAATTCCAACGTAAATCATAAAAATACTCCTTTGAATAAAATTTCATACTGTTTAGAACCCACGGTACTCTTTGCGATTGTAACCTCGTTCTAAATAAACCGTCATGCGGTATCTAACTGATTAACAAATATACAAAGAGACTGTGGTTGGAGCCGTTCTAAAACCATCGAGTGGTAGGAAGTAAGAACCAATCCACAGTATCTCCAACAGTATAGCATACAGTCCTTGGAGAGGGACTATAAACACTACTACTTTATAATACGAGGGGTAATTATTATGGATTTTATCAATATTGCAAAACAGCGTCATTCTGTACGCAGCTACAAAAATCAGAAAGTGGAGCCGGAAAAGTTGGAGCAGATTCTGGAAGCAGCTCATGTGGCTCCGACAGCCGCTAACCTTCAGCCGGTTCATCTGATTGCTGTTCAGAGTGAGGAGGGTCTGGCGAAGGTCAGTAAGGCCGCTGGTATCTATAATGCACCGTTGGCGATCATTGTTTGTGCAGATCATAACAAGGCATGGGTACGTCCATTCGATCAGAAACAAAGTGGTGACATTGACGCATCTATCCTGACTGACCATATGATGCTGCAGGCCACAGAGTTAGGTCTTGGAACCGTATGGGTTTGTTACTTCAAGCCGGATGTACTGCGTGAGGAATTTAACCTTCCGGATAGTCTGGAACCGGTCAACATTCTGGTAATTGGTTATTCTGATGATGATCCGGCAGATACGAATCGTTTTGATACACAGCGTATTCCGATGAGCCAGTTGGTTTCCTATGAAAATCTGTAAATGAATACTTGGCGCAGCCCCTGTAAAACAAGCACAGGGGCTGTGCTTTTATCGCTCTGAAATATGTGCGTAGGTTTCTTCCAGTATCCAGCCGATGTGTTCGTCCTGCAAGGAATAAAATACGTTTTTACCAACCTTGCGGGAGTAGACCAGGCGTACAATCCGCAGCGCACGAAGCTGATGGGAGATGGCTGATTTTGTGGCCTGCATTTCCTTTGCCAGATCACTGACACAGTATTCTTTCTCCATCAGACGCCACAGTATCCGCATACGGGTATAATCACCCATTGCTTTATAAAGTTCAGATAGCTGCTGCAATTCCTCTGGTTTTGGAACCATAAAAGTTGTATGTTCTGTTGTATTCATGTAATTTCTCCAATCT
This sequence comes from Anaerostipes faecis, assembly GCF_910574135.1. Taxonomy (NCBI): domain Bacteria; kingdom Bacillati; phylum Bacillota; class Clostridia; order Lachnospirales; family Lachnospiraceae; genus Anaerostipes; species Anaerostipes faecis. The sequence continues at coordinate 2,646 of NZ_CAJSYK010000013.1, read as the reverse complement.
ATGTGTAAGCTGTTTGACAGATAAAATTTAAATAGCTATGATAGTTCCAGGAAGGAGATGATTTTTGATGTCACATTATAATCTACCTCACAACCACGGACAGAACATTGAACGGGTATTAGACAAGATGCCTTCTGTGAAAGGCTTTACTAATATAGCATTTTTATTTCAGCAGCTTGATGATCCGACACGTCTGCGGATTTTGTGGCTGCTCTGTCACTGTGAAGAATGTGTCTGTAACATTGCGGCGGCTGTGGATATGAGTGCTCCCGCAGTATCGCACCATTTGCGGATACTGAAAAAAAGTGGGATCATATCCAGCCGCAGGGAAGGAAAAGAAGTGTATTACTCCTTGTCAGACACACAACAGGCTAAATTATTGCATCGTTCTATTGATGCGTTATTTGAAATATCCTGCCCGACAAATCAATAGAGGAAATACCCTCCGGGTATACCATGATGTCATGATTACAGGACGAATAAGGGAAATGCGCCGCTTTCATGTTAGGAATGAAGTGCGGCGCATTTCGGTTCTCAAATCTTTTTAGATCTGGGAAGGCACATCCAGCCGTTTTACCCGCATGGCACGGATTGCGTTTAGGATGGCAATGACGGAGACACCGACATCGGCAAATACGGCCGCCCACATATTGGCGTATCCCAAAGCACCTAAGATGAGTACCAGGAATTTCACACCCAAGGCAAATACGATGTTCTGATTTGCGATACGGATCGTCTTTCTGGCAATCTTCATCACAGAAGCGATTTTGGATGGTTCATCCGTCATCAATACAACGTCAGCAGCTTCAATGGCTGCATCGGAACCCAGACCGCCCATAGCGATACCTACATCGGCCCGTGCCAGTACGGGAGCATCGTTGATGCCGTCCCCGACAAAGACAAGTTTTCCTTTTTCACTTTTTTGTTTCAGCAGTTCTTCTACACGGTCAACCTTATCGGCAGGGAGCAGTTCAGTGTATGCCTGATCTAATCCAAGACGGTTTGCTACCTTTTTTCCAACGGCATCTGCATCTCCGGTCAGCATGACTGTTTTGTGGATTCCGGCGGATTTCAGACGTTTGATTGCTGCTGGAGCATCTGCTTTGATCTCATCTTCTATGACAATACATCCGGCATATTTTCCGTCACAGGCCAGATAAACAACGGTGCCGACAGCAGTAGAAGGGGTGTATTGGATACGTTCCTTTACCATCAGCTTGGCGTTTCCGGCCAGAACTGCTTTACCGTCAATGACAGCCCGCACGCCATGGCCTGCGCTTTCCTGAACATCTGCGATGCGGCCACTGTCAATTTTTCTGCCATAGGCTTTCTTGATCGAGAGCGAGATTGGGTGATTAGAATAATCCTCCGCATATGCGGCCAGTTCCAGAAGCTGTGTGTCTTTCATGCCTTTTGGATTGACCTCACTGACGGCAAAGGAACCTTTGGTCAGAGTACCTGTTTTATCAAAGACTACCATTTCCGCATGAGCAAGTGATTCCAAATAGTTGCTGCCCTTTACAAGAACACCGATCCTGGACGCACCGCCGATACCTCCAAAGAAACTAAGCGGGATGGAGATGACGAGCGCACAGGGACAGGAGATAACCAGGAAGGTCAAAGCACGGTAAATCCAGGTGCCAAATGACTGCCCGGTGATCAGTGGTGGCAGGATGGCAAGTGCGAGGGCTGCGAATACCACAGCAGGGGTGTAGTATCGGGCAAAGCGTGTGATAAAGTTTTCTGTCCGGCCTTTTTTGTCGCTTGCGTTTTCCACCAGATCAAGGATTTTTGCAACCGTAGACTCTCCAAATTCCTTTGTGGTCTGGATGGTCAAAATACCAGTCTGGTTGATACATCCGCTGATGACTTCCATTCCCGGCTCTACTTCACGGGGCATGGATTCCCCGGTAAGGGCAGAAGTATCCAGTGCAGAGGAACCTTTGAGGATTGTTCCGTCCAAAGGGATGCGTTCTCCCGGCTTTACTACGATGACATCTCCGATCTGCACCTCATCTGGATCAACCTGCACCAGTTTTCCGTCCCGTTCTACGTTGGCATAGTCCGGGCGGATATCCATCAGGCCTGCGATGGATTTGCGGGATTTGGAAACCGCATAAGACTGGAACCATTCGCCTACCTGATAAAACAGCATAACGGCAACACCTTCGGAATGTTCCCCTAAAATTAATGCGCCAACGGTGGCTATCGTCATCAGAAAGTTTTCATCAAATACCTGCCCGTGAAGGATGTTTGTGATCGCTTTCCATACAATATCCCATCCAACAACAGCGTAGCAGACAAGGAATACACCCATTTCTACGTATTCAGGAAGCTGTAAGAAGCTCCCTGCAAAGAACAGCACTGCCGCCACAATGATGCGTGTAAGCAGATGCTTTTGTTTTCGTGTCATAATTTCTATTCTCCTTTCATGGCAGGGAAAGCGGTAATTGTACTTTCCCTGTGTCTTAATGGAACAAAGTGGGCAAGCCCACTTCAACGCCCCAACCCCTCACTCTTTGAGGGGCTTGACAACTTTGCGTGCCTGATGCAATTTGCCGCAGGCAAATAATTTCCTTACGCATCTGTGCACAACCCGCGGAGCGTTTTTATTTCATAGGGAAGGTCGTAGAACTTTCCTATGAA
>NZ_CAJSYK010000012.1:0-103299 GCF_910574135.1 Anaerostipes faecis | reverse complement strand
ATATCGGGTTTCTGTCCGTAGGGCTACGATTTCGCTATCCCTTCTTCTCGCCCACACCTCACGATGCAAACCTTGGGAGTCGCTTACAAGTTCGTCGGTAGCTACGCCTATGTGGACTTGCACCACAGAACACGGACATGCCCGTCATACTTAAAAAAACCGCATATATATGCGGTTTTCAAAACTGCACCAGGCAGGAGTCGAACCTGCGACCAACAACTTCGGAGGCTGTCACTCTATCCACTGAGTTACTGATGCAAAGTAGTATATTAAATGTCCGTGTTATATATTACAACAATTCCAAATCATTTGCAATCATATTTTTGAAATTTTAGGACATTTTCTACATTAAATCCGGCATTCCTGACTTTTCCGTTGAGCCTGTTTTCTTTATCATAATGCTCCGCCATGTGCAGTGAGGTACGGTCCAAATTTCCATTGACCTCCGCAGAGCGCATCATACTGACTAAAAGGACCGGGAACGTCCTCCCCTGTTCCTCCATCGCCTCTGAGAAAGGAAATTCAGGGAGTGAACCAATGAGACTCCTTCATCTTTCTTTTGATTTATATTTATATTTCGGCATATATAATTTCCCTCCTCAAGCATCATCTCACGGCAAAAGTCCAAAATACCAGCCGAAGATCTCATTTCCCCAACAAATGGCTGCCCAGATGCCCACACATAAAAACGGTCCGAATGCAAAATGATCTTTGCCTCCTTTTTTCTTTCCGGCCAGCAGGTAGATTCCGTACAGCCCTCCGGCTAACATAGAAAAGAAAAATGCGGCGCCGGTAAGCTTTGCCCCCAGCAGGATTCCCGCTGCGGCCATCAGCTTAATATCACCGCCCCCGAAAGCTCCAGGGATCAGTACCGTAAGCAGCAGCATCGGAACGCTGACCGCAAAACATCCGGTCACCCTCACAGGCAGAGAAACTTCCGGAAACACAAAAAGAGACACGGCTCCAAGACACGCTAACGCCAGTACAAAGCCATTGGGAATTTCCATTGTGTCAATATCTACAAATGTCACTGCAGTCAAAAGAGCCCCAGTCATTAATAAAAAAACTGTTTTAAAAAGGTAGATGCCTGCTCCCGTCTCATCCAAAGGAACGGCTGCCGCACACTGAACAGCTAAAATTCCTCCCAGTAATTCTACAAAGAGGCAGCGGACCGGGATCTTTGATTTACATTTTCTGCATCTGCCTTTAAGGAGAATATAACTGAATACCGGTATCATATCGTATAGTTTTAGATTGGTCCTGCAGGACGGACAAAAACTTCTGCCGCCGACAAAAGAAATCTTCCTGGGCACCCTATAGATCAAGACATTCACAAAAGAAAAGACGGATGCTCCGATCCAGAAGAATATAAAATATACAAGTCCCATGTTTCCCCCTTTTGCAAAAGAAAAGGATACCCCAGAAATAAAAATACTTTTGGGACACCCTTTTACTTAAATCTCTTATGAATCCCCTATCATCCGGCTCAATCGCTACACTTTCCTGACTGGTTTTCCCTTCATTTCTTTGTAGCTTACGATGTAGCCATCCTCAATATATACAAGTTCTGTCACTTTTACATCCCGTCTGTCATAGGCAATGGTGTCGATCCTTCCATAACTCCTGGCAGTTTTTAAAATGTCCTTTTCCACATCCCCGGAGAACACCTGGCGTTTTCCCGCGTCAGGAACTTCTTCCCCTTTTGCATATTCTATGAACTTGTGATTTTTAAACCTTCTTCGTGTGCACAGGTTATACCGTCCGAAATGTAATAGAAACACTATCATATTTGCTTGCCTTTACCTCTGAAAGTTTCTCAACGAACGGGCAGCAGCAGCTGTACCAGCGGCAGAAAAGTAACCATCAATTCCACATGGGTCATTCCGCTTCCGTATTTTTCTCATGCAATCACTCCTGCCATTTTGTCGCCCAGATCCACTGCTCCGGCTCGCCAGTGTTTAGCTTTAAAGAATACCTGGTCGTTATATGATATTCCTGCTTTCTGGAACTTGCACTTACTTTTGTCACAAGTACAGCCTGGTCAAGGGATTCATCCTTTTGGACTCCCAGTAGACCGTAACCTTTATGTCTCCCAGTGTATCTTTCGCCGATTGGATCATCTCAATATCCAGAGTGCGGAAAGCTTCTTTTTTGCCGTAGCCTTCTTCTTTCTCATTGTAGTAGACCCGCTTATCGTTTTTCATCCTTTTAGTTCATGCCGTTATAATAGCCATTGATCGTGCGCTCGATTTTAGCATAAAAATCTTTTATATTTGCTTCTGAAAGCTGCGTCGGATCTACAGTAAAATTGCTGATCGTAACTTTCCTGCCTTCTTCAGTTCCCGATGTCCTGTAATTCTGAGTTCCCTGTCTTTCCACCGTCAGCTCTACCAATGTATATCCTCTGTTGCTTTCAGCCTGTTTTTTATAGAAGCTCTCCTTGCTTTCTTTTCTGCTGTCTGTTTCTTTTATGATACAATATAAATCTAAGAAATTCAACGATTCCATGAAAGATGGGTTAGACATATCAGGACGTTTTATTATATACTGGTAGAATTGACAAAGCTAAGAAAGGATGATTTTATGTACACATCAAAAATCGTTGTAAGATACGCGGAAACAGACCAGATGGGGATTGCTCATCACAGTAATTATCCAGTCTGGTTTGAGGTTGCAAGAACCGATTTTATCAAAGCCTCAGGAATCAGCTACACAGACGTGGAGAAAGCCGGCATTATCACACCTCTTACCGGTCTTACGGTCAGGTATAAACAGGCCGCTTTTTATGAAGACGAACTTTCCATCCGGATAAAACTGACAAGGCTTACACCGGTGCGCCTGGAATTCTCCTATGAAGTCATTCGGGAAAATCCCCGCGCCCTGATCGCCACCGGCACCACCTCTCACGGGATGGTCGGCAAAAATCTGATGCCGGTCAATGTAAAAAAAGAACATCCCGAGATCTACCGGATGTTTGAGGAAAGTCTGGACAAATAGAGTTCAGGCCATGCTTCTGTCCTCCTGTTCAGACAAAAAGAATTTCATTTTGGCCGGCTGTGGACAGTGAAAATTTGGGTATGTTCCCTGCACCGGTTCATACCCTGATGTTCATAAAATTTAAAATTACAGCTTGTGTCTGTAAACAGATAAATACTTTGAATCTCTTCATTTTTCATACAGATTTATACATCCAAAAATCTTGATAACCTGAAGTCTGGCTGCAGAGGCAGCTGTACAGAAAAACTCTTGCCAATTTAGATGCTGTCTCTGTCCATGTATTCTCTTATCCTGATTTGTTCTTTCATTTGATTGCTCCTATTCTAATTAAACTTATTGGTATATAATTACCTTAAAGTATTCAGTAAGTGTGAAGTCAAGGAGGAAATATCATGAATCGCCGCTCAATAAAGATGACAACTTCACAGTTTGCAAAAATCTACGCAATCACCAAGCGGACTCTGCACTATTATGATACGATCGGTCTGTTCTCACCACACTCTAAAGGAGATGATTTTGTGATTTCCAGTGCAGACGAATACATCACACAGATGATGATACAGTCAGAAACTAAAGAGAGGTAAGACATGAAATTAATTTTATTTCTTGTAATTATAGGCGTGAAATCCTTAATCACAAAGCTGGCCGCGCTGGGACTTATTTTTTTTATATTTTTGATGAAAGACAAATCTCTATGCTTCGCTCCCGGCAGATGGATCGGGTACGCGGCTTTCAATTTTATAATCTGTGGAACCGTTATATCCTGGATGAATGGAATAAGTATCATCCGTCAGAAGGAAGTTCGACATAGATCCACAGCCAGCCGTCCTTTTTTCTGGCCCTGACAGTTCCCCCCATCTGTTCTGCCAAAAGTTTTACAATGGCAAGGCCCATACCTCCCGGCCGGCTTGTTGATCGGTCTTCTCTGTAAAACCGGACAAACAGGCGATCCGGGTCTACTGTTACCGTTGTCCGGTTTCCAAATGAAAAAACCGCTTTTTTTGTTTTTACTACCCTGACCACAGCATCGGATTCTGCATAGGCAAGACAGTTACGAATCAAATTCTGAATAATTCTGATGAGCATTTCCTTATCCGCTTTTGCATAAACCAGATCTGTTTCTTTCATCCGGATGGAAAGTTTATGTTCTTCCAGCACCGGAACCATTTCCGCAATACATTCGGCGATCAATGCCCCAAGATTAATCCGTTCACATTTTGGCTCTGATGCTTTATAAGAAAAAAGAGAATACTCAAAAAATTGTTCGATCATCTTCCCCAGTTCATCTGCATGTTTCTGAGCGGTCCGGAGTCTTTCTCTCTGTCCTTCCTCCGTTAGTGTAGCCATGAGCAGCTGCTGGTATCCCTTGATTGCCGTCAGAGGTGTTCTGAGATCGTGGGATAAGTCTGCTATCATTTCCTTCTGCTCCTTTTCCCTGCGCACAGTCTCTTCCCTCAGTTTTTCCTCACTTTTCAGGCATCGGTTGATATTTCCCGCAAGGCTTGTAAGCCCGGAATCTATCAATTCCAGGCTTATCGGCTGTCTCGTATTTTCTTTTCTGCGTTTTTCCAGCTGGCGGTTTATTTTATTGACCTGCTTCCGGAGCAAAATCACATATCCGACCAGAATTACGATCACCGCTGACAATATAAGAACCATCTGTACATCTCCTATATGTTTATTTGATCTCGGCTCTCCTGAAAATGAGCATGGCCGCCAGGATCATCAGAACGGTAAAACCGACTCCGGTTCCGACACTCTTCAAAAACATTTCCGGTTCTGCGTCCATAGAAAGCCGGGTTAAATTTTTAAAGTGGAACGGCGTCATACTGATCATTTTTTCAAATACTTTGTTTCCTCCTGCCTGAAGCATTCCGCAGGTCATTGATACCAGATATCCAATCCCGATGACCGGCACCGGCCTGCGAAAAATAAACGCCAGCGGAAGACAAATGCTCAGCTGTCCCGCGTAGACCACACATACCGCCGCCGTGATCCCAAGAATTTTCAATACAGAATATAGTGTGAGCGCATTTCCTGATTCTCTGCAAATCAAAGTGAGAAACACAGACGGGATATACAGCTGATACTGGCTGTCTATAAAAAATGCCGTGATCGTGACTGCGAAATACGGAAGAATCAATAGAAAGAGGATCAAAAAATATGAAAGTGCTTTCCCCAGAACCAGCTGACTTCTTCCGATGCCTCCGGACACTGCATCGTGAACAGTCTTATTTTCAAAATCCCCGCAAAGAAACATTCCTGCGGCCACTGTTCCCAAAAGGGCCACCATCTGAGGATCTGCCAGGAAGGATGCATTGCTAGGGAAGCATCAGATCCAGGAGCACCAGGTCATAGCAGTGTTCTTTCAGTTTTCTAAGCCCGTCCGTTCCGGAAAAAGCTGACTCTGGCTGATAGCCGGACTCTAAGAGAAACTCCGACAGCATCCGGCTGACATCCTTATTGTCCTCTATGATCAATATTGATCCCATCATTCCTCCTTCATCCCTGCCGCATATACAAGCTGTTCCAAGAGGATCAGCCTCATCAGCTGATGTGGAAATGTCATTGCACTGAAACTCAGCTTAAATGTCCCCCTCCTCTGGACCGCACTGCAAAGTCCCAGAGATCCTCCGATAACGAATACAACCTCTGCATCCCTCTGCCTGTTCCATTTCTCCCACTTGTGCCTGAGTTCGTCTGAAGTCATTTGTTTTCCGTCAATACAAAGCGGGATCACAATGCTTCCTTCCGGAATCCGGTTTAAGATCCTCTTGCCCTCGATCTCCCGGATGCGCTCCTCCTCCTTCTCACTGGCTCCGTCAGGTGTTTTTTCATCTTTCAGTTCAATGATCTCCAGACGGCAGCTCCTGTTCAGTTCTTTCACACAGCGCTCGATCAGTTTTCTTAAATATGGCTCCTTAATCTTCCCCACACAGATAATCTTTACGTTCATTTTGGGGCTCCTGCGGCCTTTGTCACATCCACCCACTTCACGGCTTTTGCACATTGAAAGAGTTCTTCCGGTTTGAGCTCAATCGCAGAATTTGCGCTGCCGCAGGCAGGAAAAACAGTTTCAAACTTTACCAGCGACTCATCCAAAAATACTTCTGTATGCTCCGGATTTGCAAATGGGCAGACACCGCCCTTTTCATGTCCGGTAAGCTTTTTTACATCGTCTCCTCTCAGCATCTTTGCCTTTAACCCGAACATATTTTTAAATTTTTTATTGTCGATCTTTACGTCTCCGGCGGTTACCACAAGGATACAGCACCCATCCGGCCCGTAAAAGGATAACGTCTTGGCGATCCTCGCTTCTTCCACACCCAGTGCTTTGGCCGCTAGCTCTACTGTGGCACTGGAAGCTTCAAAATCCTTCATTCTGTCAGCCATATTAAATTCTTTTAAATAACTCCTGACCTCTGTTACAGACATGTCAATCATCCTTTCTCTTCCTGAATACTTACTCTTCACTATTTTAAGCTTTCTTTATTCAGTTGACAAGTTTTGCTTTCTGTGATCCGTGCATCCAGACTTTTCCCGAAACAAAAGAAGACAGCCAGGTTTGTTTCTCCCGGCTGTCCACTCCTCCATCTTCTTTTTCTTAAACAGACAGACTGCTGCTCCCGTCAATCGTATCACGCATCCAAAAATCCACGGCGTCTTATGTTTATTCCCAGTCTTTGCAACACGGTGTCTTTATCTTTATAAGAACTTTGGATACAGCGAAAAGACGGGCTTTTCAAAACCGAATGCAGAAAATCGAGAAAATCTCTTTAATTTATTAATCGTCTCTGCCGCCGCCGAATAAAATCACCAGACGCAGCAGACTCAAAATAGCTGCAGCCGCAGATGCTACATAGGTCAATGCAGCCGCAGATAATACTTTTCTTGTATCTTCCACTTCATCATCATACATCATCGCAGAGTCTTTCAAAACTCTCAGCGCACGGCTGGATGCGTTGAACTCTACCGGAAGAGTTACTAACTGGAAGATCACGGCCAGCGAGAACAGGAGTATCCCGATATTCAGGAGTGTCTGATTGGCCCCCATGATGATACCCAGGATAATAAAAACCCATGAAAGATTAGAGCCAATATTAGCTACAGGTACTAGACTTCCGCGGAGTTTGAGCGGTGCATACGCCTCTTTGTCCTGCATAGCATGACCGCACTCATGAGCGGCGACACCGATTGCCGCTACCGATGTGGCATTATACGTAGCGTCGGACAATCTTAATACTTTACTTCTTGGATCATAGTGGTCGGTCAGGTTACCGGACACACGTTCCACTACTACATCATAGATTCCCGCATAATTCAAAATTTTCGTAGCTGCCTGTGCTCCTGTCAGCCCTGAGTGACTGCGGACCCTTGAGTACCTCCTAAAAGCCGAATTCATCTTGGCAGATGCCGCAAGCGTAATAATAACACCTATTATAATCAAAATATAAGTCGGATCAAAAAATCCATACATCGGAAACATAAGTCATCCCTTCCTCTTCAAAAAGTTTATCTTTTCTTTACAGTAACATGCATTATATCTTCAAGCTGTTATAAAATCAATAGATTTTATAGTTATTTTAGAAAAAATCACAGGATGTTCACAAAGAAAATTCGTCCTGTCTTCTTTCATATAATCCTGAAAGATTAAGGTTATTAGTATCTCATAGGAGATCAAAATCCATACAAAGTTTACTTTCTGATTTTTAAATTCTGAGTTGGACGCTGTACAGATCTCATAACCGCTTGGCCTTTTATCCTTTTTCCAGCTGATCCTTAATTTTTTCCCTTTTATATTCTTAATGCTGAATGAAGGACGCTTCGGTGCCGCATTGACCGTAATATTTTTAGAAGCACTGCTATAAATGCCCGATTCAGGAACAGATACTTTGATCACAGCCCTGCCGGTTCCCCTGATGGCACCTTCCCGGATCTGCATGATATATCATCTTCTTAATTATATCATAAAAAGACCCTTCATCATGACATAAATGCATAATGAAAGGTCTCTGTTCGGTCTGTACAGTCTATTCGTTCCAGTTATGCCAGACATCCTGGACGTCATCATCTTCTTCCAGCAGATCCAGCGTCTTCTGCAGATTCTTGATATCATCCTCAGAAACCAGCTCTACCATGGTGTTCGGGATCATGGTGACTTCCGCACTGGCCATCTCGATGGACTCCGCTTCCAGGGCCTCCCTGACTTTAGAAAAATCATCCGGGTCCGTAACGATCTCATAGCTGTCTTCCTCTGCGGCAAAATCCTCTGCTCCCGCATCCAGCGCAGTCATCATGAGATCGTCCTCATCCATCTGACAATCCTCTTTTGCGATAATGATCTGGCCCTTTTTCTCAAAATTGTAGGAGACACAGCCCGGTGTCCCGATGCTTCCGTTTCCTTTGGTAAAGGCACTCCGGACATTGGAGGCAGTCCTGTTTTTGTTGTCTGTCAGAGCCTCTACGATGATCGCAACTCCGCTCGGGCCGTATCCTTCATATGTAATAGCCTCATAGTTGACGGCGTTTGCATCGCCCGCAGCTTTTTTGATGCTTCGGTCAATGGTGTCATTGGGCATATTGTTGGCCTTTGCCTTAGCGATAATATCACGGAGCCGGCTGTTATTTTCCGGGTCCGCACCGCCTTCTTTCACCGCCACAGCAATCTCTCTGCCGAGTTTGGTAAAGATCTTGCCTTTTTTCGCGTCATTTTTTTCTTTCTTGTGTTTAATGTTTGCAAATTTACTATGTCCTGACATAACTGTATTTACTCCTTCTCTGAATCATTTTCTTCTTTTTTTGTACGCTTTTTCTCCACTTTTACCTGTTTGATCACGTTGTCGTGAATATCCACGGATTTAAAAGACCATCCTTCATAAATGATCTCCACTTCTTCTCCCTGTTCCGGAAGATGGCCCAACTGGTCTACCAAAAATCCGCTCAGCGTTTCAATCTCTTCTACTTCAAACTCGATGCCGAGCACTTCCTCGATCTTTTCAAGTCTCGTGCTTCCCCGCATCAGGAAAATATCGGCCCAACCAAGCTTTGTGATCTCCCTGTCTTCCACATCATACTCATCCAGGATATTTCCAACGATCACTTCCAGCATATCTTCCATTGAAACAATGCCTTCTGTCTGACTGTATTCATCCACAACGATCGCCATATGGATCTTTTTTGTCTGCATTTCCTGAAACAACACAGACAGATTCATGGTCTGGTGTACATAGAACGGCTCCCTGGCAATCTCATAGAGCTCCAGATCTTTATTATTTATAAAGGCGTCGATCACATCCTTGAGATACAGGACACCGATGATATGATCGATATCCTCCTCATAGAGAGGAAATCTTGAATATGGCTCATCCAGCATAAAATGCAGGGCTTCTTCCAGAGACATGGTGCAGTCGATCCCATCGATCTTCTTTCTGGAAGTCATGACATCGGTTACATCTTTGTCCCCGAACTCAAAAATATTGGTGATCATCTTGGCTTCATCTTCCAAAATGGCCCCCTGCTCATGCCCCTGGTTGACAATGTTCATGATCTCTTCTTCATATTCATTGTCATTATCGTCATCCGCTTCCCGCTCTGTCTGATCGTTTTGCTTACCCTTGGGCTTATTTTTGCTTTTCGTTCCAATTATGTAGCCGAAGACGGCACCTAATACCAACGTAAGCAGCGGTATCAGGATCATCGCGGCACTTAAATCTTCCATATACATCTCCTTTATTCATCAGTCGTAATAAAATATACCATTTTACGAAGAAAAGGTCAATCTGTCCATCTATGTATCAAGACTTAAACTGATCTTTAGTGCCCTGTCAACTTTCTCCAATATAAAACTGTTCAGATGACAGACCTTTTCTCTCAGCCGGCTTTTATCGATCGTCCTGATCTGTTCCAGCAAGATAACCGAATCTTTTTCCAGCTGGCATTTCCTGCAGTCCACCGGCACATGCGTCGGAAGTTTTGCCTTGTTCATCTTGCTCGTGATCGCTGCACAGATGACCGTGGGGCTGTATCGGTTGCCCGCGTCGTTCTGCAAAATAATGACCGGGCGGACGCCTCCTTGTTCTGAGCCGACAACAGGCCTCAAATCTGCATAAAAAATATCTCCTCGCTTAATTACCATAAGCCTAATCACTCTCCATCTCTTTCATAATAGTTTATGAAGAGTATTGACATTTCTTTCAGAAGTATTCAACTTAATCCTATTTTCCAAACGATTTTCGTCCGGCTTTAGAATACCTCAGTCTTCCAGATAGTCCACTGCCTCTTTTGCCTTTCCATCCTGGAAGTATACTCTGGGAACCCTTTTTCCGATCCCGCAGACAAATTCATAGTTAAAGGAACCTGCCAGATCTGCCGCCTCTTCCACCGTGATATTTTTATCTCCGTCTGTCCCTACCAGGGTGACCTGGTCCATGACGCTGACGCCTTCGATATCGGTCACGTCCACCATAAACTGATCCATGCAGATCCTTCCAATAATCGGCGCATACTGTCCCCGGATAATGACCCTTCCCCTGGAAGATAAGGCCCTCGGATAGCCGTCAGCGTAACCTACCGGTATCGTCGCGATCCTGGTCTTCCTGTCCGTAACGAACGTTGAGCCGTAACTGACCCCTTCTCCCGGTCCCACTTCCTTTACATGGATCACATGGCTGATCAGGGAAAGTGCCGGCTTTAAATCAATGGCCGACTTATCCACTTCTTCGGATGGGTACAGTCCATAGGTGATGATGCCGGAGCGCACCATATCCATGCGGCATTCACAAAGGTCCATGATGGCTGCGCTGTTGGAGACGTGCTTGACCGGGATCTTGATCCCTTTTTCTTCAATCTTTGAGACAAACTGATCAAACAGTTCCTTCTGGTGTCTGGCTGATGTCTTCTCCTCCTCGTCCGCACATGCAAAATGAGTAAAAATCCCCTGGATCTTAATATTCGGAAGCTTCCGGATACGCTGTACCTGCCCGACAGATTCTTCCGTGGGCTTAAAACCGATCCTGTTCATTCCGGTATCCACTTTGATATGTATCTTGGCTTCCTTCTTCATCGTAACCGCAAATTTAGAGATCGCCTCCGCCATCTCATAAGAAAATACCGTCTGTTCAATTTCGTGCTGGATCAAAGAAGCATACTGATATTCCGAAGTATATCCAAGAATTAAGATCGGTTTTGTGATCCCCTGTTTTCTCAGTGCGATCCCTTCCTCAATGATCGCCACCGCAAAACCGTCGACGCCGATCTTATTCAATGCCTTCGCCACCGGGACTGCCCCGTGTCCGTAGCCGTCGGCCTTGATCACCGGCATGATCTTTGTATCCGGCCCCACAATTTTCTTTATCTCGCTGATATTTTGGCAGATCGCATCCAGGTCGATGGCTGCATATACTCTATAATATTGATTCATTGCTGATTCCTCCTAAAACACTGCTGACCGCGTCGATGATGTCTGATGCCAGCATGCTGTCGTATCCCAAAATTTCTGCAGCATGGTCTCCTGCAAGCCCGTGGACATAGACGCCCAGAACCGCAGCTTCCAAACATCCCATGCCTCTCCCGAGGAGACTTGCGATCATGCCGCTTAACACGTCTCCGCTCCCCCCTGTGGCCATTCCGTTGTTGCCGCTGCTGTTATAATAAACGGGCCGGTCGGCTGACACTACGAGCGTCGCCGCATCCTTCAGCACAGCAGTGCCGCGGAATCTGTCCGAAAGCCTCTGCCCCGCATCCGTCAAACTTTCTTTCACCTGCTCTGCGGATATTTCAAGAAGCCTTGCAGCTTCCAGGAGATGCGGTGTGAGAACACACCCTGCCGGATAATCGATCTCCATTCCATAACGGCTGACCGTATTCAGGCCGTCGGCATCCAGCAAAAGAGGTTTCTTTCCACACTGTAAAACCTCTTCCAATAATTCTTTGGTCCGCTCTGAGACTCCCATTCCAGGTCCGAATAAGATACAGTCACACCATTCAAGGGCTTTTTTTACATTCTCATATGTTCCGAACAGTACTTCCGGAAGCATAGACTGCAGAATCGGACGGTTGGCTTCACAGGAAATCACCTTTACCAGTCCGCTGCCCATGCGCAGAGCACTCTTTGCCGAAAAAAAAGCAGCCCCTGACATCGTCTCATTTCCTGCTATGATCAGGACTTTTCCGTAGGTGCCCTTGTGAGAATCCGCAAAACGGCCCGGAAGCCTCTTTAGATCTTCCCTGTCGTATGTGAATCCCCCTGCATGCTTCTTTAAAACGGAATCAAAGAAACCTATCTTTTCTACATACAGCCGTCCCGCATATTCTCTTCCCGGATAGAGCAGATGTCCTGCCTTGGGCCCGCCGAACGTCACCGTAGCGTCTGCCCTGACGGCGCATCCAAGGACTTTCCCCGTATCCCCGCTGATGCCGGAGGGAATATCGACCGACATGACTCTGGCTCTGCTTTCATTGATCCTCTCCACAACGGTCCGATATATCCCCGCTATCTCCCTGGAAAGGCCTACGCCGAACATTCCTTCCAAAATCCAGTCATAGCCGTTATAATCTATTTCTTTTTTTTGCTCATACCCAAGACGGGTAAGGATATCATACTGCGTCTTTAAATCTCCGGATGCCTTGGACAGCTCCCCCACGACTGTGAAATCCACAGAATATCCTTCCTCCAGAAGGATTCTGGCCGCAGCCAGCGCATCTCCCCCGTTATTTCCGCATCCTGCCACAGAAAGTATCCTGTCACTTTTTCTGACCGTTTCCATGAGCCTTCGGGCAATTTTTTCGCTGGCCCGCTCCATCAGCACAAGACCCGGCATTCCGATCTGCTGTATGGTCTCTTTATCAACATCCTGCATTTCCTGATTTTTCAAAACATATTTCATAGACACTCTCCTATGACAAAAGCCTGTGCCAGCCCCCCTGTGTTCGTAACCGACACATGAAATTTCGTAATCTGCATATCCGATGCCAGCTTTTCGGCTCTGCCTGTCAGTTTCACATAAGGCGCTCCTTTTGAATCCCGGAACACTCCGATCTCATAGGGCTCCAATCCGAAGAAGCCGGTTCCAAATACTTTGGAAACGGCTTCTTTAACTGCAAAATTACCAGCAAGAGTCGTACTGTTTAAACCTGCGTATGCCAGTTCCTCTTCTGAAAAAATCCGGCTTAGGCGGTTCTTTCTCTCCACCATCTTCTGTACCCGCCCGATTTCTATCAGGTCAGTTCCTATACCGACAATCATGGCGTTCCTCCCGTCTTTACTCCGCGCCCTCGCCGTCTTCCCTGCTGTGAATATTGTAAGTCAGCGTCATGAGACTTTCTGCCAGATGGACATTCTCCACGGTCACACTGTCTGGCAGCGTGAGATCCACAGGAGCAAAGTTCCAAAATCCTTTGATGCCCCAGGACACAAGATCTTTGGCAATCTTCGGCGCCTGGTCCTGCGGAAGCGTGAGGGCTGCGATCTTGATCTCATGATTCTTTATAAACTCTTCCATATCGTCAATATCGTGCACTTCTACTCCGTGCACCGTGATGCCGATCAGCTTCGGATTTACATCGAACAGTGCGATCACCTGAAAACCAATGCTGTTATTGTTGAAATCCTGATAATTGGCCAATGCCTGCCCCAGATTTCCGGCACCGACAATGATCATCTGATTGCTCTTGTCAAGCCCCAGGATCTTGCCGATCTCCACGTAAAGGTTTTCTACATTGTAACCGTATCCCTGCTGCCCGAAACCTCCAAAGTTATTCAGGTCCTGTCGGATCTGGGATGCAGTTACTTTCATTCTCTCGCTCAGCTCTTTGGATGAGATCCTCGTAATATTTTTTGCTTTCAAAGCCCCCAAATAACGGTAATATCTAGGTAATCTCTTTATAACTGCCGGTGATATATTCTTATCCATTGATGACATTATTACCCTCCCACTTATTTTATTAACTACTCAAATTAAATAAATTATATAAGATTGTCTAATAACTGTCAAACTTTTCGGTGCGTTTTTTCAGAAATTATGTTATGCTTAAAAGGAATTTTTACAGCTTAGAAATTTTGAAGGAGTGCACTATGGTTTTATCTTGTCAGAATATACATAAAACATTTGTCGACCAGGAAGTCCTGAAAGGAATTTCCTTTCATATCAATGAGAAGGACCGGCTCGCCGTCATCGGCTTAAACGGCGCCGGAAAGTCCACCCTGCTCAAGATCATCATGGATCAGATGACACCCGACGAAGGGGAGATCCACAAAAAGAAGGACGCCGATATCGGCTATCTCGCACAGCATCAGGACCATACTTCTTCCCGCACCATTTATGAAGAGCTTTTGACCATAAAACAAGATGTGATCGAACTGGACAAAAAACTCCGCTCTCTGGAGCATATGATGAAGCATTTAAGCGGCGCAGAGCTCGAAGAAAAGATGGAGGAATACACCAGGACCACTCATTTATTTGAACAGAAAAACGGTTTTGCCTATGAAAGTGAGATCGCAGGAATCTTAAAAGGACTCGGGTTTAAAGAGGAAGACTTTCAAAAAATGATTGAGACACTGTCCGGAGGACAAAAGACAAGGGTAGCTCTCGGAAAACTTCTGCTGATGAAGCCCGAGATTCTTCTCCTGGATGAGCCTACCAATCATCTGGATGTTGAGTCAATCCAATGGCTGGAAAACTATTTAAGCCACTATGAGGGCGCTGTCATCCTGGTCTCCCATGACCGGTATTTCCTGGACAAGATCGTCAACAAGGTGATGGAGATCGAGGCGGGGCATGCGATGCTCTTTGACGGCAACTACACTTCTTTTATTAAGAAAAGGGATCAGGTAAAGGCGATCCGCTTAAAGGAGTACGAAAACCAGCAGCAGGAGATCCGGCACCAGAAGGCGGTCATCGAAAAACTAAAGCAGTTTAACCGGGAAAAATCCATCCGCCGGGCCGAGAGCCGTGAAAAGATGCTGAACAAAATTGATGTCATCGAAAAGCCTGTGGAGATCGACGGGAAAATGCGCTTTGCTATCGAACCGTCGGTTGTCAGCGGAAACGATGTCTTAACGGTGGAACATCTGGAAAAAAGTTTCGGGCCGCATACGCTGTTTTCCGATATAAATTTTGAAATATTCCGCGGCGAGCGCGTGGCATTGATCGGCGCCAATGGAACCGGAAAGACTACGATGTTGAAAATCATCTGCAAACAAATGCCTAAAAACAAAGGACTGATCAGGCTCGGTTCCCAAGTATCCATCGGATATTACGACCAGGCACAGGACAACCTGCATCCGGATAAGACAATCTTCGAGGAGATATCTGATTCCTTTCCGGAACTGACCAACACAAAAATCAGAAATACACTGGCCGCTTTCCTTTTTAAGGGAGAAGATGTATTTAAACTTGTTTCTTCCTTAAGCGGTGGGGAAAAGGGGCGGGTATCTCTTGCGAAACTTATGTTATCCCATGCCAATTTCCTGATTCTTGACGAGCCTACCAACCACTTGGACATTCACTCCAAGGAAATCCTGGAATCCGCCCTGACCCAATACACAGGCACGGTTCTTTACGTATCCCATGACCGGTATTTCATAAACAAAACGGCTACAAGAATTCTTGAACTCTCTCCGAAAGACGGTCTTCACTCTTATCCGGGTGACTACCAGCACTATCTTTTAGAAAAGGAAAAGGAAGGCACGAAAGAGGTACAGGATGCTGAAACTGAGTCTGTATCCGATACGAAGCTGATCTGGCAGAAGCAAAAGGAGAAAGACGCAAAACGGCGGAAAAGAGAAAACCGCCTGAAAAAAATAGAACAGGAAATCGAGGAACTGGAGGCGGAAAACACAAAACTTGACGAAGAAATGTGCCTGCCGGAGAACGCAGTCAATACAAAGAAACTGCTGGAACTCTCCACTGGAAAAGCCCGGAATGAGGAACATCTGGAAACCCTTTATGAAGAATGGGAGACCTTGTCAGAAGAAACCGAGTGAAAATGCCATGGTATTTTTACAAATATTTGTTATAATAGACTAAGTACCATAATCTCTCGGAATCCTGAGTGATTATTATCGGCAACAGCCGAGAAACGTACTTTGAAAAGTAAATATTATTTAAAACAGAAAAAGAACATAGAAAATAGACATAACTGTCGCTATGCCTGAAAAATGGTGTATAATAGTAAAGGATTATGCCACATCTAAAATCAACTTTCTCAGGGTGGATTCATAGGGCAAATCCCAAGCATCCAAGTGCTGCAGCATAAGGATGTGATATAGGCGGCAGTACCACATCTTAGTTGAGCGGTGCCTGCCGCTTTCTAATTGAAAGTCTATTTTCTCACGTTTATTCGAACGTTCAGCTGAAGTTCTGGCATTGTATTCCAGTTTCCATTCTTTACTGTCACGAGGCGGGAAATTGATGAATCTTGGATTATCTTTCATTGCAAGATGGACGGTTCTCCCATATTTGGAGTCTGAGCAGGGGGTACTGCAGGAGCATCCGTATTTACGGCTGGCAAGTGGACAGCGAAATTTTAACCTTGCTTTCGATGGCTCAGAACCATCATGGTTCATTTTTCGCCCAGCTTTGCAAATAGGAATTCCATCTTTTGCAATGGTAAAATCATCCTTATATTTCATGCTAATTCCGCGTTTTTCATTTAAGTCGATAAAAGGCTGTATGCCGTTTTCACGGCAATACTGATAATACGGCATGGCATCATGAGCAGAATCCAAAAGCCATTTGCTGATATGAAAATCAGGAAGAAAGGCTCTGAAACGAAAGTAAGTTTCCAAAAAACCATGAGAATCATGTTTTGAGGCAGGATTGAGTAAAGGGAATAAAGGCAGATCACTTTCCGAGTTGGATGCAACCAGCATATATAAATCGTAGCCATGATAAAAACAGTCTCGAGAAGAATCATATCCGACATCACAATCGGGCTGGGAAAAGTAGCGGTCGCAATCACAGGAAGTGATACCATTTTCGGAACACTTACAGATACGGTGTTTCCGTTCACGTGCAGATGTAACAACAGGCATACCGTCACCGGCAATGGAAAGATTGGAGGTATCAATCAATCCTTTGGAGATGGAAACGGTTAAAAATTCATGGTTGTAAATCTTGAAAAGAGAAGCATATGGTTGGTCATCAATAGAAAAAGAAGAAGATTCCATGGATTTAAAAAGTTGTTCCACTGTGATTTTTTCAATAGATTCTGCTTTTTCTCCCTTCTGTTTTGGCTTTTGCACTTTTTTCTTTTTTAAAGGATGTATATGGGGAGAAAGATTATCAGAATCGGAATCCCAAAGCCTGTTAAGAAAGTCATAGAAAGTGCCGACTCCAGGAGTGTCACCAAAGTGAAACCCACTGAGGATTGCATAGAGTGGATTGATTTTCAATTGAGCAGCCCAGTCGGTAAGTGAATGAACTTTAAAATCAATGGAGAGAAGATAAGAACGCTGCATACAGGAAGGAGTCCTTGGTTTTGGACCAAAGACAGAATATTTGCTGCGGAGCAGTTCGTCGGTATAAGAAAGATCAAGATTCCAGAAACGTTCGATGATATCCCACGTTGATTTAGAAAAAACAGTGGGATCAGGATAATATTTACGAAGGTTTTCAAGTAAAAAAGTCTGATAGGCGGTATGACCGCCGGAATAAACAGGTAACATAAAAATCGCCCTCCAGTCGATAAAAATAAAATATATTTAATCGGCTTCGCCGCAAATTTTGAGCGATTTGTCAAGTCTTTTTTGACAAAAAAGTGGGGGATTTTAATAAAATGGAATCTACAAGCCTTGATTTTACTGGGCTGAAGATTCCGAGAGATTATTACCATTTTTAGGAGGTAACAAGATGAAATTAATATCGTTTGCTGTGCCATGCTATAATTCCCAGGAATATATGAGACACTGCATAGATACATTGTTGACCGGAGGTGACAAAGTTGAGATCCTCATCATCGACGATGGTTCCACGGACAATACCGGCATGATCGCCGATGAATATGAAAACAAATATCCCGGTATCTGCCGGGCGATCCATCAAAAGAACAAAGGCCACGGCGGTGCGGTAAACACTGGTATCGCTCATGCCAAAGGGATTTATTTTAAGGTCGTGGACAGTGATGACTGGGTCAGCGAACATGCTTATGAAGAAATCTTCAATCAATTAGAGACATTTTACCGTCAGGGAACCATCATAGACATGTTTATGTCCAACTATGTCTATGAGAAACAGGGTGTAAAGAGAAAAACCGTGATTCATTACCGCCATACGATCCCGGTTGAACAGATTTTTACATGGGACGATGTAAAGCGTTTTCCTCTGAGCCAGTACATTCTCATGCACTCCGTCATTTACCGTACTTCTCTTCTCCATGAGTGCCGCCTGTGCCTGCCGGAACATACTTTTTATGTAGACAACCTTTACGTTTTCAAACCGCTTCCATATGTGAAGACCATTTACTATCTGGATGTAAATTTTTACCGCTACTTCATCGGAAGGGACGACCAGTCTGTCAACGAAGCCAATATGATCAAACGGATCGACCAGCAGTTTTTTGTCACCAAAGCCATGATCGATTATATGAGCAGCTTTGAACTGGTGAACAAGCCGTTATACCGCTACATGAAACACTATCTGAGTATCATCATGACTGTGTCATCTGTCATTGCCATCAAATCCGGCATACCGGAGCATCTTCAGATGAAAAAAGAACTCTGGAAGTACCTGAAATCAAAAAATACAAAACTGTACCGCCAGATCCGGGGCTCTCTTGTTGGAAATGCAGTCAATCTCCCGGGCTATGGAGGCCGGAAAGTTGTCATCGCAGCTTACAAAGCAGCCCGGAAGTTCATTGGATTTAATTAAACGGACATGTCTGCCGGCGCAGACATCCCCAATCAGATCAGATAAAAATGACATTGGAAACAATAAAACCAATGTCATTTTTTATTCCATAAGAAAATTATAATCTGAAATCCAAAACCCTCCACTATATCACCATACTTCTGATCTGTGTTATTCTAAAGCTATGAATGGAGGTTTTTTCATGAAAACTTATAAAACATCTGAGGTTGCAAAACTCATAGGAATTCATCCCAATACCGTCCGGCTGTACGAAAAAGCGGGACTGATCCCAAAACCGGAGCGGCAGAACAATGGATACCGCATTTTTACCGATCTCCATATCGAACAGTTCCGACTGGCCCGTCTGGCTTTTCAAATGGAGGTACTGCAGAACGGGCTGAGGAAAAAGGCTGTCCAGATCGTAAAAACAGCGGCATCCTGTGATTTTTCCAAGGCTCTGGTACTGGCAGAAGAATACCTGGCACAGATCAGAAAGGAACACGCCAATGCCGAAGAGGCAGTTGAAATTGTAACAGAGATTTTAGCCGGAGAATCACAGGAACATACTCATCCCATGAAACGCAGGGAAGTATCCCGGTATCTCGGCATTTCTATGGATGCTCTGAGAAATTGGGAAATGAACGGCCTTTTGACTGTAAAACGCAGGCAAAATGGCTATCGCATATATACGAGTCAGGATATACAGAGGCTCAAAATCATTCGCTCCCTGCGGTGTGCAAATTATTCTTTGGAGTCTATTCTGCGTCTGCTCGGCCACCTGTCAAAAAATCCCGGGATTGATATCAAAGAAGTTTTGGATACTCCCAATAAGGATGACGAAATTATTGCGGTGTGCGACAAACTGGTTACTTCTCTACGGACTGCCGAGAATAATGCCCTGGAAATGATATGCAAACTGAAAAGAATGAAAAAACAATTTTCTTAAACCCTCCACTTTACCACCAATGTTTCCGTTGGTGGTATTCTTTTTTTATACAAAAAAAGGAGGTATCCTTCATGAATGAAGTGATAAAATCAGAAAAATTATGTAAAACCTATAACAAAACGCCTGCGGTAAACAATATCAGTTTATCCGTAAAGCGCGGAACGGTTTTCGGCCTGATCGGGGCCAATGGTGCAGGCAAGAGCACAACGATTGAATGCATTTTAGGTACAAAGACGGCAGACAGCGGAGAAATATCCATTCTGGGAATGAATCCGCAGACATCCAGAAAGCAGCTGTTTCAAAAGGTAGGAGTCCAATTTCAGGAGGCAACTTATCAGGATAATATCACCGTTTCGGAACTTTGTGAAGTTACCGCTGCCCTCTATCAGGAATCCGCAGATCCAGAAAAATTACTGCAAAAGTTTGGAATTGCCGGCAAAGCAAAAAGCCAGATCAAAGATTTATCCGGCGGCGAAAGGCAGAGACTTTTTGTTATACTTGCACTCATACCCAATCCTGAAGTTGTCTTCTTGGACGAGCTGACGACCGGGCTGGACGCTAGGGCCAGACGACAAGTGTGGAATATACTCTCCTCACTCAAGGAAAATGGACTGACGATTTTCCTGACGTCCCATTTTATGGATGAGATCGAGAACCTGTGTGACTGTATCTGTATTTTAAAAAAAGGAAAAATCATATTTTACGGTACGGTGGCGGAGGCAGTTGAATCGAATCCTTTTGATCATTTTGAAGACGCTTATCTTTGGTATACAGACGAGGAGGAATGAATCCATGAAAACTTTTAAGACAATGCTGAAAACAGAATTAAAATTATCTCTGAGAGGAATGGATATGTTTATATTTGCGATCTGTGTGCCTCTTGTGGTACTGGCAGTTATAGGAATTATTTATGGAGACAGGCCCGCATTCGGCGGTGCCGGATACTCTTTCCTGGAACAGTCGTTCGGAGCCGTCACCACCATATCCATCTGTGCGGGAGGTGTGATGGGACTGCCGCTGGTCGTCTCTGATTATCGGAGCAAGGGTATATTAAAGCGCTACAAGGTTACGCCGGTCAGCCCTTCCATGATCTTAGCGGTACAGGTGACAATTTATACTTTATATGCGGCTGTTTCTCTGGTCCTTCTTTATACCGAAGCAGTCGTTTTCTTTGGATATCAGTTCCGCGGATCTTTTGTGAGTTTTCTGGGATGTTATCTCCTGGTCATTGTGTCTATGTTCAGTATCGGCATGTTGGTAGGCGGTATTGCTCCGAATACTAAGATAGCGAGTGTCGCTGCGAGTCTGCTGTACTTTCCGATGCTGATTTTTTCAGGCGCAACGCTGCCCTATGAAATCATGCCCAAAGTGCTGCAGAAAGCTGCAGACATCATGCCGCTGACCCAGGGAATCAAGCTGCTGAAAGCCGCTTCTCTGGGAGAAGAATTTGGCAGTGTTATTGTTCCGGTTGTCACCATCGTCTGCATCGCAGTAATCTGTACCTCTGCCGCCCTCAAATTCTTTCAGTGGGAATAGCCTGCGCAAAATGTCATGTCTTTTCTGTATTTTGGGCGTATCTTATACTATAACACTTATTAGGAGACAGTATTTTATGAAGCTTATATCACAGATAATCCATGCGGATATCGCCCATAAACATGGCTTCCTGGGGAAGAATATAGGGATTGCCTTCCTGGATACCGGTATCTATCCCCATAAAGAATTTTATCCGGCCGATCAGCGGATCGCCGGATTCATAGATTATGTACACCACAGATCATATCCTTATGACGACAATGGACACGGAACCCATATCACGGGTATTGCCGCATCTGCAAGCTGCGGCATTGCACCTGCAGCACATATCATTTCCCTCAAAGTCCTGGATGCTCTGGGCAACGGAAATCAGCGCACTTTCCTAAACGGACTGTCCTGGATTCACCATTTTCACAAGCAGTATGGAATCCGGATTGTAAACATATCCATCGGCACTCCTGCCTCCGGAAGCGATGAAGCTGCCAATGCGATTGTGAAGCAGGTCAATCAGCTGTGGGATGACGGGCTGGTCGTCTGCATCGCCAGCGGAAATAATGGCCCCAGGGATAATACCATCACCGCACCGGGCAACAGCCGTAAGATCATTACCGTAGGTTCCAGTGACGATGCCAGTCGTCCCATGGGATCTCAGCGCTTTGCAAAGAATTATTCCAGCAGGGGGCCTACCTCTTCCTGTGTCATGAAGCCGGACGTAGTAGCTCCCGGAACAAATATTTATTCCTGCGGCCTGAACGGAGGACACAGCATCAAGAGCGGCACTTCTATGGCAACACCGGCAGTTTCCGGAGCCATCGCCCTGCTTTTGGAGCGGTATCCGTATTATACGAACAAAGATGTAAAAATGAAACTGCGGTACAATTGTGACAAACTTTCCACTCCGAGAAATCATCAGGGATGGGGACAGATCAACGTTCAGAAACTTCTGGATCTATAAAAGAAACTCCATCATTACCTGATTGCTTAAAAACAGGGCCTGTTGCGGGATCCAAATTCTTTCGGCATCCTGTTTTAACAGACCTTTTCCAGAGAGTTCTTGGATAGGTTTCCGGTAAACATCCAGGATACCTGTCCCGAACCGCTTGGAAAATTCCATTTTTGAGATCCCCTTTGTCATCCGAAGTCCCAAAAACATATACTCTTCCATCTCTTCTTTTTTGGACAGCTCGTTCTCTTTTTCAAATATGCCGCTGAAATCTGATAATGACAAATACTCTTCCATATCTGCCGGATTTGCAAAGCGTTTTTTCCCAAAATAAGAAGATGCCGCCAGACCAAATCCCAGGTATGGTTTTCCTGTCCAGTACCCGCAGTTATGCCTGCATTCATATCCCGGTCTGGCATAGTTGGACAGTTCATACCTTTCATAGCCTAAGGTATGAAGGATCGCTTCCGTCCTTTCGTACATGGCAGCGTCTTCATCTTCCGTCGGCAGGAGATCATCCAGCCCCTTCTTTTCATAGAAAGGTGTCCCTGCTTCGATGATCAGGCTGTAAACCGAGAAATGTTCCGGCTCAAGTTCTGCAGTTTTTAACAGGGTCTGCTCCATCGTTTCCATTGTCTGCATAGGGATCGCATTCATCAGATCCACATTGATATTTTGGAATCCGCAGTCCCGGGCTTCATAAAATCCCGAGACAAAATCCTCAAATGTATGAATCCGGCCCAGCATATTTAATTCTTCTTTCCTGGCACTCTGAAGTCCGAAACTGATCCTGTTGATCCCACAGCTTTGGTAGATCGAAAGTTTTTCTCTTGTGACAGTGCCGGGATTGGCTTCGATCGTGCACTCCATAGTTTCTGCACAGGAAAAAGAATCTCTGACCGTATTCATCAAAGATTCTATCTGCACTGCCGGAATCAGAGATGGAGTTCCTCCTCCGATGAATACCGTGCTCACTGACGGACTTTGGAGGCGTCTTCCCCAATACAGGATTTCCTGCTGAAGCTTTCGTATATAGATACTGATGTCATCATCTCCGGCCGGAAACGAACAGAAATCACAATAATTGCATTTTCTTTTGCAGAACGGTATATGAAGGTACAGTTCGAGTTCTCTAGTCTTCATCTAATTTCAGCACACTCATGAATGCTTCCTGCGGAATTTCTACATTTCCCACCTGCCGCATCCGTTTCTTTCCCTGTTTCTGTTTCTCCAGAAGTTTCCGCTTTCTGGAAATATCTCCGCCATAGCATTTGGCCAGCACATCTTTCCGCATGGCTTTTACTGTCTCCCTGGCAATGATCTTGCTGCCCACTGCCGCCTGTATCGGGATCTCAAATAAATGCCTTGGTATTTCTTCCTTCAGCTTGGAACACATTTTTCTTCCCCTCTCGTAAGCTGTCTCGGCATGAACGATGAAGGACAGTGCATCCACTTCTTCTTTGTTGATCAGGATATCCAGTTTCACGAGCTCTGATCTCTGATATCCCTTCATCTCATAATCCAGAGATGCATATCCCCTGGACCGTGATTTCAGGGCATCGAAAAAGTCATAAATGATTTCGTTAAGTGGAAGTTCATACCTTAAAACAGCCCGTCCCTCCTCGATATATTCCATTCCAATATAAACGCCTCTGCGTTCCTGGCATAGCCCCATGATCGCTCCCACATAATCGGATGTGACCATGATCTCAGCAGATACGATCGGTTCTTCCATATAATCGATCTGAGACGGGTCCGGAAGGTTGGAAGGATTGGTCAGTTCGGCCATCGTACCGTCCGTCTTATATACCCGGTAAACAACGCCCGGTGCAGTAGTCACCAGATCCAGATTGTATTCCCGTTCCAAACGTTCCTGAATGATCTCCAGGTGCAAAAGCCCCAGGAATCCACAGCGGAATCCGAATCCAAGTGCCACCGATGTCTCCGGCTCAAACTGTAGTGAGGCATCATTCAGCTGTAACTTTTCCAGGGCATCCCGAAGGTCCGGATACTTGGCTCCGTCGGTCGGATAAAGCCCGCAGAATACCATTGGATTTACTTTTTTATAACCTGGAAGCGGCTCGCTGCATGGATTGTCTGCATCCGTGATCGTATCTCCGACCGTGGTATCCTGGACATTCTTAAGACTGGCCGTCACATATCCTACCATGCCGGCGCTGAGTTCTTCCGACGGGATGAACTGTCCCGCGCCGAAGATGCCAACTTCCACTACCTCAGCCACGGCGCCGGATGCCATCATCTTCATCTTTGTTCCTGGCCGGATAGTGCCCTCTTTGATTCTTGCAAAAATAATAACTCCTTTGTAGGCATCATAAATACTGTCAAAGATCAGTCCCTGCAGCGGTCCCTCAGGATCACCGGACGGCGCCGGAATCTTCATTACGATCTGTTCCAGCACATCCTCGATGTTGATTCCGTTTTTTGCCGAAATCAGTGGTGCATCCTCAGCTTCAATGCCAATGACATCTTCAATTTCTGTCTTTACTCTCTCCGGATCTGCGCTCGGAAGATCGATCTTATTGATGACCGGCATGATTTCCAGGTCATGGTCCAGGGCAAGATAAACATTTGCCAAAGTCTGCGCCTCGATGCCCTGCGCGGCATCTACCACAAGAACAGCTCCTTCGCAGGCCGCCAGGCTCCTGGAAACTTCATAGTTGAAATCCACATGCCCCGGCGTGTCTATCAGGTTGAAAATATACTCCTCACCGTTCTCTGCCTTGTATACAATACGGACCGCCTGTGATTTAATCGTGATCCCGCGTTCCCTCTCTAGGTCCATATTGTCCAGCACCTGTTCCTGCATCTCTCTGTCAGTCAGGGTGCCTGTTTTTTGAATGATACGGTCTGCCAATGTGGACTTACCGTGATCTATATGCGCAATAATACAAAAATTGCGGATTTTACTCTGATCGATTGCCATAGTTTCCTCCTGTTGCAAATAAACATATTCGATTCAGTATAGCAAAAAAAAGGCTGAAAGTCCATTTCAACCTTTTTTCTATCTTAATATTCTTTTAAATAAATGGTTTTTGAATGTTTCGCTGCATAGTCTTTGTATCTCCAGTTAATACGGACATAATTTTCCCTGACACCGGAACACATATTCTGCTTCAGGCACTGATAGCTGTAATTTGAAAACTTATTATAGATCGTCTTATAGTTTTTCCCCGGCCCTGAATTTTTCCACGGCATAAACTGCACGGCACGGTCGAAATTCATAAACTTATTGTCTTTGATAACCGGATAGTATACCCCTGACCCGAGGATCGCGCGGTAATTTCCTTTCTTTGTTCCGGAAATCACATTATCCGTAATCTTAGATGACCTCCAGTTCATCATGCGTATTGCATCCTTTTTCATTCCTTTGATCGTACAATTCTTGATCGTGATATTGGTGTGGTATTTGCCGCCGCTGTACTTGTGAGTACCAATAGACCTTCCCAGGTTGCTGAAATAACACTGGTCAATGGTGACGTTTTTATTAGGTGTTTTATCAAACTTACTCCACGGCTGTGACCATCCTTTCGTCGTCTTATCCGGCGTATCCAGATTTATGGCCTCCTTGACGATATCGCCTTTTGCGTTCGTAAAGCTGCAGTTCGTCACAGAAGAATTCTGGTTCGCATCCATCTCAATGAAATGGCCGTTTTTCATATTTCTGAACTTGATATTATTAATCTTAATGTTCTTGTTATGTCCGGCAATAATGGCAATTCCTTTATTAAAATACTTCAGATCAATGGTCACATTTCCCCGGCCCTCAAATGTTACATTTTTCGTGCCGTTATATTTGCCGTAAACTTTCTTTTTCTTACTTTTGCTCGGCTTCACCAGCTGAAAGATGGAAGCCGACGGTTTCAGGCTTCTGGCACCGGTTTTGTTCCCTTTTTTAATGACAACGCCATCTTGAAATATCAGTTTTACATTAGACGGTACGAAGACTGCATTCGTATATGTATAAGTGCCCTTTTTAAAGATAATGGTCCCGCCCCTGCTCTTTTCCAGAGATTCCAGCCGGTCTCTCAATGTATAATAATTTTTTGTATATTTCGTGTATTTGTTAGACTTAAGATAATTTTTCTTTTTTGGTTTTGACTTTGGTGTGATTGTATAAGTCTTCCCCTTTGCTTCTGCCTGCTTTTCCGGCACAGCAAATTCCGGAAGTCCCGGAGCTGCTAAAAGGCCGGTAACCAGTGCTGCCGACGCTGCAAATTGAATCCATTTTTTATTCATATGTATCTCCCCTTATTTTAGTTTTATCGTTTTTTTATTTTATCACATCTTTCAAGGGTATAACACATCATTTAAAATTTCTGCCAGCGGTTTCATTGCATTTTTAGCCTGCTTTACTGTATTGTTTTGAGCACCCAACTCAATCAGAAGACTCCTTCCCCTGTAATGCAGATTATAACGGTATCCCTTGATGTAAATCTTCCTGGTAAGACCCGGATATTTTTTCATTGCCTCCGCCTGAAGCTGCAGGCTGAACGCCAGATTCGTCTTCTTGTTCGGATTTTTCAGGTATTTGATATCTCCATTTTTGGCAGTTCGGCTGATGCCGTTAAAAAACATAAACTGAGCCATTTCCACCCCATTTTGTTTTGAAACCAGTTTTGTACTCTCTTTCACTCCGTCCCGGTGCAGATCGATCACCACCTGGATACTCGGATATTTTTTAAGATATCTCTCAACAGAGGCCGCCGCATAATAATATGCTTTCGACCGGTCTTCCTTTCCGTTTTTTACATCGTAAATCCCTCTGTCATGTATCACATTGATCCCATATTGTTCTTTCAGGAGTTTTGTTAGAACATCTCCGGCTCCTATGACAGTGTCTGACTTTTCTCCTTTCCTGCTGTCCTTATAAGCTTCACTGCCGTGAGTGTGAAAGATCAAAATCTGGGGCTGCTTTGATTTCTTCAGGGAAAGGTCCTTATTTAAAAGAACCTTTCCATTGATCTCACTGTTCGTCACCATCGTAGTGCTGTCTACCTGATAAATATATTTTCTTAAATAATTCGGATCGTTCCACTTTTTACTGTTGAACACGGTCTTCTTCGCCGGAACTTCATCTACCCGGACTCCGCTCTGTTCATTATCCTCCAGATCATAGAACTGATTTTTTACTAAATCGGAACTTTTAACCTCGGAATAATTTTCACTGTAACAGATAGACGGCACAATGTCATTCCGGTAGGTCGTTATGATTTTATTCAGCACTGATCCGTAAATCGGCTGGCCGCCGCTGTGATAGGACGGAATCAGCTCATTTACTGCTTTTAGATAATAATTCTGGACAGCCGCGGACACCATGTCCGGATGTCCGGAAAAAAAACGGATTCCCATGATAAGGAAGACGGCAAACAAGACGCATCCCGCTGCTCTTCTCTTTTTTCCCATATCATCATTTTATTCAGCTTTTATATGATTATGCAGTAAATGATTAATTCCCTCTGAAATTGTGTAACTGATTCTCTTAATGGATTCGTCAATATTTTTCGGTGTCACATGCATGGAAGTAAAATCCTCGTCAAGCATTTCCAAAATATCTCCGTTATCCGACTCATTCCCCACAATATCACTGATGATAGCGGGAACAGAGATGACCGTCGGAACACCTATGGCAAGGACCGGGATTCCGACTGTTCTCTCTGTGATCTCATTTCTGTGATTTCCCACCCCGGACCCCGGTGCAATTCCGGTATCACTGATCTGGATCGTCTTATTCAGCCTGGAAGAACTCCTGGCTGCCAGGGCATCCACGGCGATCAACAGATCCGGCTGGATCTTGGCTGCCAGGGCCTCCAGCACTTCTGAAGTTTCAATACCGGTCTGTGCCATAACTCCCGGTGCGATCGCACTGAGTTCCATCGCATCTTTTAGATAACCTTCTCTTTTCAGATGCCGGGTAATCCAGAGATTATTTACAACCTTAGGTCCGAGAGAATCGGCCGTAACATCAGAATTTCCAAGGCCTGCCACAAACACCTTTGCATTTCTTGGAATCATTTCTTTTAAGTTCAAATACAAAGCCTCGCTCATCTCTTTGTGGTAGCTGCCGTCGTTTGCCGACAAGTCCTTTGCCTCGATCGTTATATACTGACCCATAGGTTTTCCAAGTACCTGTTCGCCCTCTTTGTCTTTGATCGTGATCCTCGTCTCTTTGATCTGATTGGAGACATCGATTCTGGTTTTCATGGAAACCCCTTTTAATCTGGATTCTTCCTCTGCTTCTTCTTTCAGTTCTAACGCTAAGTCTGTTCTGTTCTGCATCCCTATTCTCCTTTCTTCCTGTCCTTAGTATGAAAAGAATCCAAAAAAATATGTAAAAACAGGAACTTTTGCATTGACAGATCGGACAGACTTCTATAAAATAGAGAAGTATGTTTATAGAAGCTATTACCGTGTCTCGCTTCGAAGTAAACACCGAACGAAAAGATAAGTACAATTATTATATGGAGGTGCCCACATTGGCAAATATCAAATCTGCAAAGAAGAGAATTCTTGTAATCAACACAAAGACAGAAAGAAACAAAGCGATTAAAACAAAAGTAAAAACATATATCAAAAACGTAGAAGCAGCTGTTGCCGCAGGAGACAAAACTGCTGCAAACGAAGCGTTAACAGCATGTATCTCAGAGATCAACAAAGCAGCATCCAAAGGAATTTTCCACAAGAACACTGCTGCAAGAAAGGTTTCCCGCCTGACAAAAGCTGTCAATACAGTAGCTTAATTTTCAAAATGAATCTATAAAAAAAGAGCTAACCGTCAGCTCTTTTTTTATTACTTATTTATTACTTACTGAATTCTACGAGCAGCAGTTCCACTCCGATCCTGTCCGTGATTTTTCCGGTCTTGATCCCTTCATCTGTGACTGCACATTTTTTTATCATCGCATATAATTCTTCTCTTTTAAACAAGCGCACCTGCTGCTTCAGTTTTCCCACTACAAACGGAGGCACTTTCAGTTCTTTCGCCATCTCCCCCTGGGATTTGCCGGCTTCCAGAAGCGACTGGGTCTGTAAAAGCTGGTTGCACTGTCTCACCAGCAGAGCCAGTATCCCGAAAGGGGATTCCTTAAGTTCGAT
Organism: Anaerostipes faecis; assembly: GCF_910574135.1. Lineage (NCBI taxonomy): Bacteria > Bacillati > Bacillota > Clostridia > Lachnospirales > Lachnospiraceae > Anaerostipes > Anaerostipes faecis. Next base: position 73,919 of record NZ_CAJSYK010000012.1, on the reverse strand, counting down.
CAAATCATAATAGAGCTTTAAAACGGTATCCCGCTGTTTTTTTGCGATGGCTTCCAGCATGACAAAGATCTGATTGGTCGTCTGGGCTGTGGTCAGGGCCTCCAGATCTTCTGAACCGATGACCTCTCTGCCCTTCGTATAGGCAATCAATTTCTCCAGCTCATTTTTTATTGTAAACATATCCTGCCCGGTCTTATAAAGAAACAGCTGAATATCTTTCTGAGTCATTTTTTTTTGTTCTTTTTTCAGCATCTGGGCAACCCACAGGATCAGGTCTTTTTCCTTCGGCGTCTCAAAAGATACCGCACAGCCTTCTTTATTGATATACTTATAGATTTTTGACCTCTTGTCCACTTCATCTTCAATGATCAAAAGAATCGTAGTCTCCGGAATTTCCTTGAGCGCACTCAAAAAATCATCGTTGCTTTTCTTCCCAAGTTCTGTCTGATCCAGTACCAAGAGGCGGTAATCATTAAAAAAGGGCATTGTCTGTATCAGTTCTAAAATTTCCGGAAGGTCCGTCTTTTTTCCTTCAAAATAGGAGTAATTCATCGTATCCCCGGATGGAATCAGCGCCTCTTTTAACTTGTCCCGCGTCTGGGCTGCCAGATACTTTTCTTTTCCATAAAACAAATATAGGTTCTGATACTTCTGTTCTTTTATATGCTGTAAAACTCTTTTCATTGTCAAAGCCTCTCTCTTCCATTATATTTTCTGCACAGAGCTGTGAGATCTAAAATCGGGGACTGCTCTGCATCTTCTTTGCGGAAAGCCAGGTAAAGCCTCCTCTCGGCTTTCCCGGGGTCCAGATGAAAAATCAGCAGCTTTCCTCTTTTTGCCTCCTCTTCCACCGCTTTCAGCGGCATGACCGCGATGCCCATTCCCATACTGACGGAACGTTTGATGATCTCCTTATCATGTATTTTTGCAGCCACATGCAGCTTGCTCAGATCAACACCCTGCTCTTCTAAAAAACGGTCTTCATCTTCCTCCGTATCATCTGTGAGTTCTCTTAAAATAAAAGGTTCGCTGAGCAATTCCTGAAACGAATAGCCATTTTCAAGCAGATTCCGGTACTTTTCGTGATTCGGCGTGATCACTGCCTGCTGATCGGTCCCATAAGGGATAAAAACAAGTTCCGGCACATCCTCATGTTTTCCCAGAAATCCCAGATCAGCTTCTTTTTTGAGAAGCATCTTAACCGTATCCGCACTGTTCTTCTGGACGAGAGAGATGTCCACCTCCCTGTGCAGCTGCTTAAAATCCTTTAAGATATCAGGCAGAACATACTGCAGAGCAATCGAATCTCCAACAAGCACGAGAGAGAGCCTCTCTCCTTTCGGACGGATAAATTCCTCATATACTTCATCTCTTAAATCCAGTATTTTTGTGGCATACTCGTACAATCTCTTTCCATCTGCCGTGACTTCCACCCGCTTCGTCGTCCGGTCAAACAGACGGCAGGAAAGTTCCTGTTCCATTGAAACCACATGGGCACTGACCGTGGGCTGGGAAAGAAACATGATCTTTGCCGCCTTAGAAAAACTCTGATACTTTACTACATTTACAAAAGCTTCAATCTGCCGAAATTCCATGCCTTTTCCTCCCTGTTCCATAATATTCCATCAGTCTCACATAATCCTGCGGTGTATCCGTATCCATTATGCATCCGGGATCATCCTCCACTGTGACCAAAACCGTAGATTCCAGGTAATGGAGTAATGCCCGCCTGAGACCTCCCCCTTCTCTGAATCTTAAAAGATATGGAAAACACTCCCTCGAAATCACCGGAGGATGAATCCTCTGCCCGTTTCTGGACGGAATAACTACTGAGGCCTCTGAGGCCTCGAACCATGTAAAAAGCACCTGATATGTCTCTTCAGCGATCATAGGCATATCCCCCGGCACCACTACGGCGCCGTCAAAGGCCAGAGCCCTGGCAATCCCCATCTGTACGGATTCCATCATATCTCCGTGCTCAAAATTGTCATTATGTATGATCTCTGTCCCGCTCATAGAGGCCAGTTCTTCTTCAATCTCATCTGCGCGGTATCCTGCCACCACAATAACCTTGCTGACACCGGCGTCCAAAAGGCTTTTGACCGTACCTCTTATAATGGTTCCGTTTCCAAATGGAAGCAGCGGTTTAAACGCCCCCATCCTCCTCGATAATCCTGCACATGGGACAATACCTGCGATTTTCTTCTTTTTTATCATTGTTTTATTATATCAAGTTTGGAATTTAAATACCACCGCTTTCTTTTCACGGAAAACCAGAGCATTCCTGATCCGGCAGTCTCATAGATATTACATCCCGAATCTTTCAGTCTTCTCACCGTCTCCCGGTGGGGATGCCCGTATCGGTTCTTTTTCCCCGCGGAAACGATGGCAATCTTTGGCCTGAGCTGACGGAGCAGCTCCTCTCCTGTGCCGTTTTTAGATCCGTGATGTCCCACCTTCAATATGTCGACATGCTGTATCCCGCTCCGCACAAGCATCTCTTCCCCTTCGTTCTCCAAATCTCCTGTCAGAAGAACACTCAAGTCCTGTACCTTCAGCCGGAACACAAGGGATGCGGAATTTTTCTCCAGCCCGGTATCCGGCTTGGGATGCAGACATTCCATAGACCAGTCAGTCCCCGAAAACTTACTCCCCATCGACAAGTAACCGACCGGAACATGATATTGTTCGGCTTCCTTTTCTATTTCCATATATGCATTATCTTTCTTTACCCGGGGCAGATAAAGTCGCTTGATCATCCCCGACGGCAGAAGTTCTTTGATGCCCGAATAATGGTCAGAATCCAGGTGGGTGATGACTGCTGCTCTGATCGCCTGATATCCCTGTGATTTTACATACGGTGCTATGATATACCGTCCCACATCCTGTTTGGAGGAACTCCCGCCGTCCACCAGGATCATGTCCTGCCGGTTTAACGACAGGGCAATACAGTCTCCCTGGCCCACATCCAGAAAAGAAATTTTATCCTGCCCTTTCTGTACGTCCAATGCCAAAAAACAGCCGCATGCCAGCAGGCAGGCATACTTAAGATAAGACCTTTTTTTCAACGTTTTATGCATCAAGCAGAGCCCAGTATAAAATAAAATAATCCACAAAAAAGAAGGTTTTCCAAGGACAAGGTTTTGAACCGGCAGGCGGCGGGACAGCTTTGTTCCCGCCACAATCAGAGAAAACAATACGGATGCGGGGACCGAAAACAGGAAAACCGGCAGAAAAGCACTCAGGAATCCTGCCGTGAACCCTGCTGTCACGAGAGGGAGCATCAGAAAATTAAAAATAAAAGAAAAAGGATAACATTCATACTGAAAATATAAAAGAATCGGCATCATAATGATCTGGACCACAATACAGAAGACAAACCGGTTTATCTGTCTGTCTTTGAAAGTTTTCTGTTTTCGTGCCGGCAGCACTTCTCTGTAAATACCGGCAGAGACGACAGCCCCCATGGACATTAAAAATCCGGCATCCATGCATCTGAACGGACTTTCCAGCAAAAGCAGAAACCCCGCCGTGCCGCCGGATGACAGCAGATCATAAGAGCGTCCGCATATCTGGGACAGCACGAAGAAAAAGAACATGAGCAGGGCTCTTTTTGATGAACCGGACATTCCGGTCATGACACAGTAGGAAAAAGCAAACATCAGTCCGGCTGCACCTGACAGACAGAGAGAAACCCCTGCCCCTCTCAGTCTGCGGTAAATCCCTGCGCCTGCCAGCGAGATGTGCAGCCCGGAAATCGCCAGAATATGGACGATTCCGCTTTGGGTGAAAGTGTCTTTCAAATCTTCCGAAATATCTGTCTTGTCGCCCAGAATCATCGCCTCAAATATCGGCCGTATCTCCTCGCCATACTGGGAGGAAAGATGTTCCGACATGCGGTTCCGTATAGAAAACAACCTGCTCTTCCAAAAATTCTTCTCCTGCCCCAAAGTCTCCTTCTTATCCGGAAACATCGTAAATCCGATATTCCTGGAGAGATAGTAGATCCTCATATCGTTCTCTCCCAGATTGGACGGCCCTTCGTGAGCCAAAAGTTCCCCCGTCAGCACCACTTTATTTCCCGGCAGTATATGATCGAAATCGTCGTCATACACCATCACGTCCCCATCCAGATAAAGATCCCGGTCCGGCAGATATACATGGGATAGAAGCAGAAATTCTTTCTTCTTTGTCTTTCCTTTCCACTCTGCGGTACCCGCCGCTCTTACCTGTTCAGAGCCTTTTAACGCTTTTTCCTGCCGGGTGAACCTTTCGTTCTGATAAAGAAACATAAGAGCTCCCAACATAAAACCTGCAAAGGAAAATAAAACAGCCCTTCTCCATTCATACATTTGTTTCTTAAAAAAGAGCACAAATATCCCTGAAAAGAGAAGCGCTGCGAAAACCATCCGAACATCATTACATGCTGTGATTTCTCCAAGCCAACAGCCTGCAAATACTGCAAGAAATGGTCTGTTATTCATTTGTTTTACTCCATCGGAAGTTCACCGAACAGGAAGCTGTCCCGGTTCAGCCCACCAATCAGCTTACCGTCCGTATCGATGATCGGACGCCCGGAGACGGTGAATTCCACATAACCGACTCCCTTCAGCTGTGTCAGCGTATAGACGATGGCAGCTTTGCAGATGACATCTTCATTCGGTTCAATCTTCTTATACCCAACCGAAAAATCCACATAGGCAATATTGTTGGAAACCATCACATTGCTGATATTGATATCTTCCGGAATGGCTGTCCTATACTTGCTGTTCCTGCCGACCTTGGACATCTCGTCCAAAAGTTCCTCTGCCCCCAGCTGACTGTTCATTTGGACATCGATATCTTTATCCTTCCTGATCAGCTTCGTGCAGCTTTTGTTTGTGTAGTAAATTCCTGTCCCGTCTTTTGACTGTGTATCCTCTTCATCTTTCTTTGAACAGCCCGCACAGAAAACGAGCACACTGGAAAGGGTCAGAAGGATACATAATAAAATCGTTCGTTTTCTCACCGCCGTATCCCTCCTTATGCCTGATATTTGAGCGGAATCCGGACCGTAAATGTAGTGCCCTCTCCCTCTTTGCTGTACAGCTTAATCTCACCGTTATGGACAAGAACTGCATTTTTGGTAATAGCAAGTCCCAGACCGGTTCCCCCGGTCTCTCTGGATCTGGCCTTGTCTACCCGGTAGAACCGCTCAAACACCTGTCCCTGACAGTCTTCCGGGATGCCGACGCCTGAATCCGCTACCTTCACATAAAAATATTTGTGGTCGGCATTTAAAGATACCCTTACCCATCCGTCGTCCTGGTTATACTTGATTGCATTCTCAATCAGGTTAGAGAGCGCCAGGGTCAGCTTCACCTCATCGATCTCGGCCGTAACCGGACGGAAAGATTCCAGAATCAGCTCAATATTCCTCTGTCCCGCGATCGGTTTCAGCCGCTTCATGATCATCTCCAGCAGTTCATTGATATTGACGCTGGAAATCTCCAGCTTGGCTGCCTTCTTATCCAGTTTGACCAGAGATAAAAGGTCCGATATGATGACATTCTCCCGGTCGATTTCGGCCACAATATCATTCATGAATTCGCGGTAGAGTTCCGCCGGCACAGTCTCTCCCTGCTGAAGAAGTGAATCGGCCAGGACTTTCATGGAAGTCATAGGCGTCTTCAGTTCATGGGAAACGTTAGAGACAAATTCCTGGCGTGAATTTTCGAGAACCTGTGCCTTGGCAAGAATCTCATTCATGGCCGTAACCATGTTTTTAACTTCGGTGCATCCTACTACACTGATCGTCTCATCCTCATGTCCGGAAGAGATAAAATCCAGATCCTTCTGGATCTTACGGTAATCCTTCGTCAGCCAGTAGCTCAACAGCGCCCCGGCAGACATGCCGCATATGATAAACGCAACCACCAGCATATTCCTCTGCTGCTTCATCTCATTGGAGACAGCTACAATATCGCTCTTCGGAATCGTTGCGATGACGCTTCCCAGTACCTTCTTTTTCCGGTTTCCTTTGTTCACGATCGGAATCATGATCTCTACGTTGTTGCCCACCTCGGAGACAATACGTTTTTTGTTTCCTTTCATGACCTTCAGCAGTTCGTCAGAGATATAAAACTTATCCTGATAATCTGTCATTGTGTCTTTTACTATTTTATAATTACTCTTTACGACGATAATCCGTCCATGCAGGCTCGCCGCCAGCTCATTGGTCTGGTTGGAAATGGAGTTGGAACTGTCATCGATCAAAAAATCCACTCCGACAACCTGCCATGCCAGCCACTGACACTGGCTTTCAATCCCGTCGATCTTCTGCTGTTCTGCCTTTTCGCTGTATGAGTCGTTTAAAAGCTTGCTGAACAGCACCACCACGAATACCGTAATCACCAGCACTGACATAAAAATGAGGAACTGCATACTTTTAAAGTAGGAAAATCTGTCCTTCTTATGCCTGGAAATAATAACCTACCCCCCATTTTGTATGTACATAGTCAGGAACTCCCGGATTTACTTCGATCTTTTCGCGCAGACGCCTGATATGGACATCCACGGTCCTGGCATCACCCGGATAGTCATACCCCCAAACAGTGTTCAGCAGGTCTTCTCTGCTGTATACTTTGTTCGGATGGAATACGAGCAGTTCCAGCAAGTCAAACTCTTTCGCCGTCAAGTTAACCTCTTTGCCGTTGATATGCACTCTCCGGCTGTCACAGTCAATCTTTAATCCGCGGCTTTCTATCACCTTAGGCGTCTCTGCCGGAGCCGTGTGGCTGACACTTCTCCTTAAAATGGCTTTGATCCGCGCTTTTACTTCCAGAATATTGAATGGCTTGGTCACATAATCATCCGCGCCGTACTCAAGTCCGAGGATCTTATCCATGTCGTCGCCTTTTGCTGTCAGCATGATAATGGGTACGGTCGAAAACTCCCTGATGGCCTGACACACTTCATATCCCGTAAGCTTAGGAAGCATCACATCCAAAAGTATGATATCGTATTGATTTTCCTTTGCAAGGCCCAGGGCTTCCTCTCCGTCATAGGCACAGTCTACCTCCATCTCATCCTGCTCAAGGCTGAACTTGATTCCTTTTACTATCAATTTTTCGTCATCAACAACCAGTACCTTCTTCATATTTTCACCTCAAACTAAACTGTTATCATGTCTTTGATTTTACGGTAGATGCCCTGTTTAATCCCCCGGATCTTCATAATATCTTCCGGCTTTTCAAAGCCTCCGTTTTCTTCTCTGTAAGAAATAATGTCGGAAGCTTTGGCCTCTCCGATCCCTGTAAGGGTCATCAGTTCTTCCCTGGATGCACTGTTTAGATTCACCCTTTTGTCCTGAGCCCCGGAAACTCCGGTCTGTGAAGATGTATCCCTCTTCTTCCCGGCTTCCTTTTTCGAGGGCACATAGATCTGCTGCCCGTCTTTGATCCGTTCTGCCTGATTGACGTCTTCGGCTGAGGCATCCTTCGTGAATCCTCCTGCCAAAGCGATGGCAGAGACAATCCTTGCATCCTCCGGAAGTTCATAAACTCCAGGTTTCTTCACGCTGCCGCAGACATAGACGCAGATCTTCTCCTTCTCGGAAGCTTCTTCGGTTATTCGGGACTCGGACCCATCTTTTATCTGCATTCCGGACTTCTGTGTACATCCCGCCGCGCAGAATGCCAGTAACAGTATACCGGTCATGCATAACTTTTTTGCTCTATACAATCTAAGGACCTCCTTAACTGTACAAAGCGCCATCTATCCATGCGTAAAATCTCTATTGCTATTGTAACTAATCTGTCTCATTTTTACAAGGACATCTTTCAGGGGAACCTTATGATTTCCATTTGAAAATTAAGATGCCGGCAACAAACAATACGACGCCCGCAAGCTTCATCCACTGAAAACCTGTTTTTTCAACGCCGAACAGTCCGAAAACCTCGATTAAGTACGAAACGATCAGCTGTGCAGCCACGATCAGCATGGCAGATTTTGCCGGTCCGAGCAAACCGATGCTCTTGATAACTGTAAAGGTGATGCCCGCACCCATGACTCCTCCCAGAAGCACGTATTTGGGCGACACTTTCATGAGGCTTAGAAAGCTCTGGTCCCTTTCCGCAAAGCTCCAGACGGCAAGGCAGGTCAGCAGTCCGGTAAACTGCACGAAAGAACTTGCTGTCCACAATCCGGTCTGCTTTGAAACTTCGGTGTTAAACACACCCTGAATACTCATCAGGGCTCCTGATACTAATGCTATTATAAATCCAATCATAAAAAAACCTCCAAAGATTTGTTACCCATAGTTTATCCCTGGAAGTTTTTGATTATACATTTAAAAAGAGGCTCTGAGCTTTTCAGTCATCAGATCTACATGTTCCTTTTCGATGACAAGCGGCGGTACAAACCTCAAAACATTGTTTCCCGCAGAGATAAGGATCAGTCCGTTGGACAGAGCCTTCGATACAATCTGCCCAGCCTGTTTTTCTGACGAAAACTCCAGTCCCTGCATCAGTCCGGCGCCTCTGTGGGCAGTGATGAAACTGAATTCATTTTTAAGTTCTTCGAGTTTATCCCACAGATAGCCGCCCACTTCCCTGACATGTGCGACCAAATCAAGCTTTTCAAACTGCTCAAAGACAGCATTTACCGCTGCTCCCGCCAGAGGATTCCCCCCATAAGTCGTTCCGTGGTCTCCGGGCACTAAAACCCCGTCTGCTTTCTCACCTACTACAAACGCGCCCACAGGAATACCGCATCCAAGAGCCTTGGCAAGGGTCAGTATATCCGGTTTTACTCCATAGATATCATGGGCAAACATTGAACCGCACCGTCCCATGCCGCACTGGATCTCATCAAAGATCAGCAGAAGGTCATGCTCATCACAGAGTTTCCTTAAACCCTTTAAAAATTCAGGATCGGCAGGATAAATACCTCCTTCTCCCTGGACCACCTCGCAGATGATGCCGCAGGTCTTGTCCGTCACCTTGGAAGCCACATCGGAAAGATCATTGAATTCGGCAAACACCGCACGAAATTCCTTCGGCACAAAGCCTTCCTGATACTTTTCATTGCCTGTCACAGACAGGGCCCCCTGGCTTCTGCCGTGGAAGGACTGCTTCATTGCAATGAATTCATATTCCTTGTCCGGGTCCTCCTGATATTTGTATTTCCGTGCGACTTTCAGCGCGCCCTCGATGGCCTCCGTGCCGCTGTTAGTGAAAAATACTCTTTTCATCTTTGTGGCTTCTACGATTTTTTTTGCCGCTTCAATCGACGGCACATTGTAATACAGGTTCGACGTATGGATCAGTTTATCGATCTGGGCTTTCAGAGCATCATTGTATTCTCTGTTTCCGTACCCCAATGCGAAAACAGCGATCCCTGCCCCAAAGTCCAGATATTCTTTCCCGTCGGTATCATATAGGTTTACACCGTCCCCGCGGTCTAAAACCACTGGAAACCGGTTGTAAGTCTTTAATATGTATGCTTCTCCGTCTTCTATAAAATGATTCATGCTCTCCTCCTAAAAAATCGGATCTTTTAAGATCGCTGTTCCGATACCTTTTTGTGTAAAGAACTCAAGCAGCAGGCAGTGGTCCAGGCGTCCGTCCAGAATATGCACTCTTGCAACACCGTTTTCGATGGCCTCTATACAGTTTTTAAGCTTCGGAAGCATGCCCCCGCCAACGACTCCTTTGTCGACGAATTCATGCGCCTGGGTCAAATCCATCTCGGAGATCAGTGTGCTCTTATCTTCAGGGTCAATGAAGACTCCCTCAATATCCGTAAGGAAAACCAGCTTCTCTGCGTTCAAAGCAGAAGCAATGGCACAGGCCGTATCATCCGCATTAATGTTATAGCCGGCGTAATCCTCCCCAAGTCCGATGGGAGAGATAACCGGAACAAAATCATCCTCAATGAGCGCCTCTAAAAGGTCCGTATTGACTTCTGTTACATTTCCCACATAGCCGAGATCTTTTCCCGGGACTTCCTTTTTTTCTACCCTCATCATCTCCGCATCTTTTCCGGAAAGTCCGACGGCTTTGATGCCCTGCTGCGCCATCATGGCAACCAGCTCCTGGTTCACCTTGAACAGCACCATCTCTGCGATCTCCATCGTATCTTTGTCTGTGACACGGAGGCCATTGTAAAATTCAGGTTCCTTTCCTGAAAGCTTCACCCACTTGCTGATCTCTTTGCCGCCGCCGTGTACGATGATCGGCTTCATACCGATCAATTTTAAAAGGGCTACGTCCCGGATCACATTTTTCTGTAGTTCTGCGTCCAGCATGGCGCTTCCGCCGTATTTGACAACCACATATTTCCCGCTGAAATAACGGATATAAGGCAGAGCTTCAATCAATACCTTTGCTTTCAATGATTCTTCCTCCAACATCTTTTCGTCCATAGTTCCTCTCCTTAACTCCTGTAATCTGCGTTGATAGATATATATTCATGGGTCAGGTCACAGCCCCACGCCGTGGCTGTCACTTCTCCGTTATGGATATCAATGACGGCTGTCACTGCATCTTCGGCTAAAATTTCCGTGGCTTTTTCTTCAGAATAATCCGCAGCGACCCCATCTTTTACAATAGTAAGACTTCCTTTTTTGCTCTCTAATGAGATATCCACTTTCAGCGGATTAAATGCCGCTCCGGAATATCCCATGGCACAGAGGATTCTTCCCCAGTTTGCGTCTTTTCCATAAATGGCCGCCTTTGTGAGACTGGATGTGACCACTGCCTTGCTCAGAGTCTTGGCACAGTCCTTATCCGGTGCATGGTGTACCTGAACTTCAAATAACTTTGTACAGCCCTCACCGTCTCCGGCAATCTTTTTGGCAAGCTCCCGGTTCACATAAAACAGTGCCTCTTTGAATGCCTCGTAGTCTGCATTTTTCTCCGTGATCTTTGCATTCCCCGCCATTCCGTTTGCCAGCACGAACACGGTATCATTAGTGGAAGTATCACCATCTACAGAGATCATATTAAAGGTATCCTCGATCAGCTCCCTTTGAAGTTCCAGGAGCAAAGCCTTGTCAATGGCTGCGTCTGTGGTGATAAAACCAAGCATGGTTCCCATATTGGGATGGATCATGCCGGAGCCTTTGCAGATACCTCCAACGGTCACCTCCGCACCTGAAAGTTCCACAGAAACTGCTGCCTCTTTTGTCTTCGTATCGGTAGTAAGAATCGCCTCCGCCGCATCCCGGCTGCTCTGTCGGTCATGCTTCAGCTCCGGAACCAAAAGCCTTACACCCTTTTCAATGGCTTCCATCGGAAGCTGCTGACCGATCACTCCGGTAGAGCTCACCAGAACTTCTTCTTTTAAAACACCAAGCTCTGACGCTGCCATTTCCGCTGTCTTTACCGTGTTGTCATAACCTTTTTCACCGGTACAGGCATTTGCGATCCCTGTATTGACAACCACTGCCCGGACCGTCTCCTGCTCATTTACCAGTTTCTGTCCCCATAGTACCGGAGCTGCCTTCACAACATTTCTCGTAAATGTCCCTGCCACAGCCGCCGGTTCTTCGCTCAAAATCATAGCCATATCTTTATTTGTTTTTCCGGGTTTTATTCCAGCCCGCAGTCCTGCTGCCAAAAAACCTTTCGGGGACGTCACCCCTCCGTCTAATATCTTCATAGTTTATCTCCTTTCTCATCTCTACGGGAACATCGGGACCAGATTAAGTCCCTCTGTCTCATCGAGTCCGAACATCAGGTTCATATTCTGGACCGCCTGACCGGCCGCTCCTTTAACGAGATTATCCATGGCACCCATCATGATCACGCGGTTCGTTCTCGGATCAATCTTAAAATTCAGATCTACATAGTTGCTTCCCTCTACCCATCGGGTCTCCGGACATACGCCCTGGGGAAGCACTCTGACAAATGTTTCTTCTTTATAATAGGAATCGTAAATATTTTTTATTTGCTCATATGTAGCTTCTTCATTTAAGGAAGCGTAGGCTGTCACCAGGATTCCCCGGTTCATCGGCACCAGATGGGGGGTGAAATTAAGCACAACCGGCTGCCCGCACGCATAGCCGAGCTGATCCTCGATCTCCGGCGTATGTCTGTGGGACGCCACTCCATAAGCTTTGATATTTTCATTGACTTCACAGTACAGATTGTTGACCTTTGCACCCCTTCCCGCCCCGGAGGTTCCGGATTTGGCGTCGATGATGACCGTATTCATATCGATCAACCCCTCTTTCGCCAAAGGATAGACCGAAAGAATGGAGCAGGTCGGATAACAGCCCGGGTTGGCGATCAGTCTGGCTTTCTTTACATCTTCTCTGTTGATCTCACACAGGCCGTAAACGGCCTCCCTGATAAATTCTCTGCTGGGATGCTTGATTCCATACCACTCTTCATAGCGATCCGCATCCTTGATCCTGAAGTCTGCGCTTAAATCGATGATCTTTGTCTTAGATAAAACTTTCTCCGACACCAGGGAACTGCACAGCCCCTGAGGGGTAGCCGTAAAGATCACGTCCGCTTCTTCGGCCAGTTCATCCATATTGTCATCCATACAGCCTGCATCCACGATCTCGAACATATTATGGAAGACCTCATAGTACTTTTTGTCTATGTAGCTTCTGGAGCCATACCATACGATTTCTGCATCCTTGTGCTGCATCAGCAGACGGACTAGTTCCTGTCCGGCATAACCCGTAGATCCTATAATTCCTGCTTTTATCATAAAATTCTCCTCTTTTCCTGCGTTTACGAATTGTTTATAATTATACATCTCTGTAATGTAATATGCAACACCTTTTTTACCGATAAATCAGAGTTTTTAAATCTTTTCCCCACAAAGACATTATGAATATTTATTCATTTATTTATGTATATATTCATTTATTTTGAAATTTTATGCATTATTATTTGAAAAAGTCCTTGCATCTTCTCCTGTTATCCCGTATATTATTGGATAGAACACAGATAAAAAACTGATGGTACGAACTATATGAGGAGGAACAAGAATGAAAGAAAAAGTTGTTTTGGCATACTCCGGCGGGCTGGACACCACCGCGATTATCCCCTGGTTGAAGGAAAACTATGATTATGAAGTCATCTGCTGCTGTGTGGATGTCGGACAGGGAAATGAATTAGACGGTCTGGAAGAGCGCGCAAAGCTTTCCGGAGCCACAAAGTTATATATAGAAGATGTAGTTGACGAGTTTGTGGATGATTATGTGATCCCGACAGTAAAGGCCGATGCGGTTTACGAAAACAAATATTTATTAGGTACATCGTTCGCCCGTCCGGTCATCGCAAAAAAACTTGTGGAAGTTGCGAGAAAAGAAGGTGCCGTTGCGATCTGCCACGGCGCTACGGGAAAAGGAAACGACCAGATCCGCTTTGAGTTATCTATCATGGCGCTGGCTCCGGACATCAAGATCATCGCCCCATGGCGTGAACTGGACACATGGAAGATGGAATCCCGCGAAGATGAGATCCAGTACTGCAAGGACCACGGCATTGACCTTCCGTTCTCTGCAGAAAACAGCTACAGCCGTGACCGGAACTTATGGCACATCAGCCATGAGGGACTGGAATTAGAAGATCCGGCTGTGGAGCCTGATTACAATCACTTATTAGTATTAGGAAACTCACCGGAGCAGGCTCCGGAAGAGGGAGAATACGTGACCATCACCTTTGAATCCGGAGCTCCGGTTGCGGTAAACGGCGAGAAGATGAAGGCATCCAACATTATCCGCAAGTTAAATGAACTCGGCGGCAAACACGGCATCGGCATCATCGACATTGTGGAAAACCGTGTGGTTGGTATGAAATCCCGCGGTGTCTATGAGACTCCGGGAGGAACCATTTTAATGGAAGCCCACCAGCAGTTGGAAGAAGTAGTCTTAGACCGTGACACCATGGCGTTCAAAAAAATCGTAGCAGGCAAGTTTGCCGATCTTGTCTATGAAGGAAAATGGTTCTGTCCTCTGAGAGAAGGATTACAGTCTTTCATCGAGACAGTCGATAAAGACGTGACCGGAGAAGTAAAATTCAAGCTTTACAAAGGAAACATCATCAAAGCGGGTACTTCCTCTCCTCATACCCTTTACAGCGAATCACTTGCAAGCTTTACAACAGGTGACCTGTACGACCACCACGACGCAGAAGGATTCATCCGTCTGTTCGGCCTGTCAATGAAAGTAAGAGCCTTAAAAGACCAGGGCCTTGCCGATTAATTTTAAAACAAAAAAGCAGGTATTATACAAAAAACTGCCGGCCAGCTGAAAATATACAGCTGACCGGCAGTTTTTTATTTCTCAGGCGGATAAGGCGGGCTTGACCGCTTTGTCCTTAATCCGTCACATTTCCATTTCCGCTGACCGGTATTGCCTTTCCTAAGTATTTTGGTTTTGGCTTTACTGCCGTGTATCCAAAATCCTTGACTCTTGCAATAGCCTCCCGGAATTTTCTTGCTTTGTCTCCTTTATAAACAGCCTTATCACAGGCGATCCCTTTCACCTCAAGTCCCAGCGCCCCGGCATCATAAACGGCACGGTACAGATGATACTTCTGTGTGACTACAATAATACTTTTCGCCCTGAAAACATCTTTTGCCCGGTACATCGTCTCATAAGTAGAAAATCCTGCATGATCCTTAAAAATATGTTCGGACGGCACTCCCTTCTCTATGGCGTATGTCTTCATGGTGCTGACCTCATCATACCCCCCTGCTCCATGGTCTCCGCTCATAATGATCCGGTCCGCAAGTCCCTGTTTGTAAGCCTGAATCCCTAAATCAACACGTTCTTTCAGCATCAGGCTCATGCTGCCGTCTTTTCTCACTTTCGCCCCCAACACGACGACTGCATCCGCTTTTCTGCTTTTTTGCGAAGCAAGTTTCTGCAATGATTGTATTTCTTTTCCCGACCGGCGGACGACAAACCAGTTGATCCCTCCTGCGCTCAGAAGCCCCGCAAAGATGAGAATTAACAATAGTTTCACCCACCGTCTTTTCTTCTGTTTCATATTGCTCCCCCCTGCTGCACCTTTAAAGTTTCAGCTTCGCCAATGCATCCGCAAAGGCGTTATTGATCGGCTCCTGCGCTTCTTTCTGCTGCTTTTTCAGATACCGGTTCACTTCCTTTTTGCTGACTCCGGCACCCTCTTTTTTCTTCCGCTCTTTGAACGCACTGAGTTTTTCTTTGTGTCCGCACACACAGACAAACTTCTGGGCATCTCCTTCTCCGACCATCTCCATCTTTTTATGACAGACAGGGCATCTGGCGTTGGTTGTCCTTGAAAGTGTCTTTCTGCATCCGCATTCCCGATCCTGGCAGACTAAGAACGTACCGTGCTTTCCTTTCACTTTCAGCATGAATTTCCCGCACTCCGGACACTTATGGCGGGTAAGGTTTTCATGGCGGAACGTCCCGTCGGCATGTTTGATCTCTTCGATGATCTGTCTGGTGTACCCGCCAATCTCTCCCATGAATTTTCTGTCGCTTTCCCTGCCCTCGGCGATTGCCGTAAGCCTTTGTTCCCACTGAGCCGTGAGCTCTGCCTTTCTCAAATCTTCCGGGACCAGTTTTAAAAGCTGTTTTGCCTTGGCAGTCACAGTAACTTCATTGCCGTTCTTTTCGAGAAGAAATCCTGAAAACAGTTTCTCAATGATATCCGCTCTGGTAGCCACCGTGCCCAGGCCCTGCCGCTCCATTTTGGAAATCAGGGTTCCTTCCGTATACCGTGAAGGCGGACTGGTCGTCCCTTCTGTGATCTTTAAAGAGTCCACTTTGACATTTGTTCCCTCTTTAAAAATTTTAAGTATTTTCTGAGGCAGAGCCTCATTTTTTCCGTCCTCTTCCTGATAAATATCTTTCCATCCGGCTTTGACCATGACGGTTCCTTTTGCCTCAAACATCTCTCCCTGTATCTTTCCGGAAACAGACGTCTGCTCATATTCACAGGCCGGTGACAAAACGGCGAGAAAACGTTTTACTACCAGATCAAAAATTTTCCGCTCCTCAAAGCTCATATCACTCAGATATGCCGGCTGTTCTGTTGGAATGATGGCATGATGGTCTGATACCCTGCCGTCATTGATAAACGAAGCCGAGGCCTTGACCTGTTTTGTCATGAGCTTTGCGGTCCACTGCTTGTACGGGCCTACGCTCACGGCTTTCAGCCGTTCTTTTATGGTGTCTGCCATGTCGGTGGTCAGATATCTGGAATCCGTCCTCGGATAAGTCAATACCTTGTGGTGCTCATACAAACTCTGCATCAGATTCAGCGTCTGTTTGGCAGAAAATCCGAACCTTTTGTTTGCATCGGTCTGAAGGTCCGTCAGGTTATAGAGGGCAGGCGCATAGGCTTTCTTCGGCTTTTTTGATACTTTCTGAACAAGGAGGGGCGCTCCGTCCGCGGCTGTTTTTACCTTTTCTATTCTTTCCCTGTCAAAACTCTGGCTGCTTCCTGACCTGTGATCTTTCCACGTAAATGTCAAGCCTTGGCTGACAGCTTTAAGTCCATAATAGTTTTTCGGCCGGAAACTGCGGATCTCCTCTTCTCTTTCAGCAATCATGGCAAGCGTAGGAGTCTGTACTCTGCCGCAGGATAATTGGGCGTTATACTTGCAGGTCAGCGCCCTCGTGGCATTGATCCCTACCAGCCAGTCTGCCTCTGCCCTTGCCACAGCCGCGTGATACAGGTTTTCATATTCTTTTCCCGGTTTCAGCTTTAAAAATCCCTCCCGGATAGCTTTGTCCGTGACCGATGAAATCCACAGCCGCTTTACAGGCTTTTTATTTCCCGCTTTCAAGAGAATCCACCGGGCCACCAGTTCACCCTCGCGCCCCGCATCTGTCGCAATGATAATATCCGACACATCCTCCCTGAAGATCAGCTTTTTGACAGACTGAAACTGTCTGGACGTCTTCCCGATCACCACGAGTTTCCACTGTTTTGGCATCATCGGAAGTGTATCCATGCTCCACTGCTTATACTGGTTCCCATACTGCTCCGGATCTGCCAGAGTCACCAGATGACCCAGTGCCCAGGTCACGATGTACTGATCCCCCTCCATAAAGGAAGATCCCTTCTGCCTGCATCCCAAAACCCTGGCGATATCCCTTGCCACCGAAGGTTTCTCTGCAATTACTAATTGTTTTTTCATTTTCCATCCTCATTTCTATCGCCGGCTGCCGACCGCACGGTCCAGCAAAACCCGGATCTTTCCCAGATACCGCCGGCTCTGTTTCTTCTCTTCGTCGGTTAAGCCGCTGTTTTCCATATCGGCTTCCATATTTCTGCGTCCCATTTCAAAATAATCTTCGGCTGTTTTTCCGTCCTTATTTACGGCAGACGGATCTGCACCTGCATCCAAAAGACTCCGGATGATATCTACCGAGTTTTGATTCACGTTTCCATTTGCCATATAGCAGGCAAACATCAGCGGCGTTGTCCCGTCTTTATCCTGATAAGCCGCATCTGCCCCGGCCTTCAAAAGCTGACCGAGCAGCTTTCGGTCTCCGAAGGAGATGGCCTCATAAAGCGGAGTCCTGCGTCTAAAGACAATATCATTTTCTGCAGAATAATCCGCATTCACTTCTGCCCCCTGCCCAGTCAGAAATTCCACCATGCCGTACATCCGGTTCCGGTCGAGAACATCGATCGCCATGAGCAAAGGTGCATTGGATGCGGATTGATCCGGGTCGTTCAGATCAAAGCCCTGCTTTACCATCCGTCTGATTTCTTTCTTGTTATTATAGAAAATATTGTATTGGATCGTTCCATTTTTATATACAGTTTTTTTGGCTGTCTTTTTTCCTGATGTATATAAAACCCCCGTCAGAAAACATCCCACTAATAAGACAAACAGCAGGACAGCTGCCAATTTTTTATGTACTGTCGGTATTTTTTTCATAAGAATCACCTCGCAGCTACCATTATATAAAACTCTTTCTGGCTAATTCTTATGAAAATACTTATGATTTTATTATAGTTTAATAAGAAATCGATTCACTGCAATCCAATCTTGCCTATATTCTCCTGACAATAATATCATAAAAAGAACCTGATGTCTTCCAAAAAAATGATCAGAAAAAGGCAAAAACAGCCTCCTTCTGATCGCAAGAAAGACTCAAAGGATTTTGTAATGAGGTTTTTCTTCATGAAACAGTTTATACCTTAAAAAATCATCCATGACAATCGCAACGCTGGATGCAAAAAACCAGAGCACCGAGTACAGAAGACAGATCTGCCCTTTAAAATTATATGGCAGCTCAGAGTAATCCCAAATGTCCCAGCCAAGCCAAACGTTGACGATCAGTCCCGTGACCAGTTCAAGCCCTGTGATGATAAACGTAGAAAGAACCATCTGGCTTATAAAGCTCATCTTGATCTTTACGCTCTCGTTTAAAAGCCCGATACATAAAAAACAGGCTCCTCCGCACAGGAACATCGTATAATGAGAATATCCCCTCACTAAAACTTCCAGGAAGAAATATCCCATTCCTCCCAAAACAAATAAAATTAAATGCTTTTCTATTTTTAATCTTCGTTCCATTCTATTCACCCGTTTTTTAAATATTGTGTGCGATGCCGGGTTTGGATATACGCTCTTTTTCCAATAAAAATATAGTAAATATTGCATTTATAGTGTAAAATATTATGGTTAGAATTTATCAAAAGACAAAATAATAAGAAATGAGGAAATACATATGGCACAATTATGGGGTGGCAGATTCACCAAAGAAACCGACCAGCTGGTTTACAACTTCAATGCATCCATCGGATTTGACCAGAAATTTTACCGCCAGGATATAGAGGGCAGCATTGCACACGTTACTATGCTTGAAAGTATCGGTGTTCTCACAGCGGCTGAGAGAGACCTGATCATCGGCGGTTTAAACGGTATCCTCTCGGACATCGAGTCAGGAGCCATTGAGATCACAAGTGAGTATGAAGACATTCACAGTTTTGTGGAAGCCAACTTAATCGACCGCATCGGCGATGCCGGAAAGAAGCTTCACACCGGAAGAAGCCGAAACGATCAGGTAGCTCTGGACATGAAACTTTACACCAGAGATGAAATCACCTCTCTCAAGGAACTTTTAAAGGACCTGATGGAGAATCTGCATCAGATCATGAAAGATAATCTTGATACATTTATGCCCGGCTTTACACATCTGCAGAAGGCACAGCCGGTAACACTTGCCCATCACGTGGGCGCTTATATGGAGATGTTTAAAAGGGACTACTCCCGCCTTACAGATATTTATGAGAGAATGAACTACTGTCCATTAGGCTCAGGAGCACTGGCCGGGACAACCTATCCGCTGGACAGAAAAATGACCGCAGATCTTCTGGACTTTTACGGGCCGACCTTGAACAGCATGGATTCTGTTTCCGACCGGGATTATATCATAGAACTATTATCTGCTCTTTCAACTGTTATGATGCATTTAAGCCGGTTCAGCGAAGAGATCATCATATGGAATTCCAATGAATACCAATTTGTGTCCATCGATGACGGATTCAGTACCGGAAGCAGCATTATGCCGCAGAAGAAAAACCCGGATATCGCAGAGCTGGTACGAGGAAAGACCGGCCGTGTCTATGCGGCTCTTAATTCCATCCTCACGACTATGAAGGGAATTCCGCTGGCCTATAACAAAGACATGCAGGAAGATAAAGAATATACTTTCGATGCCATTGACACGGTAAAAGGGTGTTTAAGCCTGTTCACAGGAATGATAAAGACGATGACGTTTCACAGAGACCGCATGGAAAGCAGCGCAAAGAACGGCTTTACTAATGCCACCGATGCTGCGGATTATCTCGTAAATCACGGGGTTCCGTTCCGGGACGCTCACGGTATCGTGGGTCAGCTGGTGCTTTTATGTATTAAAAAAGGTATTTCCCTGGATGAGCTCTCTCTTGAGGAATATCAGGAGATCAGCCCTGCCTTTGAGGAAGATATTTATGATGCGATCAGCATGAAGACCTGCGTGGAAAAGAGAAATACGATCGGAGCTCCGGGACAGGATGCGATGAAAAAAGTAATCGAAATTAATGAAGCATATTTAAAGGAAATGTAAATGAAAAAGAAATGTTTGCTGTCTCTTATGCTGTTCTCTCTCATATTTTTGTGGGGCTGCGGACTTGAACTCAACAGCCGCATGGAACTGAATAAAGATTTTTCCGGACACAGGCTCATGACCTGTACGGTCAGTTCTGCCGATCTGACCAGATATTTTTCCGGTTCCAAAAAAGATTTAGACAGGGTCATACGGGATGCCTGCCCGAAAGCCCTTGTCTATAAGCAGACCACGGAAAAAGACGACACGGTCTACACCTTCCGCATGGACTTTTCTTCCCTGAAAGATTACAGAAAAAAAGTCGAGTCCCTGCTGAACTTTGCTCCGGAGATCAGTTACAGCTATGCAGATTCTCCGTTTGCAAAGGGACTTCGCTATTCAGAAAATTTCTCCACGAAAGATCTGATGTCCTGGCTCTATACAGCCCTCTATGAGAAGGGGTACGTAGATCAAAAGTCTGTCAATGACCTGTGGAACCTGAAAAGCACAGAATTTACGTTCGCAGGAAAAAAGTACGAGACCGATGAAAAGATCAGTATTAACGAAATGACTTATGTACCTGTCTCCTCCATTGATATAAAAACCCGGGAGACAAGCAGCAGAAAACTCAAAAGGACTATTTCCATCCGGCTCCCGAAAGAAACGCTGGAAAAGCACTCTTCTGCCATCAGCAGCTATTTTTCCGGCTCCTCCTATGAAAAACGCTGGAAAAATGAAAAAGACGGAAAGACTCTGGTCATCACCTTTACCAAAGACAATTTTTCCGATCTGTGCGCCGTCACACGAAAGGTGCTGCACACATCAGATACGGGAGGCACGTACCGGGTGGAGACAAAGAGCGGCAGCCCGTTTAAATTTCTCCTGGATTATGAAGAGACATTAGATTTTAAAAACTTTGCAGACGAAACCGGAAAGGTTCCCGTCACCTACACTCATATTTCCAATGCCGCCTATTCCGGCAGCGGCGAACAGACTCTGATCGACGGAAAAACAGGCAAAAAGAAAGTAAATTTCTCATCTTCCTTTGGACAGCCGGTGAGAAAATATGAGATTGCAGAAGTCTACAAGAATAAAAACGATATCCGAAGGAGTTTCAGCCTTATTTTCTCTTCTGTCTGCAACAAACGGGAACTTGCAAAACTCAAAGAAGCCTTTATGGGCAGTACTGTCTCCAATGTTTCACTGGACAAAGAAGATGATTATCGCCTTTCTTTCACACAGAAGGGTACCGTGAACCAGTGTGATGCAGACTTGAAAAAGATCTGGAAGGGCAGTTCTTCTTCCTATGAGACAAAGAAGTCCCTTTTCCGCGGGCAGACATCCGGCTATACCGGAAAATTCAGACTGCATCTGAACAATAAGAAAGCCAAAGGCACTTTCACTTTTGCCTCCGTGAGCAAAGATTCCTCTGCCGATATTTCTGTGACCGCAGATCATTACAAAAACATAAAAATGGCACAGAACGTAGCGGATAAACCGGTCTCTGCCCTGATGGAGGGAGACGAAACAGTTGCTTCTATCCATAAGGTAGAACTCACAGGCGATTCTTTTACTTTAAACTATGAAGGAAGCACCTCGGATCATTTCGTATTAAATGTACTGAAATTCCTTCTGCCTCTAATCCTTCTGCTCGTTGCCGGAATCCTTATTTATATCAAACAGAATTCGGTCCTCTGCTGGCTGAAAAGAACAAAGGAAAAATTACAGGAACAGATAAAGAAATTTCAGAGGTGAATATACAATGAAACGTGATTCATATGAGAGCATCGAAAGTACAAAAAAAGGATTTGAAGAAAGTTTTAAGACAGGAACCTTTTACAATAAACAGACCCAGGACCAAAAGCATCTGGAATTGATACTAAATTGTCTGAATGTAAGCCCTAGAATGAAAATTCTTGATCTCGGCACAGGGACAAACTATCTGGCTTTTCCCATTGCCCGGAAATATCCTGCGGCAGAAGTTACCGGAGATTACCGATGCTTTTCATGAAATCCACAGGGTATTGAAACCAAACGGAAATATGCAGATGAAAAAAGACGGACATATCAAGTTCTATACAAAAGAGGAGTGGCTTAAACTCGGCGAATTGACAGGTTTTCATTATACAGACGGCTTTGAAAGTCATATACGGTTTCCTAAGAAAAAGAAGGATGCCCCTGAATTCGATCAAATAGTACACAGGTTTGATCCGCAGGTCACTGCCGGCTATGATATAGAAATTACAAAAGATGAAATCTGGATCACCGAAAAGGTAAACAATCTTTTGTTTCATAAAATCAAAAATGAGGAAGAATATCTGTAATCCGCAGATATTCTCCCTCTCTTATTTTGTATCATACTGGCTTTACACTGTACTCTGTTCCTGATCCGTTCCTTTCATCTCCACTACATTGACATCCAGTTTGTTGTAAGGAATTTCAATGCCTTCCCGGTCAAAGGCATCTTTGATATGTTCCAGCAAAGACCACTTGGTGGACACGTAGACCTCCGTGGACACCCATGCTCTCAGTCCCATGATGACGGAACTGTCGGCCAGATCGCTGACAAACACCTGAATGTTCTCATCCTGTGTCATGTGCTCTTTTTTTGCCACATGAAGCATCGTCTCTTTTACTTTCTGAATATCACTGTCATAGGCGATTCCAATCTTTAAATCGATCAGCCTGCTGTCCTGCTTTGTGTTATTAATCAAATTGCTGTTGCTCAGTGTTCCGTTTGGGATCACGATGACCCGATTGTCCACGGTCTTGAGCTTTGTGTAGAAAATGTCCATGGATGCCACTTCACCTTCACAGCCCGTACCGTCCACCACAATATAATCTCCCACCTGAAATGGTTTCAGAATCAGAAGAAGCACTCCGCCCGCAATATTGGAGAGACTCCCCTGCAGGGCCAGACCTACGGCAACACCGGCTGATCCAAACAGAGCCACAATGGACGTCCCCTTCACTCCCAAACGCTCTACTGCCATGAAAATGACAATGCACCTCAGGGCAATTTTCAGGAAGGAACAGCTGAAGGTTACAACTCCAAGATCTACTTTCCGCTTCTCCATTCCTTTCCGGAACAGGGAAACCAGCCATTTGCTCAGCTTAAACCCGACACCGATAATAATCAGTGCCACTAATATATTCAGTGCAAAATCTAAAATCTGATCTGTATAATGATTCAATACGACATTCCAATTCACGCTTGATGCTATCATCTTATGTTCTTCTCCTGTTATTTATAAGTATTTTTTATATCTTCCGCTTTAAAACAGAAGAAACACGCAGTGCGTGTTTCTCTATGTACTCTATTTTACGGTAACTTTGCATGTCTTCTTCGTGGATGTGCCCGGAATCCATGCGGTGATCGTTGCTGTACCCTTTTTCTTCTTTTTCTTCACAACGCCTTTGGAAGAAACGGTTGCAATCTTTTTATTGCTTGTTTTGTACTTCAGCTTGTCGTTGGATCTCTTATTATAAATAACACCCTTTAGAGGGTAACTCTTTACCTTGATCAACGTCAGTCTGCTGGCATTCAGCTTGATACTTCTGGAACCCAATGACACTGATACTTTACACTTTTTAGAAAGGTTTGTTCCCTTGACCGTAGCTGTGACATAACAGGTTCCCGTTTTAACTCCGGTGATCACCCCTCTGGATGAAACCGTGGCAATCTTTTTATTTGATGATGAGAATGTGACGGTATCACCACTTCTCTTATTGCCGATTGTAGCTGTGAGCGTTGCGGTCGCTCTGGTCTTGACATTAAGACTTGTCCTATTGATGGACAAGGTTCTTGGTTTTGAAACAGAGGATGATGAACTGCTGCTGCCATTTAACACTTCTTTTCCGTTTTTATCATAATAGCGGAAATACTTCATCTCACTCTTTGAAACAACCCTGTCTGCTTTGGCATAAGTTTTCTTTCCTTCTGTCCATTTCCAATTCTGTTCCAATAAGGTGACACTGTTTCCTGAAACATTCTGTACTATGGCCCAGTGTGTGTCTTTTGCCGCAATATCCCCTACTTTTGGCGTAGAAACCTTTTTAAAATTTCCACCCTTTTCGTCCTCAACAGGTGTTCTTCCTGGTAAAAGATTGTACGGTGTAAATCCACATCTGATTTGGTAATACTTCTTTATCAGTGCCGCGCATGAGTAGGTCTTGTCATCACCGTCCCATTTGCCCGGGCGGTACACAGCATTTACGCCCTGAAACTCATCGACGACCTGTCCTGTCTTTTTTACTTCTACAACTGTCATAGCAGCCTTTAATTTCCCTCCTGCCGGAAAAGCAACTGCCAGACCCAGTACCAGTCCTAAAATCCCCCATCTTATCCTTTTCTTGCTCATCTGTCTCTCCCTTTGTCCCCGTAAAATGTTTTTACATTTAAACAACCTTATTATAATATAAATTGTGAACAAATACAATTGTTTTTGTAACATTTGTAACATCTCAATCGAGGTAATTTGTGGAAGAAAAAACCAGCCATAAAAATGAATGGCTGGTTCTGAAACATATAAATTATTTTTTTGCGATAAATCCCTTGGCTTTTAAAGTCTCTGCACAGAGAACAGCTCCGCCGGCCGCTCCGCGGACCGTATTGTGGGATAATCCTACAAATTTATAATCATAGACAGTATCTTCTCTGAGACGTCCGATTGATACGCCCATTCCATTTTCATAGTCCACATCCATGCTTACCTGAGGACGGTTGTCGTCTTCTAAGTACTGGATCATCTGTTTCGGCGCACTTGGAAGACTTAATTCCTGAGGAATTCCCTTAAAGTTTATAAGCTTTTCGATCAGCTGGTCTTTTGTAGGATTCTTCTTAAACTTCACAAATACTGCCGCGGTATGTCCGTTTAATACCGGAACACGGATACACTGAGTCGTGATGACCGGAGACTCTGCCTTCACGATTTCTCCGTTTTCAATGTGTCCCCAGAGACGAAGCGGCTCCTGCTCGCTCTTCTCTTCTTCTCCGCCGATAAACGGGATGATATTTCCTACCATCTCAGGCCAGTCTGTAAAATTCTTTCCTGCTCCGGAAATCGCCTGATATGTAGTCGCTACTACTTCATACGGTTCAAATTCCTTCCATGCGGTGAGGACCGGTGCATAGCTCTGGATAGAACAGTTAGGCTTTACGGCAACGAAACCTCTCCTTGTGCCGAGACGTTTCTTCTGGCTTTCAATGACATCAAAATGTTCCGGGTTGATTTCCGGCACGACCATCGGTACGTCCGGCGTCCAGCGGTGTGCACTGTTATTGGATACTACCGGGGTCTCCGTCTTTGCATAGTCTTCTTCGATCTTCTTGATCTCTTCTTTTGACATATCCACCGCACTGAAAACAAAGTCTACTTCAGATGCTACTTCTTCCACTTCGTTTACATTTTTTACAACAAGCTTCTTCACTGTCTCCGGCATCGGGGTGTCCATTTTCCAGCGCGCACCCACTGCCTCTTCATAAGTTTTTCCGGCGGATCTCGGGCTGGCCGCCAACGTAGTCACCTCAAACCAGGGATGATTTTCCAGAAGGGAAATAAATCTCTGACCTACCATTCCGGTAGCGCCAAGAATTCCGACTCTCAATTTTTCTCTCATATTTTTCACCTCTATAATACTCTTAAACGAATGACACCATCGATCTGCTTCATTTTTGAAAGTACTTTCTCTGAAGGGCGCTTCTCCACATCAAAGATAGAATAAGCATAATCTTTTTTGGACTTGTTGAGCATGTTTTCAATATTATATCCTTCTTCTGCCAGAGCTGATGTAAGCTGTCCGATCATGTTCGGAAGGTTCTTGTGGTGAACCGTAATCCTGCATTCTGCCTCGATATCTCCCAAATCACAGTTTGGATAGTTGACAGAGTTTACAATGTTTCCTTTTTCCAGGTAGTTCATCAGCTGGTCGACTGCCATCTCCGCACAGTTTTCTTCAGATTCCTCAGTGGAAGCCCCAAGATGAGGGATCGTAATCACGCCGTCTGCCGCTGCCACCGCCGGTCTCGGGAAGTCTGTCACATAATGTTTAATCTTTTTGGATGCGAGTCCGTCCAGTACCGCCTGATCGTCCACCAGCTCACCTCTTGCAAAGTTTAGGATGGTCGCTCCGTCTTTCATCTTCTGGACAGCTTCTTTTCCGATCATACCCTTTGTGCTCTCCATGTACGGAACGTGGATGGTCAGAAAATCGCATTTCTCATAGATTTCGTCTAAGGAACTGCTGTGGTTTACCATTCTTGACAGGCTCCATGCAGAACGAACAGATACATACGGATCATATCCGTAGACATTCATGCCGAGACGATTGCAGATATTCGCAACCAGAACACCGATGGCTCCGAGCCCGATTACACCGATGCTCTTTCCTTTTAGCTCATTTCCAGCAAATGCTTTTTTCTTCTTCTCGATCATCTTTGCAAGATCTGCCTCTTTTGCATTCTCTTTTACCCAGTTCACACCACCGATGATGTCTCTGGAAGCTAAAAGAAGACCTGCAACTACTAATTCTTTCACACCATTTGCATTGGCACCCGGCGTATTAAAAACGGTGATTCCTTTTTCTGCATATTCATTCAATGGAATATTGTTGACTCCTGCTCCTGCACGTGCCACTGCAAGCATGGAATCCGGCACTTCCAGATCATGCATAGATGCACTGCGGACTAAAACTGCGTCTGCAGCATTAAGATCATCAATTACCTCGAACTCGCTTGTAAATAAATCCAATCCCCGGTTTGAAATCGGGTTTAAGCATTTTACTGTATACATTCTCAACACCCCTTATTTGTTTTCTTCTTCAAATTTTTTCATGAACTCAACTAACTTCTCTACGCCTTCTGTCGGCATTGCATTGTAAATACTTGCCCTCATTCCGCCGACTGTGCGGTGTCCCTTTAAGTTTTCAAATCCGGCTTCCTTTGCTTCTTTGACAAACTTGGCATCCATTTCATCATTACCTGTGACAAACGGAACGTTCATGAGAGAACGGTCTTCTTTTACAACAGTTCCTTTAAACATTTCACTCTGGTCTAAGAAATCATAGAGGATCTTTGCTTTCTCTTCATTGTGCTTTTTCATTGCTTCAAGTCCGCCCTGTTTTTTCAGCCACTGAAATACTTTTCCGCAGATATAAATTCCGTAGCACGGAGGCGTATTATATAAGGATTTTGCATCTGCATGAGTCTTCCACTTTAACATGGTCGGTGTTCCCGGAAGCACATCGTCCGTGATCAGATCTTCTCGGATGACTGCAACT
The DNA here is from genome assembly GCF_910574135.1 of Anaerostipes faecis. Classification (NCBI taxonomy): domain Bacteria; kingdom Bacillati; phylum Bacillota; class Clostridia; order Lachnospirales; family Lachnospiraceae; genus Anaerostipes; species Anaerostipes faecis. The sequence continues at coordinate 46,597 of NZ_CAJSYK010000012.1, read as the reverse complement.
ACAACTCCCGCAGGTCCTACATTTTTCTGTACTCCAAAGTAGATTACTCCAAAGTCTTCCACATTTACCGGCTCAGACAAGATGCAGGAAGACATATCTGCAACCAGAATCTTTCCTTTTGTATCCGGCACCTGCTGATACTTGGTTCCATAAATCGTATTATTATAGCATACATACACGTAGTCTGCATTTTCAGAAATGTTCAGATCAGAACAATCCGGAATATATGTAAAAGTCTTGTCTTCGGATGAAGCGATAATGTTCGCTTTTCCATAACGGCTTGCTTCCTGATACGCTTTCTTTGCCCACTGGCCTGTGATGATAAAGTCTGCCTCTTTGTTTCTCATCAGGTTCATCGGGATCGCAGAAAACTGTGAAGAAGCTCCGCCCTGTAAAAATAATACTTTATAGTTGTCAGGAATGTTCATTAATTCTCTTAAGTCAGCTTCCGCCGTCTCGATAATGTCAGAGAACATTTTGGATCTGTGGCTCATCTCCATTACAGACATGCCGCAGCCTTTATAGTCCAGCATCTCCTCTGCCGCTTCCTTTAACACTTCTTCCGGCAGCACTGCCGGACCTGCTGAAAAGTTATACACTCTTGTCATTTTCATAATCCTCCAAATTTACTTTGTTGTTTTTTCCAAGTCTTCTTTTGTATATGCCTCCTGAATTGCGGCTCCTGGATTCACCATCGGCCAGACTTTATCGTCCAGATCCACATGACAGTCCAGAACAACCGGTCTTCCTGCTTCGAGTGCTTCCTCGAATGCAAACTCAAACTCTTCAAGAGTCGTCACCCGTTTCGCCAGCGCACCCATGCCTTCCGCAACCTTCACAAAATCCACTGGATCCTCGAAGGTCGTGTAAGAATAATGCTCTGAATAAAACAGGTTCTGCCACTGACGTACCATTCCGAGCACACTGTTGTTGATAATGACCTCAATGATCGGAATATTATATCTGGTCGCCGTTGCAAGTTCATTTAAATTCATACGGAAACATCCGTCTCCTGCGATATTAATAACAGTCTTTTCAGGGCTGCCCACTTTCGCTCCGATGCTGGCTCCCAGACCGTATCCCATAGTCCCCAGGCCTCCCGATGTCAGGAACGTCCTCGGCTTTTTATATTTATAGAACTGTGCAGCCCACATCTGGTGCTGGCCCACTTCGGTAACGATCACGGCATCTCCTTTTGTCCTCTCGTAGATTACCTCCACAATCTGAGGGCCGGAAAGCTTCGATTTGTCATAGATCAGCGGATAATTCACTTTATCCACCATGACATTCTTCACCCAGGTGTTATGATTCTGCTGGCCGAGCCTGCGGTTTACCATGGTGAGTACAGCCTTGATATCACCAATAATATGGGTATGTGCCATGATATTTTTATTGATCTCCGCAGGATCGATATCGATCTGCAGGATCTTTGCATTCTTTGCGAAAGAATCCGGATTGCCCAATACTCTGTCGCTGAATCTGGTTCCGATGGCAATCAGCAGATCACAGGCCGAGACTCCCAGATTGGAAGTTTTGGTCCCATGCATACCGAGCATACCGGTATACAGGGCATCTGTCCCGTCAAAAGCGCCTTTGCCCATCAGCGTATCGGCAACCGGAGCGTGAACTTTTTCCACGAACTCCCTGAGTTCTTCCGATGCGTCCGAGAGCACGGCTCCGCCGCCCACGAGGATGAACGGTTTTTTGGACGATTCGATCAGTTTAATGGCCTGCCGGATATCCATTTCTTTGATATTATCAATCTTTCTCTTGATTTCTTTTGGCTTCTGTGCTTTATAATTAGTGACTGCTGCCGTCACATCTTTCGGAATGTCGATAAGGACCGGTCCTTTTCTCCCGGTCTGGGCAATCCTGAACGCCCTTCGGATCGTGTCTGCAAGGTCTTCCACATTCTTTACAATAAAGTTATGCTTTGTGATGGGAAGAGTGATCCCCGTGATGTCCACTTCCTGAAAGCTGTCCTTTCCGAGAAGACTGACTCCTACATTACATGTAATCGCCACCACAGGGATAGAATCCATATATGCGGTTGCAATCCCTGTGACAATATTTGTCGCCCCCGGACCGGAAGTTGCAAAACACACGCCTACCTTTCCGGTGGATCTGGCATAACCGTCTGCCGCATGGGAAGCGCCCTGCTCATGTCCGGTAAGAATATGGGTAAAGCAGTCCTGCTGCTTGTATAATTCATCATAGATGTTTAAGATGGCACCGCCAGGATAGCCGAAAACCGTATTGACCCCCTGCTCTTTCAAGCACTCTAAAACAATCTGTGATCCCGTCAATTGCTTCATAAGAATACCTCTCTATTTGTCCTGGTTGATTTCTAAGATGGCACCGCGGTTTCCTGAAGTAACAAGAGACGCATATCTTGCCAGATATCCGGTTGTGATCTTCGGTTCTCTCGGTACCCAGTTTTCTCTTCGTCTCTGCATCTCTTCATCAGATACTTTTACATTCAGTGAATTTGCATTGATGTCGATGGAGATCGTATCCCCTTCTTCCACAAGGGCGATCGGTCCGCCGACCGCTGCCTCCGGAGAAACGTGTCCGATGCATGCGCCTCTGGAAGCCCCTGAAAAACGTCCGTCTGTGATCAGAGCCACGCTGGAGCCGAGTCCCATGCCCATGATCGCTGAAGTCGGATTGAGCATCTCCCGCATTCCCGGTCCGCCCTTCGGTCCCTCATAGCGGATGACAACCACATCCCCCTCTTTGATCGCACCTCCTTTGATCGCGTCAATGGCATCTTCCTCACAGTCAAACACTCTGGCCGGCCCTTCCATCTTTAACATTTCCGGAGCCACGGCAGAACGTTTTACCACACCGGAATCCGGTGCAAGATTTCCTTTGAGCACTGCAATTCCGCCTGTTTCGCTGTAAGGGTTCTCCACCGGTCGGATCACTTCGGGATCACGGTTGATGCATCCCTCAATGTTTTCTGCCACTGTTTTTCCCGTTGCGGTGATCAGGTCTGTATGTAACAGTTCCTTCTTATTTAATTCATTCATAACTGCATAAACGCCGCCAGCCTCATTTAAATCTTCTATATAAGTATGGCCTGCCGGAGCTAAATGGCAGAGATTCGGCGTCTTCGCACTGATTTCGTTTGCCAGTTCCAGATTCAGTTCCACACCTGCTTCATGGGCGATGGCCGGCAAATGGAGCATGCTGTTTGTGCTGCACCCCAGTGCCATATCAACAGTCAGCGCATTCAAAAATGCCTTTTCCGTCATAATGTCTCTCGGACGGATATTCTTTTCAAGCAGCTCCATGACTTTCATTCCTGCATGCTTCGCGAGCTTGATCCTCTCTGAATATACTGCCGGGATGGTTCCGTTTCCTTTCAGTCCCATACCCAACACTTCAGTAAGGCAGTTCATAGAGTTTGCCGTGTACATCCCGGAACAGGAACCGCAGGTCGGACATGCCTTGTTTTCAAATTCGTCCAGTTCTTCCTTCGAGATAGAACCGGCAGCATATGAGCCCACCGCCTCAAACATGCTGGACAGACTGGTTTTCTGTCCCTTTACACGTCCTGCGAGCATTGGTCCGCCACTGACGAACACTGTGGGTACATTGACGCGTGCCGCTGCCATCAAGAGTCCCGGAACATTTTTGTCGCAGTTCGGGACCATGACTAAGGCGTCAAACTGATGGGCCAGTGCCATTGCCTCTGTGGAATCCGCGATCAAATCTCTTGTCACAAGAGAATATTTCATTCCGATATGCCCCATGGCAATTCCGTCACAGACTGCGATCGCCGGAAAGACGACCGGGGTTCCGCCTGCCATAGCTACTCCCATCTTTACTGCTTCTACGATCTTATCCAGGTTCATGTGTCCCGGCACGATCTCATTGTATGAGCTGACGATACCGACTAACGGCTTTTCCATCTCTTCTTTGGTATAGCCCAATGCGTTAAACAACGATCTCTGAGGAGCAAAATTCTCTCCATTTGTATAAGTATTACTCATATCGCACTTCCTCCTAAATATTATCTATGCCTCCGGGATTCCGGAGGCTTTTTATATGCCTTTGGCACTTTATATCATGTTGTCTTATATTCTTTCGATGATCAGATCTCCCATCGCTTTGGTTCCCACTTGGATCATTCCGTCGGACATGATATCCACGGTTCGGTATCCGTCTTCCAACACTTTCTTCACTGCCTTTTCGATCATGTCAGCTTCTGCATCCAGATCGAACGAATATCTGAGCATCATGGCTGCCGACAGGACCGTAGCGATCGGGTTGGCAATATCTTTTCCTGCGATATCAGGGGCAGAACCATGGCTCGGCTCATATAATCCGAATTTACCCTCCCCAAGGCTGGCCGATGAAAGCATCCCGATGGATCCGGTAATCATACTGGCCTCGTCTGATAAAATATCGCCGAACATGTTCTCTGTGAGGATCACATCAAACTGTTTCGGGTCATTGACCAGCTGCATGGCACAGTTGTCAACCAACATGTGCTCGTAAGTTACATCGTCATAGTCCTCTGCGACCTCTTCCACTACCTGTCTCCAGAGTCTTGAAGAGTCCAATACATTGGCCTTGTCAACACTGATAACATGTTTCTTTCTCTTGCGGGCGATATCGAAGGCTTTGACTGCAATCCTTCTGATCTCATTTTCATTGTATGTCAGAGAATCCTTCGCTACCCGGATGCCGTCTACCACGTCGGTGCTTCTCTCGCCAAAATAAAGTCCCCCTGTCAGTTCTCTCATGATCACCATGTCAAAACCGTCGCCGATGATCTCGTCTCTTAACGGACAGGCTTTCTTTAACTCTTCATATAAATAAGCCGGACGGATGTTTGCAAACAGACCTAATCCTTTTCTCAGGGCAAGAAGCCCTGCCTCCGGACGAAGCTCAGCAGGCAGCCGGTACCACGGCGATGTGGTAGTATTGCCTCCGATAGACCCCATCAAGACTGCATCGCTGTTTCCCGCAGTCTCCAGTGTTTCCTCTGTAAGAGGCTTTCCATAGACGTCAATGGATGCCCCTCCCATTAAAATCTGTTTATATGTAAACTTATGTCCCGACTTCTCTGCCGCTGCATCCAGAACTCTCACAGCCTGTTCTACGATCTCAGGGCCGATCCCATCTCCTTTGATAACTGCTACATTAAAATTCATAGTCTTCTCCTCTTCCTTATAATATCACTGATATCATCTCCGCTGCCAAAGCTGCCGCACAGCTTAAACAGGCTACTGTGACGATGTTCATTTCTCTGTATGAAAGTATCACCGCTGCCGCAAAACCTGTGATTGATGATCCAAAACTCTTTGTAGCTGAAAACACTGCCGGTATGACCATAGCAGCCAAAACGGCATATGGCACATAAAAAAGAAATGATCGAAAAAAACGATTGGTTATCTTTTTCTGAAAGACCGTAAGCGGAATCATTCTTACAAGATATGTAGTCACTGCCATTGCAATGATATACAAAAACAATCTCCAAAGACTCATTCATCTTCCTCCTTCACCGGAAAAAATACAGCTCCTGCCCCCGCTGCAATCAGCGTGCAGAGAATAATGGAAAATCCACTGGAAATGAAAGAAAACAGTTTTACATAATGAAATAATAAACTAAAACATACAGATACAATGATAACTGCCACTATATTTTTATTATGCTTTGACGGCGGAATAATGATCGCAATCAGCATTCCGTAGATGGCAATCCCCAGTGCGTTCATCACCATCTGAGGCAGCAGCCCGCTTGCAGTGGCCCCCAGAAAGGTACCCAGCGTCCATGCGAGCCATGAAAAACTCATGAGTCCATAAAAGTATTTTGGACCTATCTCGCCTTTCCGGCCGCAGGCCATGGCAAAAATCTCATCGGTCACTCCGAATGCCATCAAAAATCTGTTCCAAAGTTTTGTCCTCGATTCAAGCTTCTGTCCAATCGCAATGGACATGATAGAATATCTTAGGTTGATGATAACCTGAGACAGGACCAGCTCGATCAGAGTTCCCCCTGCGGTAATGGAAATCAGCCCTGCAAACTGGCCTGCTGATGTAAGGCAGGTGGCAGATATGAGCGTTACCGCCCAGACAGGAACACCCTTGGCACTCCCGGCGATTCCAAAAGCAAAAGAAACTGCCAGATACGCAAGCGCTATCGGAATCGAATCCAAAGCTCCCCGGCGAAAGCTGTTCTCTACTTTCATTTTCTTCTCCTGTCGCTATTTCATTGATTGTTCTTCTTCTATAATATAGAGGGTTCCCTCTCCCTCCCGAAGCGAACTTATATAATAGAATACCATATTTCAATATAGATTGAAAATAGTTTTTTCATTGAATATGTGATTCTCTGGACCTTTTTGTTGTTTTAACATGATTTATAACAAATTATTTGAATTAGCCCATAATTTTCTTTCATAATTTACCATTCCCTATTACACTATTGTTTCAGACAGAAAAATATATTATAATGGCAGAAAAAGAATAAAAAAGGAAAAGGGGAATACATATGAATCGAAAGACACTTCTTTGCGCTGGCCTCTCCGCCATGATGCTTGCCGCAAGCATTCATCCGGCTTCTGCTATCAGTGCAGGGAGCATTTTTAAAGTACAGTATACTCACAACAAAAAAACCTATACAAAGAAAGCTCTGAATGCCCGGTACAATAACACCGTTATTAAGACAAATATGCCCGGATTTTTGGACGGTTCCACGTCCATGTACTCTGCCTACTGGATTTTTGGCAAGTGCAAATCTTTAGGTACCTCTTATAAATATACAAGCAAGACAAAGAAAATTACTTTTAAAAGAGGCAATAAGACAGTCGTCATGACCCTAGACAGCAAAAAAGCCACTTTAAACGGTAAATCTTTTACACTTCCCGCTGCCCCAAGAAAAGTCCGCTATGTGGCAAAAAAGAAAAATTATATTATGGTGCCGGGACAGACTGTTGCCGGAAAGCTCGGCATTTCCTATACCTGGAACAATCGGCTCTTATCCGGCGTGATGAAAGCTTCTTCCTCATCTGGCCAAGGATCAGCTCCACCCACATCCACAGCTCCGTCTACCGGCGGGGTAGTTGCACCGAAAACAAAAGTCACCGCAAGCAGCAGCAATTATTCAATCCGCCTGAAAAAACCTGCCGGCTTGTCTTCATCTGCGGTCACCTCTGAGGATGATTATTGGAACAAACGGCTAGTATTAAATATCAACGGCAATTATAAAACCCATTTTTCCTCTTCTTCCAACCGGAATATAAAGGATAGTCTGACCTATTCCGTATCCTATACCGGAGGAAAGACCAAGATCTATCTGAAAACAAGCTCCATCAAAGGCTTTAGCATCACACAGGATTCCAGTTATATCTATGTGAAGTATGCGGCTCCGAAATCTATGTTTTCGAGAGTTATCGTTGTGGATGCAGGACATGGAGGAAGCGATACGGGCGCCACAGGAAACGGACTTCAGGAAAAAAATATGACCCTCTCCATTGTACAGAAAACGAAGTATTATTTTGATCGGAATGCCAATTATAAAGTTTATTACACGAGACTTTCTGACTGGTATCCAACTCTGTCAGAGCGGTATCAGATGGCAAACAACGTAGGGGCAGACCGGTTTGTCAGTGTCCATATCAATGATGTAGGAAAGATCAGTTATTCAGCCAAAGGTACTGAGACCCTCTACAATCCAAAAGGCGGAAAGGCTCCTTCTCCTTACAGCAGCCTGACCGGCAAAGCACTGGCAAAGGACGTTCACAAAAAACTGAGAAGCGCAACAGGATTTACAGACCGAGGATTAAAACAAAGAGTTCCTGGTGTCAACGGGGTTGCTGTTCTGACTTACTCCAAAACCGCAGCAACGCTCGGAGAGGTGGGGTTCATATCCAATCCTACGGAGGCGTCCTCCATGAAAAACAATTATACAAAGATCGGAAAAGCATTTTATGATGGAATCCTGGCCTCATTTTAGCTGCACAGAACGCCAGTGATCATGACCTCAGCTGAAATCCCATGATATTTCTTTTGGAGAATCCCCCAAAAAGTAAAGTATTATGGGATTTTTTATATATTCATTGCATTTTTATTACGATTATGTTACAATTTACGCGAAAGGACGGAAAAGTATGAATAATTTAAAAAAATCTATTGCTTATTTATCAATTATGATGCTAACAGCAACTACGATCCCTGCATCCACCGTACAAGCTGCCTCAGTACCAAAAGCAGGCAAATATTATACCTTAAAGATTGCAGGAAAAAAGCAGAAAAAGAAATGCCGGAATGTCAAAATCAACGGCACAATTGTAAAGACCTATGCTCCTGGATTTTCACGGGCTAATACTTCTATGTACTCAGCATACTGGCTGTTTGAAAAACAAAAGAGCCTGGGGGTGTCTTACAGCTACTCATCCAAAACAAAAAAAGTAACCCTGAAACGGGGAAGCAAATCTGTGGTCATGACTCTTGACAGCATGTATGCTTATGTAAACGGCAAGAAGACCAAGATGCCTACACCGGCAAGAAAGGTATATTCTTATGCACGTAAAAAGAATTATATCTATGTGCCTGGTGCATTCTGTATCACAAAACTCGGACACAGTTATAAGTGGAGCTCCTCACAGAAAAGCGGTCTCATAACAACGAAGAGTCTGTCTTCCTCATCTTCTGGAAGCAGTTCAGGTTCCTCTTGCTCAGGCACTTCAAGTATCACGCCCGGAACAAGGATCACTGCTTCTGCCTCAAATTACAGTGTGAGGATAAAGAAACCAAGCGGACTTTCATCTTCGGCTATCTCGACATCAGATGATTACAGCAACCGCAGACTGATCATCAAGGTAAAGGGCAACTATAAAACACACTTTAGCTCCAGTTCCAACCGCTACATAAAAACGGACAAGTACTTCCGTTCCTATACTGTCACATACAGCGGCGGCTATACGAATATCTATATCCGTCCGAGAAAAGATGTGATTAAGGCTTATGCAGTCTCACAGACATCTGATTATATCTATGTAAAGTATGATTCACCGAAGAAGATATACAGCCGCATTGTTGTATTGGATGCGGGACACGGAGGGTCTGATTCCGGAGCTACCGGAAACGGGCTCAGGGAAAAAGATCTGACACTCAAAATCGTCCAGTCTGCCAAATCATATTTTAACAAGAATTCCGGATATAAAGTCTACTACACACGGCTGTCCGACTGGTATCCGTCTTTGTCATACCGCTCAGATCTGGCAAACAATGTAGGGGCTGACCGTTTTATCAGTGTCCACATAAACTCAGCGACTCCTTCCGCCCACGGAACAGAGACTCTCTATAACTCCAAAGGTTATAAGTCATCCTCAGGTCTTACCAGTTATAACTGGTCAAACAAGATCCATGCATATGTGCGGCCTGCCACAGGCTTTACGAACCGGGGACTTAAAAACCGGACAGGACTGGCTGTCCTGAGAAACACAAAGACTGCTTCCAGTCTTACAGAAATCGGTTTCATCTCCAACGAGGCAGAAGCAAAAAAAATGAAAAGCAATACCGGTACCTATGGAAAAGCCGTATACAACGCTATCGTAAACTCTTTTTCCACGTATCCGAGCAAACGATAAGAAATTTATCTGTTACAGGAGGCCGGAACAACTCAATGCCAAGTTGTTCCGGCCTTTTATGTTAACTTCCGAAGCGATTCGTAACCTCATACTCGTCACAGGGTCATTTGTAATATGGGACAACCAGATACATACCTTCCTTGATCTCGCCGTCATAGATATGATTGGTCTCGCATACTTCTTCCATATATTCACCGACAGAGCTGTATTCCTCCGATATACGGCTTTTTGCTATATTCCAAAGACTGTCTCCCTTTTTAATCCGGATACTGGTAAAATACTTCTTTCTGCCGTCGGCAGCTCCCGCCACCTGCCGGCTCTCTGCCATAACGGCGCCAGCGATACCCAAAATCGTAACAATAAATAAGACTGTGATCAAAACTTTTATCTTCAGTGTTTTCATAACGCATCCTCCTATCGAACATTTGTTTATGATTCTATTATAAAGAACGCGCGTTCGTTTGTCAACGTCTTTTCGAAAATTTGTTCGGGAACACTTGTTTCAATCTGTAATATATGGTAAGATAATAGCAAGAAAATAAAGGAGGCACATTATGAGCAAACAAAAGCTGAGCCCAAAACAAGAACAAATCTTAGAATATATAAAATCTCAGATACTGGAAAAGGGTTATCCGCCCGCAGTCCGTGAGATTTGTGCCGCTGTCAGTCTGAAGTCCACCTCTTCTGTCCATTCCCACTTGGAGTCTTTAGAGCGCAAGGGCTATATCCGAAGAGATCCGACAAAACCAAGGGCCATTGAGATCATTGACGATGACTTCCAGCTCACGAGGCGCGAGGTTGTGAACATTCCTATAGTAGGAACCGTGACCGCAGGAGAACCGATCATCGCCACTGAGAACATCGAAGACTACTTTCCCATGCTTCCTGAGTTTATCGGCTCCAAAAGCACCTTTATGCTCCATGTGAAAGGCGACAGCATGATCAATATCGGCATCTATGACGGTGACATGGTGATCGTCGAGGAAACTCCTTCCGCTGAAAATAACGACATCGTGGTAGCTCTTATAGAAGATTCCGCCACAGTCAAACGATTCTTCAAAGAAGACGGGCATTACCGACTTCAGCCGGAAAACGATTTTATGGACCCGATCATCGTAGATGAAGTTTCTATTTTAGGAAAGGTCATCGGCCTTTACCGCAGCATGTCATAATCTGACATCCAGACTATACATAATCTTAACAAAAAAGAAGAAAAGCACCTTGGCTTTTCTTCTTTTTTCCTGTCCATCCTTCTCTACAGTTTCTTTTTCTTTCCGATCAGCAGAGCTTACTTTGGTTTGCTCCTGAGGCAGATTTAAAATAACTTGTAAACCCCATTGCATTCACAAGATCCAGGTTTATCAAAGTCTCACCTATGAAAAAAACTGCCGAACAGCCAAATATCTCAGCTCATGCGGCAGTTTGTCCTAAGTTATAACTGAAAACGGTCCGCCCGCTTCTTGCCTTCTGGCAGAGTGCTATTCTCCCTCTTCCAAAGAGACTTCCACTCCGTCCTTCCAGATTCTCTCGAGATCATAAAACAGACGGTTTTCCTGATCAAAAATATGGATCACGATATCACCGAAGTCTATCAAAACCCAAGTTCCGTTCTGATATCCTTCCATCTGTTTCATCTCATATCCCGCTTTCTGCAAAGCATCCTGTACATTGTCGACAATGGCCTGCACCTGATTCTTATTTTTTCCGTTGGCTATGATAAAATAATCGGCAATGACGGAGATCGAGCGGATGTCTAAGACCTTGATCTCCTCCGCCAGCTTTTCTTCTAACGCTTTATAAGCAATTTTTGTCATTTCTAAAGACTGATTCATGTGTGATCACCCTCCTTGTAGTATTCATGAGTCTCTGTCGTCCTTGGATCAATCGCCTGATCCCTGCTTTTCAGATACTGCATGGTATTTTCAATTATTTTGAGAAGACATTGGTTGATATCCGAAAATGCAAGCCGCCTGGCCTCGGAAAGACCCGGTATGTCCTTTCTGCCCGGCTCTATATAGTCGGCGATAAATATAATCTTATCTAAAAGGCTCATTCCTGGCTTTCCGGTTGTATGACATTCCACCGCAGATGCAATCTCTGCATCCTCATTGCCGTAGCAGTCCCTTGCTATATACGGTGCCAGTGCAGAGTGAAGAAGCTGCGGACTTTCTTTCATTTCTCTTGTCAATATGATCCCATATTGACTGCAGAGTTTCATCTGCCGTTCTATGGGATACCCTTTCGCACAGTCGTGGAGCAGCCCTGCCCTGAATGCCTTTTGAATGTCCGCTCCCAGAGCCATTGCCATCGCAGATGCGGTGTAGGCCACACCTAGCGTATGTGTATAACGGCTCTCTTTCAGGTTTCCCGACAGCTTTTTCTTTATCTCATTGAGTTCCATACAAATCATTTCTTTCTATATAAAGTCTGACCTCTTCCGGCACAAAATACCGGATGCTCTGTCCTCTGGATGCCCTTTTCCTGATCTCATTCGATGAGATCTCCAAATCTGGACTGTCCAAATGATAAATACGTCCCTGATACTTATCCTGAATGTATTCAATCTGCGCATCCAATGCACTCCTGGAATCATTCCTGGATGCAACCAAAATCGTTGCCATTGACAAGATCTGGCCTGGATCTTTCCACGATTCGATCTGATACAGAGAATCTGCACCCATGATAAAATAGTAGTCTGCATCAGGATGCAGTCTGGTGAGCTTTCTCAGTGTATCTACTGTATAAGTATATCCTTCCCTGTCCAGTTCAATGTCAGAAAATTCAAAACCGGGATGGTTCTCTATGGCCATCCTGACCATATTGACACGGTCCTCGATCTCTACATTTTTGGATATTTTTTTGTAGGCCGGATTTTTGGTCGGGACGATCAGCACCTTATCCAATCCAAAATCCTCAAGGGCAGTCTGCCCGAGAATCAGGTGTCCGTGATGGATTGGGTTGAATGTCCCGCCAAGAATTCCTATCTTCTTCATAATCCCTCCGAAAAGCCCTTCTCCTTATATTATTTCGGCAGCTGGATCTTCTTGTGATCCCTGGACTCTTTATATAACACGATCTTCTTCCCGATGACCTGTACTAATTCAGATCTGGTACGCTCGGCCAGTGTCTGCGCCACTTCCTTCGGGTCATCCATGCAGTTTTGAAGAACTGCGATCTTTATCAGTTCCCTGGCATCTATGGCTTCTCTGACTCCCTCGATCAATTCCGGGGATATGCTGTCTTTCCCAATCCTGAATATAGGATCAATCTTCATCGCCAGGCTTTTCAAATAAGCTCTCTGTTTACTCGTCATTGCTTCTCCTTACTTGTAATAATCAAATTCTAAATCATATAATTTTACGGTATCTCCTTCTTCGATTCCCAGGGCTTCCAGTTCTTCAAGAACACCGTTTCGTTTCAGGAATTTCTGGAAAAAATCGAATCCGCGCTCTGACTCCAGGTTTGTGTAGCCGAGCATTCGCTCTACCTTCGGACCTTCCACCGTGAAGACTCCTTCTTCCGGATTTGCTACGGTGATTCCTCCCTCTTCATCCTCAAAGCTTAAGTCGTATTCCTGCTCGAATTCCATTGCCCCTTCCGGAAGCTCGTCCAGAAGCTTTCTTACATGCCACAAAAGCTCCTTGACACCTTCTCCGGTGACAGCCGAGATCGGAAATACTTCGATACCGTTCTCTGCAAATTCTTCCTTCAGCAGATCCATCACGGTTTCCCGGTCTTCTTCGGTCATGGCATCGATCTTATTAGCCGCGATGACCTGCGGTCTCTTTAAGATCTCCGGATTGTATTTTTCCAGTTCGCCGTTGATGGCCCTGATATCCGCAATTGGATCTCTGCCTTCCACAGAAGCCGCATCCACCAGGTGGATTGTGACCTTCGTCCTGTCGATGTGGCGGAGAAACTCAAATCCCAGGCCAACTCCCTCAGACGCTCCCTCAATGATCCCCGGAATATCCGCGATGACAAACCCTTTTCCTCCGGCCAGATCAACGACACCCAGATTAGGATTCAGTGTGGTAAAATGATAGTTTGCGATCTTCGGCCTTGCATTGGTCACCCTGGATAAGAACGTAGATTTCCCCACATTTGGAAAACCTATCAGTCCCACATCGGCGATCACCTTCAGTTCCAGGATCACCTCAAGTTCCTGGCATTTGCCTCCCGGCTGCGCATATTTGGGTGCCTGCATCACAGCCGTAGCATAATGCTGATTGCCCTTCCCTCCGCGGCCTCCCTTTAAAAGCACTACCGGTTCTTTTTTATTTGACATATCAAGGATTACTTTCCCTGTTTCTTTCTCTTTTATGATCGTTCCGGGCGGGACCTTCAGCACAACATCCTGTCCGTCGGCACCATGACAGCGTCTCTTTCCGCCCTCTTCGCCGTCTCCTGCTTTATATTTTCGTTTATGACGGTAATCAGCCAGGGTATTCATCCCTTCATCCACAGCGAAGATCACGTCGCCGCCGCGTCCTCCGTCACCGCCGTCCGGACCGCCGTTAGGCACATAGAGCTCTCTTCGGAAACTCACATGGCCGTTGCCGCCTTTTCCTGATCTGATATATATATTTGCTCTGTCTGCAAACATCGGCTTTTCCTTTCTGATTTTCAAAAAAACGGCTCCAAATTGTGAAATTTGAAGCCGTTAAACATTCAACTGTCTGCCTGTACAAACACTAGCCGACAACTATGCAACTGGGTGTACAGAACACTGTTTCTTATCTCTGCCTTTTCTCTCGAAACGCACGATACCATCTGTCAATGCAAATAAAGTATCATCACCACCGCGTCCTACGTTGACTCCCGGATGGATCTTTGTTCCTCTCTGGCGGTAAAGAATATTTCCAGCTTTTACAAATTGTCCGTCAGCTCTTTTCGCACCTAATCTCTTAGATTCAGAATCTCTTCCGTTCTTTGTGGAACCCATTCCCTTTTTATGAGCGAAAAATTGAAGGTTCATTTTCATCATTGTCTTACACCTCCTCAAATACTACGTGAATATATGGACGATACTCCGATTCAATGTTGGTTATCCCAAGAACCAGAGAATCCAATAAAATCTGTCCTTCTTCAGAACATGTCCCTGAAACTCTGAACTCAATCACTGCATCGTCTTCCGATGTGTGACATGTGCCGGCATCCTCTGTCAGCTGTTCAAAAGAATTCAGGAAGTTAATGACCAGTGCAGATACCGCGGCACAGACAATATCCTGTCCTTCCTCCGCATATCCGGCATGGTCCTTTGCCTGAAAGCCTGCAGGCTTTCCCTGATGGTCCCGGTAGAATGTGATCTGTGTCATTCTCTCGGTCCTTTATTATCCAACAATGTTATCGATCTTCACTTGTGTGAATAATTGTCTGTGACCATTTTTCTTGTGGTATCCGGTTTTTCTCTTATACTTGTAAACAATGACTTTTTTGTCTTTGCCTTCGCTTACAACTGAAGCTTCAACCTTTGCACCATCTACGTTCGGTGTTCCTACCTTTACAGTATCTCCACCAACTAATAAAACATTATCAAAAGTAATCTTTGCTCCGACTTCTGCGTCAAGCTTCTCAACTTTGATCACATCACCTTCGCTTACTTTGTACTGTTTTCCTCCTGTTGCAATAATGGCGTACATCTATGGCACCTCCTATAATCAAACTCGCCAGCTTTGGTGATCCTTATGGATTCTTATACCTCGCTGTGCGGCATACTGTTACAGTATAGCAACTTATTTTTTCCATGTCAAGCAATAATCTTACAGGAAATCTTCTTTTTCTATGGGTCTTCTGACCTTCTTTCTCGTGATCTCCATCAGTCCAAGCTTCGTCATGTCTACGGCCACCGCTTTCTTGGAATCCCTGTTCAGCACAGACTGCATATAGGAAAGGAGCCTGTCCTCTTCTTCTTTTTCTTTCATATCGATAAAATCCACGAGGATAATCCCGGATAAATTTCTGAGCCTGATCTGTCTGGCCGTCTCTCTTGCCGCCTCCCGGTTTATCTTTATAATATGGCCTTCCTTCTGTCCCCGCCCGATCGATTTTCCTGTATTTACGTCGACCACTGTCATGGCCTCTGTGCGCTCGATGATCAGAAACCCTCCCGATCTGAGCCACACTCTCGTATGAAAAACTGCCTCCAGTGCATGAGAAAGCCGGTATCCCCTCTCAATAGACTGATCCTGTCTGTCCATCCGGCGGACCTGATATCCATTCTCCTCTGCCTCCCTGCAGATCACCTCATCATCGGAGATGATACGTTCCACACGGGAAGGAGAAAGTCCAAATACATAACGGGACGAGAAATTCTGATTTGTGGCCAGAAGCTTGCAAGGCTTCATATACTGCTGTTTCTCCTGGATCTGAACATATCTCTCAGCCAGACTTGCTGCTTCTCTCCCGATCTTTTCTTTATCCGCATTTGCAGCCTCTGTCCTCACAATAAATCCATACCCTCCGGTGACAAAAGCAGAGACGAACCTCTTTAAGTCTTCCTTTTTTTCTTTATCCCGGATTTTCCCTGATATACCCACGAACGACTTATCAGAGGACAGCACAAGATATTCTCCGGTCAGTTCAATGTTCTCTGTGGCTAACGGTTCCTTCTTGTCTGTGCCGTCTTTTTTTACCTGGATGAGGATTTCTTTTTCGTTTTTGAGTTTTCCCGGTTTTCTTCGTTCGTCCAGAGGATAAAAGCAGAGCCTGCCCTTGTCGATCTCAACGAAAGCTCCGTGGATGTTTCCTACGATATTCTTCACCCTGGCTTTGTAAATATTTCCGACCAGACTGCCTTCCTCTACCGGTTCGGATGAAAACTCCGCGAATTCTCCGTCCTCAAGCCATGCGCTGACGATATGCCTTCCGAGCCTTGTTATGATTACTTCATTCATATATTATTCTGCGTCCGGTATACTCGGAATATTCACGGAAGGGTCCAGATCTTTTTCGTAATCCACTCCGTCCATATCAAAGCCAAACATCTGGTAAAAGTCTTCCCAGTATCCCTCGATATCGGCATATTCCTTAACATTTTTCGTATTGATCTTCTCCCAGCGCCGTTCCACTTCTGCCTGTACTTCCGGCTTTAACTCCCAGTCATCCAGACGGATCAGTCCCTGACCGTCTGTCTCTGCCTGTCCGAACACAGCCTTTTCTCCAAACAGCCTGGTGATCTGTTCGATACATCCTTCGTGGAGGCCTCTTTCTTTCATGATACTGTAAAGCACTGCCATATACAGGGGAACGATCGGAATTGCAGAGCTTGCCTGAGTGACGAGACCCTTGTTGACCGAAATATATGCCCTGATGCCTCTTTCTTTAAATTCTTCATTGATCTCACCTGCGGTCTTGTGCAGATGTTTCTTTGCAGCACCGATGGTTCCCTCAAAATAGATGGGATAAGTGAGCTCCGGCCCGATATAAGAGTAGGCGAAAGTAACAGTGTCTTCTTCAATGGCATCTGCATCTGTGAGTGCCCGAATCCATGCCTTCCAGTCCTCTCCGCCCATTACCTTCACCGTCGCTTCCACTTCTTCCTCTGTGGCAGCCTCAATGGTTTTCTCTCCGATGGTGTTGTCTTTCAGATTCAGGTTCTTATTTGTAAAATCTTCTCCGGTCGTCTTTAGCACAGACTGGTACACGGTGCCGTCCTCGGCAGTTCTTCTCGGTGCGGCCAGACTGTAAATGACGGCGTCGACTTTCCCTAAATCCTTCTTGATCAGATCGATCACCTTCTCCTTGACTTCCCTGGAGAATGCATCTCCGTTGACTGTCTTGGCATATAGATCCTCATTGGCTGCCGCATGTTCAAATGCAGCCGTATTATACCAGCCCGCCGTGGCAGTCCTCTTTCCAGCCGCCTGTCTCTCAAACATGACACCTACCGTAGCTGCTTTGCATCCGAATGCCGCGTTGATCCTTGATGCCAGCCCGTATCCGGTGGACGCTCCGATGACCAGGACTTTCTTTGGCCCGTTCTTGACTTCGCTGTGCTTCTTTACATATGTAATCTGATTCTCAACATTTTTTCTGCAGCCCTCTGGATGTGCAGTAAGGCACAAAAAATCCCGGACTTTTGGACTTATTTTCATGTATATCTCCTTTTTTTCAAGTTCAATCATTACTGAAAATTATAATCGTTCCTTTTTCCACTGTCAAGTTTCCCCAAGGTTCGGGGCTTTCATCACCTTCCAAAGCGTATCCATCAGCACTTCTAAATCGACAGGTTTGGCCACATGAGCGTTCATCCCCTGCCTGTAAACTTGACCGTGTTGCTCAGAAGGTTGATGGGGATCTGATTGATGCAGAGCAGATCTCCGTAAAAATCTCTTTACTTTTTCCTTCACTTCCGGAAGGTCTTCCCTGTGTACCCCCTGAAATGCCATCTCCTGGCTGATCTCCCTGGCATGCTTCTCGGAACAGCCTGATGTTTCATAGAATGAGGAGTTGCGGAATACCGGATAAATCCGGCCTTCTTTATAAATATATACACACTCCGCCTGGAATCATCTCCAGAGCCTCTTGGGCCTCACGCCTTATCTTCCCCATCCACAGCACTGCCTTTGCTACTGCTTTTCACATTGGACAGGAATAAAAGTTCTTATCCCGGCACCAACTCTGTCCATATATATTAATCAATTTTACCATATAAGGTGAAAAAGTACAATGATCACAGACGGATCAAGTGCTGAGCGTTTTTTATTTTTCAGGAAAAAAACTGCTGTATCAGTGGTATGAACACTAATACAACAGTTTTATGTTTATGTATACCTATTTAAAAATTCTTCTTACTGCCACGATCTTTCTGTATTTCGCATTCTTGGAGATCTTGATCCCACCTCTGGGATACGGTGCAGAGTTGCTTGCATGGACAATTTTATTATTTCCCATATAAATTGCCACATGTCCGCTGTAACAGATGATATCACCCGGCTTCGCCTTCTTGATTCCGCCTTTTACTTTCTTTCCTGCTTTTCTCATTCCGTAGGAAGAGTGCGGAAGTCTTTTGCCGAATTTTCTGTAAACAGACATTACATATCCGGAGCAGTCAGCTCCTCTCGTCAAACTGGTTCCGCCATATTTATATTTATTACCGACAAAGCGTTTTGCATAATTCACAACTTTCTGCCCTTTATTGGAAGCAGCTTCTGTCTCTCTAGTCCCGCCGATTGCAGAACATCCCACAACTGTGAGCATTATGACTACTATTGCTTTTACTACCAAACGTTTCATGTGTTCTCCTAATCAATCAATACAAATACTACAATAATGTTTCATGTATTTCTTTCACTGTTGCTATTGTAGCTTATATGTAATGAAATTGTCAAGAGTTTTTTAACATTTGTGTAACAATTATATTTTATTCTTTAATATATCGACAAATCTCTTCACATATCTTAGTTCTTCGTCGGTGATCTCATGCTGGCTGAACCTACCTTTTTCCGTGATTTTACGCACTTTTTCGAGGGTCAGGACATATTTTTCGTCCAGCTTCTTACCATCTGTCAGGGAATTTATTAAATTTTGATAAATTATGACTTTTTCCTTGTTGGTACTTTTTCTCCAATTCCTGTACCGGATAATTTCCCCCGCAATCTTAATAATTGTAACAATTATGAAAAAAGATAAAAGCAGCGCAGCCAGGCTCTGAAGAACCATATTTTTCTTCAAAAGAGACTCTCTTCCTTCTTCTGTGTATGAAACCTCCTCCTCTGTCTGATCCTGTTCGGACAGCAGATTCCGGGTGTTGGTCACTTCCACCGGGACCCACCCCACATTCTCTACGTATATTTCGGGCCAAGCGTGAGCATAGAAATCCGTGACCTGGGCTGTACGATCTCTCTTAAACTTCTGTTCATCGATCCGATATCCCTCCACATATCTGGACGGGATCCCCGCAGAGCGGAACATCATGACCGCAGCGGAAGCATACTGCGTACAGTAGCCTTTTTTATTCTCATTCAGAAAATACCAGATGGGATCTTTTCCCTCCGGTGTAGTTCCGGACTCGCTTGTATATCGATAATTTTCTCTCAAAAGTGTCTGGATCATCTCGGTCTTTTTCCGCATGGAGACCACCTGTAGCAGTTCCGGAAATTTCTTTGTAAGCTTCTTCTTTAATTCTCCGGGGACCTTCAAATACTGTCTCCTGACATATGTATTGTAGGAATCCATTGCCTCAAAATACTCCCTTTCCAAAGTCACATCCCCGGTCTGGCCATCCAGAAGGGCATCTGTGATCCTTCCGTCTGCCTTCAGCATACTGTCCAAGGATACAGGATAATATGTGAGAGTTTCCTTTTCCCTTTTTCCGGTCCTTTTCATATTGTAATCTCCGTAGTACCTCCCCTTTTCCGGAGAGATACTGCTGAAATAAGGCCAAAGGTAATATTCATCCGTAAATTTCTGATAGCGGATCTCTGCTTTTTCCGGCTTTTTCTGAAGACCTGTATCTAAAAGTTCAAGACTGAGCTCAGGAATCTTGAGATCAAAAAACTGGTAAGGCAGATCCAGACTGTTCTCTCCCAGGATCACCTTTGCGTCTCTCTTTTCTTTTTTCCACATGCCTTTCTCATAAACACCGCTTGTGAATCCCTTCAGATACAGCGTCTCCGGTTTTGAAAGCTTCACTTGAAACAGCTTTGTTCCCCTCGGCGACACGGAACCAATCTTCCCAATATCTCCGCTTCCGATCCCTCCTGCCACCTGATAATCTTTGCCCTGTGACAGCGTCCTTACGAATTCCAGTGCCGTCTCCTTGACCGGATTGCTGTCTGCAGGCTCCCCGGCAGTTCCGGATACTGCGACAGCCCCCAGGAGAAGGCATACGGATATTAACGATGCGCTAAATGTCTTTTTGCGTGTCCAGAGTACATAGCCGGTCAAGCCGCATAAAAACAGCAGAAACGGTCCCGTGATGGAATACGGAGTCAGGATCAGCAGGCAGGCTTCGACTGCAGATACCACTGCCGCAAAGCTCTTCGTCTTCTTCGTCAGATGATGAAAGATCACACTGCCCACCAGGAATAAAAGCAGGATAAACAGGATGCTGTCCCGCCGCGTATACTCAGGCCGGATATCCACGTAATAATAAAACCCCATATCAAACACTTGATTTACTGCATCGGCCATCCGGTTGCTGATCAGCTGAAATCCATTGACAAGAGAGCTCCTTAAAAAAAATGAAGCCGCTGCCGCAAAGCCAACTGCGCCGAAGACAGCTTTCGGATACCTTTCTAACAGAACGCAGAGCACTGTCAGGATCGCCACGCCGGCACAGAGCAGATAGTATTGAAAGGCTCTCGTAAAAAACCCGACAAAAACACTGTCTGTCAAGCCAAGAAATATCATGCTCAGAAATATATATTTCATATATGGTTCAATTTTTTCCTTCATAATAAAAAGACCCCTTGCAATCTGCTTCAAAATAATTCCAGATCATAGATTCCCTGCTCCAGCCTGCTCCTGTCGACTGCATTCGTCTCCGATTCTGTTTCTACATAAATCAGATCAGTCTCTGTCTCTCTCATATAGATATGAATTCCCTCATGCTCCCTGTTTTCAAAGTCCCCGCCGAAGTCTGACGCAAACATCTCCCCAAACAATTCTTCATACTGCTGATACCGTTCCAGGTAGTATTCCTTTGTCCCCCAGTATATTGTCTGCGGCATTCCCTGCTCCAAAAAAAACTTTGAGACAGAGAAAAATACAGTAAAAAAATCATCATATGCTTCTCCCCACTCCGGCAGGCTTAGAAAGATAAAGAGCTTTTCCTCCCTTTCTTCCTCCATGTCCTTCACCATCAGCAGATTTTTTCCTGCGAGCAGTTTCCAGTGAATCCTGGAACCCTTGTCTCCAGGGCGGTATTCCTTGAGTCCGTCATATTCATACGGGTCCATGGTCTTTGCCTCCACCGCCTGATCTGACATCCGGCCCAGCGGATACGCATCCGGCATGATAAGCACCACGGCTTTGGCTTTTACAAATTTATCTGCCCAGAACAGGCCCGTCATATCCCGCATTTTTATCTTAGCCACCGTTATGTGCACTTCGTCACAGTGATCAAATCTGAGCGGGATCAAAAAGCCCTCCGACTCCTTTCCGGAATACTCAAATCTCTCTTTTATGACTTTTTTCCGTCCCATGAGCCAATAGCGAACCTGATAGGTAATCTGGCACTCTGCTGCATCCAGACACCGGATTCCTTTAAAGATACCCTTTAATTGAATCTCTTCCTTCCTTGAGGCAGCTTTCCGGTCAAGAGACACTTCAATCCTCAGCTTCGATGCCTTCCTCCGCACGTTCCACCAGGATATTAACACCAAAACAAATAAGGATGCCAGAAGGCATCCTCCGATGATATTTTGATATAAGATAACATAAATCACACTTAGGATGATAATTCCAATGATCATGGATGCTCCTTATCTGCTCTTTGGTACCGGGATCTCTTCGGCTATGGACTTAAGAATATCCCTGACCGTCCTGCGTTTGATCCTCGCCTCTTTGCTTTTCATGACACGGTGGGCGGATGTGGCATAAAAAATCTGCTTAATATCATCCGGCACCATATAATCTCTGTCATCGAGATATGCATTTGCTTTGGCCATCTGAAGAAGAGAGATCGTTCCCCTCGGACTGATCCCCATGCTAAGATCGGGATGGTTTCTGGTGGCACATGCAATATCGACAATATACCGGTACAGATCCTCATGGACATATACCCGCTCCGCCTGCTGTTTCATCAGTATGAGATCCGTCACCTGTATGATCTCTTCCAGAGAGTCGATGGCAACATTGACTCTTTCCTGCTTGAGCATCGCCACCTCACTCTCCCTGTCCGGGTATCCCATGGAAATCCGGATCATAAAACGGTCAAGCTGGGCCTCAGGGAGTGAATGGGTCCCCACCGCTCCCAGAGGGTTTTGTGTGGCAATGACCACATATGGATCGGGAAGTTCTCTCGTCACCCCATCTACAGTGATTCTTCCTTCCTCCATGGCCTCCAGGAGAGCCGACTGGGTCTTGGGCGAAGTCCGGTTAATCTCATCTGCCAGGAGGAGGTTGGTGATGGCCGCCCCCTTTTGATATTCAAAGGATTCACTGCCCTGCTTATAGACAGAAAACCCGGCAATATCCGCAGGCATCACATCCGGCGTAAACTGTATCCTCTGGTAATCCAGACCCAGAACCTTAGAAAATGCAATTGCTAGCGTAGTCTTTCCCACGCCCGGAATATCCTCAATCAAAATATGGCCGTTGGCCAGGATCGCAGTCATGACCTGCCTTGTGATATGGTCTTTTCCAATAATCACTTTTCCTATTTCTTCAATTGCCCTTGTGGCCAAATTGCTCATCTTATCACCTCTAAGCCTTCTTTTTTACATTCCACACAATGGAAGCCATAGCCACAGCCAGGGCTCCGGCCGCAACCGCCAGGCCTAAAAACCCGTTTCCTAATGCTCCCGCCGTCAGGTATCCGACTACAGCACAGACTGCCACGATAAACGCATAGGGCATCTGTGTTGCAACATGGTCAATATGGCGGCATCCGGCTCCCGCGGAGGCCAGAATCGTTGTATCGGAGATCGGAGAGATGTGGTCTCCGCATACGGCCCCGGATAAAATAGACCCCACCAGCAGTGTCAGCGCAGAAATGTCATTCCCCACGACAGCCACGGAGATAGGGATCAGGATTCCAAAGGTCCCCCAGGAAGTTCCTGTGGCAAAGGACAGGCCCAGAGCAGCCAAAAAGAACAGGGCCGGCAGCACAGCCGCTGCGGACGTATTTCCACTGATAATTCCACTGACAAACTGTCCGATCCTTAAATATTCTTCTCCGCATATACCGGATAGAGTCCATGCCAGACAAAGGATCATGATCGCTGACGTCATCGACTTAAATCCCTGGCTGAAACTCCCGCAGAAATCCACGAAGGCGACGACCTTTCTCGGAATATACAGAAGAAATGTAAAGATCAGCGTCGAAAAAGACCCCAATACAAGACTTCTTCCGCTGCTGCATTCGGACAGCGCCGTTATGATATCTTTTCCCTCAAAAAATCCTCCCGTATAAAGCATAAATCCAATACAGGAAACGATCAGAAACACGATGGGCAGGATCAGATCCTTTACCTGTCCTCTTCCCACCACAGGCACATCCGCGTCATGCTTCTGGTCATGGGTCTCGTTCCCCTTTTCCTCCTCATACTGTTTCATCTTGGAAAAATCCACGTTGATGATGATCAGAAAGATGAGGAACACCAAAGTCAGGAGAGCATAATAATTAAACGGGATCGCCCTGACAAACAAAGAGAATCCGTCAATCTTGCTTCCCTCTGGAAGCGAGGAGCCCACAGCCGCAGCCCAGCTGGAGATCGGGGCAATGATACAGATCGGCGCTGCGGTGGCGTCGATCACATACGCAAGCTTGGCCCTCGTGACCTTATATTTGTCTGTGATTGGCTTCATGACGGTTCCAACCGTCAGACAGTTGAAATAATCGTCCACGAAGATCACAGTTCCAAGAAGAGACGTGGCAAACATGGCCTGTCTCTTTGACTTGATTGCCTTTAATGCCCATTTCCCATAGGCCCTTGAGGCCCCGGATTTGGTGATCAGGGCTACTAAAATACCCAGCATCACAAGAAAAATCAGGATGTCACAGTTGCCCCCGATTTTTCCAGTCATAATTTCAAATATGGTATTCATTGCTTCCACAGGCTTGAAATGCTCAAACATCAAAGCCCCGGAAGCAATCCCCACCATCAGGGAAAGATAAACCTCTTTTGTGATCAATGCCAGTCCAATGGCAATGACGGGCGGTACCAACGCCCAAATAGTTCCGACCATTTATGCTGCTCCTCAGTTCTCCTCTTTATAGTAATTGATCAGGCATCCCTTCAGGATGATCTCTCTTTCGTCATCGGTGAGTTCTCCCAGAGTCAGGGCAAACTCCCTGAGTCCTCCGTCTTCGACAACAAAAGCCCTGATCCTGCTGTCTTTGTTCTCTACTGCTTTCCTGATACCAGGCAGAAATAAGAAGTCTTTATTCTTAAACGGAAGTTCTCCTTCTTCGATCGTAAGCGGCAGCATGCCCCAGTTGATCAGGTTGGAACGGTAGCGCTTCGTGGCATATCCGTTGGCAATATTTGCCCATCCGCCCAGGACCTTCTGACAGGAAGCCGCCTGTTCCCTGGCAGAGCCGTCTCCAGGCTTCACCGCAAAGATCGTACTTCCGACGCCGATATTTCCTTCTCCGGCTTCAGGATACATTGTGTGGACTGCTTCCATCACAGGTTTTAATTCTTCCACGGCATCCAGAGGGCAGTTCCCCGCCTCTATGGCTTTCTGTGCTTTCTGGATCTCCTTTGCGAGTCCCACGTATGCGGGATCTTTCCTGGACAGTGTAAACTCTGCGAGTCCGAGTGGATTGGAGCGGTAGGATGAAGTCTCCCCTGACGGGATCAGTTCATCTGTAGTTGTCACAGGGTCATGAATCTCAGATACGACCTTTAATACCAGATTCTCCGGAAGTGCGGACATCTCCGGCCAGTCCTTGATGTTCGGCCCGAACTGGACTTCCACGGAAGGATCTGCCACGCCCTTGCTGTCAAAGACACGGTTTTCATAGATTGTCTTGTCAAAGAAATACTTCGGTACGCTGAAGTCTGTATCAATATCTGTTGCCGGGGTCAGGTATCCTTTGTTTGCTGCAGTGGCTGCGATAGATCTTGCATCCATCAGTGCAACTGATGCGATCTGACCGCTCTGGAGCTTGGAGCCTTCCCTGTTCGGGAAGTTTCTTGTAGAGTGGCGGATACTGAACGCATTGTTGGCCGGTGTGTCACCTGCACCGAAGCATGGCCCGCAGAATGCAGTCTTCACGACAGCACCCGCAGCCATCATGTCAGCCACTGCCCCGTTCTTTACAAGTTCCATGAAAACAGGCGTACTTGCAGGGTAAACACTCAGAGTGAATTCATCGGAGCCGATGCTTGCACCCTTTAAGATATTTGCAGCCTCACAGATATTCTCATATCCGCCTCCGGCACATCCTGCGATGATACCCTGATCCACGTAAAGCTTTCCGTCCTTGATCTTGTCCTGAAGAGAGTAATCTACTGCTCCGTCGAGGCTCACCAGGGCACGTTTTTCTACTTCTGCAAGGACATCTTTAAGGTTTGCGTTGACGTCTTCTATTGTATACGTGTTGCTCGGATGGAACGGCATGGCGATCATCGGCTTGATCTTTGACAGATCAACTTCCACCATTCCGTCATAGTATGCAACGGCTCCGGGATTTAATTCTTTATAATCCTTTTCCCTGCCGTGGATCTCGTAAAATTCCTTGATGGTATCATCTGTCTTCCATATAGAAGAAAGACAGGTAGTCTCTGTGGTCATAACGTCGATGCCGATCCGGAAATCGGCAGACAGGTTGGAAACACCCGGTCCGACAAATTCCATTACCTTATTGTTTACGTATCCGCATTCAAACACGGCTCCAATAATGGCCAGAGCCACGTCCTGAGGACCGACTCCTTTTTCGGGTTTTCCGGTAAGGTAAACTCCTACCACGGATGGCATATCAATGTCATAAGTACGGTTCAAAAGCTGCTTTACCAGCTCCGGTCCTCCCTCGCCCATGGCCATGGTTCCCAACGCCCCGTATCTTGTATGGCTGTCAGAACCAAGGATCATCTTTCCTCCGCCTGCGAGCATTTCCCTTGCAAACTGATGGATGACTGCCTGATGAGGAGGTACGTACATGCCGCCGTAGCGCTTTGCGGCAGTCAGGCCGAACATGTGGTCATCCTCATTGATCGTTCCGCCAACGGCACAGAGGCTGTTATGGCAGTTTGTGAGCACATAAGGGACCGGGAACTTTTCAATCCCTGACGCTCTTGCGGTCTGGATGATCCCCACAAAAGTAATGTCATGGGATGTCAATGTATCAAATTTAATCATCAGCTTGTCCATGCTGCCGGACGTGTTATGATCGTTAAGAATTCCATATGCGATGGTGTTTTGTTTCGCTTCTTCTTTTGTCGGGACAGACCCAACAAGCTGGTTTAATCGTTCTGCGTTTTTTTCATCTACAAGTTCGGTGCCGTCTACTAAAAATGCACCTTTTTCATACAAATTAATCATACTTTCCTCCTGAATCTTTTTAGGAGATTATATCATAAGATGCTGTTTTAGGAAAGAAAAATAAGCTGGCACCATTAAAAACTTTATATCTGGTATTTTCATCAATGCCACTTTTTTATTAAGATAAATGAAACGGATTTGAGCAATCTTAATTGAGGAGGAATGATCGTTATGAATCAAACGAAAAAACTTGTATATACCGCTCTTTTCACGGCTTTGTGCTGTGTGGGGACCATGGTCATCCAGATCCCAACCCCTGCCACCCACGGTTATATTCATCTGGGTGATGCCTTTGTCATCTTAAGCGGTGTTATCTTGGGAAAGAAGTACGGCTCTCTGGCCGCCGGCATCGGCTCTGCCTTTGCGGACATCTTTTCAGGCTATGCTTACTATGCGCCGACCACCTTCGTTGTAAAGTTCATGGTGGCGCTCTGTGCAGCCGTACTGTATAAAGCCCTCACCAGTCACGGAGTGAAAGAACTGATCGCCATGATCCCGTGCGGACTGGCCGACATCTTATTTGTGGTGGCAGGATACTTCCTCCACTCCTATATTACGGAGGGAATCGGACCAGCACTTTTAAGCGTGCCTTCCAATGCCATCCAGGGCTGTTCCGGCCTGATTGTGGCAGCCATTCTGCTGCCAATCCTAACGGCTGTTCCGGATATTAAAAAAGCGAAATTGTGCATGAACCACGAGTAGTCTAAAAGAACTGCTGCCCTTGGATATTTCTCCCCGGGGCAACAGTTCTTTTATGCTCTGTATTCTTATTTCTTATCGTATAAAAATTCCTCTGGCAGGTTTACCTGAAATGCTTCACCCAGATCCCTGAAATTCTGCGGTGTGATGGTCTTAAGCTTATCAGGTCTTACAGACAGCACTTTTATGAGAATCTCTGCTGCCTTTTCCACGGTGTGCATCAGACCGAAGGTGTTGTCAAAATCCTCTCCGGAACAAAAGATGCCGTGATGAGCCCATATGATAGCGTTGTACTTATTCATCAGCCTGCTGGATTCCACCGCAATCTCTCTTCCTCCCGGAACCATCCATCCAACAGTTCCGATCCCATCTGGAAATATAACCGGACACTCGGTCATCATTTCCCACAGTTCTCTTGTAAATACCTTGTCATCAATGGGGAGGATAAAGGTCAGTGCAATCACATTAGGTGTGTGGGAATGATAGATCACCCGGTGTGCGCCGCCTGTAGCTTCTTTTTTCACCTCATGGTTCATCAGATGGGAAGGCAGTTCACTGGTGGGCACTCCCCCTCCTTCCAGTCCCCAGACGATCCTGTAATTTTCTCCCCTGCTGTCAATCTCGATGATGGCAATGTTTGACGCCGGTGCAAGTTCCACATTACGGAAATATTTTCCGGAACCCGTCACGAGAAAATACTCACCAGCCAGTCCCGGAACTTCTGTTTTGATCGGAGTAAACTCCCGTTCCAGTTGAAATGCCTCCTTAACTTCTGATACTTCCTCCGGCTTCATACGGTAGGTTGCATTTCCACCGTTCCTCTCGTGCCACCCTTGTAAAAAGCCGTCTGTGCACATTCTGATAAATCCTTTGATAAACTCTGCTTCTAATATATTCATGTTCCGCCTCCTCTAATTGCGCTGTAACAGGATATTGTTTTCGTAAGCTTTTACTTCCTGAAACCAGTCCTCTTTTGCAGGTACCCCGTTGATCTCACAGAAGTAATTCCATACGTCCCCTACCGGGTACAGCTTTAATTCCTCCTGCATCACCATAAGCTCTGTAAATTCCCTGTTCTCCTGGAGAGACTTAAGCTTCTCATTAGGTCTAAGCATGGCTGTGAGCAGGGCTTTCTGCATATTTCTCATGCCGACCACCCAGGCTGAAATACGGTTGATGCTGGCATCAAAGAAGTCCAGCGCAAGGAGCACATGTTCTGTCCCGTTCATGACGATTTCTTTTGCGATCTCCTTTGTCTCATCATCCAGGAGAACCACATGATCGCTGTCCCAGCGCACCGGCCTGGTCACATGAAGTGCCACCTTGTCTGAAAACAAAAGCATGGATGAGATTTTGTCAGAGACTACCTCTGTAGGATGGTAATGTCCATTGTCCAGCAGGCAGAGGATATCATTCTTAGCCGCATAATTCATATAAAACTCATGGGAACCTACGGTATAGCTCTCCATCCCAATACCAAACACTTTGGATTCCACTGCCACATTGACTTTTTCCTTGTCATAGCCTGCCGCCAGGATCTGGTCAAGGGAGTCCTTCAGTCTTGCCCTGGGTGCCTTTCTGTCTGAGGGAATGTCCTTAAAGCCGTCAGGGATCCAGATGTTCATTGTGCAGGGAGTTCCAAGCTCCTCTGCAAAATATTCGGAGATCCTTAAGCATGCCTGGCCGTGACGGATCCAGAACTGCCTGATCTCTTCATTTTCACTGGAAAGTGTTGCTTCCTCCGCTTTTGGATGAGAGAAATAAGTAGGGTTAAAATCCAGGCCCAAACCTCTTTCCTTTGCAAATTCCATCCATTTTTTAAAGTGCTTCGGTTCCAGGGCATCCCTGTCCACAAATCCATCTTCAAACACTGCATAGCTGGCATGCAGGTTCAGTCTGTGTTTTCCCGGGATCAGGCACAAAGCCTTGTCGATGTCTGCCATCAGCTCTTTTGGTGTCCTCGCTTTTCCCGGATAGTTTCCCGTAGCCTGAATCCCTCCGGATAACGCTCCCTCTCCTTCAAAACCGGCCACATCGTCTCCCTGCCAGCAGTGCATAGAGATTGATACTTTTTTTAACTTTTCCAGTACCTGATCTGTGTCCACCCCGATGTTTCTATAACTTTCTTTTGCCGCCTCATATCTTTCTTCTACTGTCATGATGCTTTTCCTCCTATATTTTCCGGTTTATAAATTTCTATTTCAAATGACTGTGCCACACATCTTCTGGCTTCTTGTAAGTTTTTAAAACATCCCGCATATCTCATCTGTGTGAGCAGGTTTCCTATGGCTGTTGCCTCTGACGGCCCTGCATATACGGTACACCGGGTATATTTTGCTGTCAGCTCATTGAGGTATCCGGCGTTTGCGCCTCCGCCCACTACATAAATCTTTTCATACGTTTTACCTGTCAGGCTCTCGATCTCCCTGATGGTCTTGGCATAACATTCTGCCAGACTGTGATAGATCACTGCCGCTGTCTCCCACTCGCTCTTCGGCACCTGCTGTGAGGTCTTTATGCAGTAATCCTTCACCGCCTTTATCATGCTGTCCGGTGCCAGAAAAGACTCATCGTTGCAGTCCACAATGGATGGGATCGTCTGCTTGGATGCCATCTCACAGAGATAGGAAAATGAGTATTCCGTGTCAAACTCCTTCTTTACAGACTGTATCATCCACAGGCCCATGATATTTTTTAAATAGCGGAACCGGAAGTCAACGCCTCCCTCATTGGTCAGGTTGGCCTTCATACTTTCCAGGGAACAGTCTGCTTTTTTAAGCTCGGTTCCCATCAGAGACCATGTGCCGGAGCTGATATATAAAGCCTGGTCATCTTCTGTTGGTATAGCTGCCACCGCAGACCCGGTATCATGGGTTGCCGGAAGCACCACCTGGCAGTTAAATCCGATCTCTTTCTGGATCTCCTTAGTGAAGTTTCCGACAAAAGTTCCGGGAACCGCTATTTCCTGAAAGATCCCTTCCGGAAAACCGAGACGTTTTATCAAAGAATAATCCCAATCCTTGGTCTCCGGATCCACCAGTTGCGTTGTGGTGGCATTCGTGTACTCCGTCTTCTTGACTCCTGTCAGCAGAAAGTTGAAGTAGTCCGGGATCATAAGAAGGCTTTTGGCCTGATTAAGCCGTTCTGGCTCCTTTTCCTTGTCCGCTGTCAGCTGGTAAATTGTATTAAAGATCTGTTTCTGTATCCCGGTTCTCTCATACAGTTCCTTCAGGGAGATCTCTTCATACACTTTTGTATCCATTCCCTGCGTCCTGCTGTCACGGTACCCGTAGGGTTTCCCTATAGGACAGTCATGTTCATCCAGCAAAACATAGTCCACTGCCCAAGTGTCGATTCCCATACAGACAGGAATTTTCCCCAGATCCCTGCATTTTTTAAGTCCCTGCTTGATCTCGTAAAACAGAGCGTCTGTGTTCCAGCACAGGGAGCCGTCCTCGTTCTCCATACCGTTTGGAAACCGGTAGATCTCGTCAAGCTTCAGCTTTCCGTTTTCCAGAGTACCTAAGATATGCCTTCCGCTGGAAGCCCCGATGTCCACTGCCAAAAAATATTTCTTCATTATCTCTGCCTCCTGATCAATCTAAATGGAATACCAGCTGGAGGTCTTTGCTCACCGGACTGTTGTCAGGATTTGTCTCCATGATATCCGCCATAAAATCCCACCACTTCCGGTTGATCTGCGTGTCTGCTCCCTGGTTCCATTTCTCTTCATCTTCGATTTCTATGTATCCGTACAAAACATTGGTTTCCGGGTCCAGATAGATAGAATAATTGCTTCCGCCATACTCATGGATCATAGCTTTCATCTCCGGCCACAGCTGATTGTGCCTCTTTTCATATTCCTCCGCCTGCCCTTCATAGAGCTTCATTTTGAATCCTTTGTATCGTTTCATTCTTTACCTCCTGCTGTTCTTTGACTTCCGTTAATCCATACTTCAGATAGGTGGCAATGCCTCCCAGCACAAAGTAACAGACCGTGATCGGAAAAGAGATTGTTTTCCATGTTTCTACACCGATGCCTCCTGCGAATACCAAAACTGTCACAACTGCCAGAGCGGCTAAAATTGCATAAGACAGGAGCGCTGCCGCTTTCTGGACTTCAGGTTTCTTCGGCACATATTCGATGATATTTTCATCTTCCTCTTCCATTAATTCCTCAAGTGCCGCCCGCACCTTCTGGTCTTCTTCCTTCTGGGCCATATAGTCCTCTCTGGCTCCCATGAAACAGGCCAGGATGATATAACTTACCATGGCAAGAAGATAGGTAGGCAGGAACAAAAGATAAGAGTGGATGGCTCCGGTCAATGTCATGACCGCCACAAATGCCAGTGAGATCAGCCATGCAAAGAGACCTGCATAATTAATCTTCCATCCTTTAAATGTAGCCCAGTATCTGGTACCGCCCATTTTCGGAAGAATCCAGTGTTCCGTAAAGATCACTGCCCCGATGGCCGGAATCACAAGCACAATGATGTTGACAATCGCCATAATGTTCATGGTAATCGGGAAGCATGCCGCAAAGGTCATGACTGCGCCGATCACATAGGTAAGCTTTTTCAGAGGTATCTTATTAAATATGGTTTCAAATGCGAGACTTGCCCGGTAAATATTCGGATTGGCAGTGGTCCACCCAGCCACAATGACTGCCAGCAGGCCGGTTGCCCCCAAAACGGCACCTGTGATGGCTCCTGAATCCAGGATGAGCAGCGATTTGTTCAATATGACAGAAGCTGTTGCTCCCATGATCCCCGCACTTCCCCATGCAAAGAAATGTCCTATAAACATTCCATAAGAGGTAATAAATCCGTATTTTGGAGTCTTTGCGTAGCGGAACAATGCCATATCGTTCAGTCCGCCGTGGTAAGCCAGATTGCACATCCAGGCAAATCCAATGACATGGATGATACCCAGCTTCTGTCCTCCCGGAATGACTGCCCCGTTCCACACACTGGTGTTTAGAAGATTCATAAAGTCGGTAAAGCTCTGTACTGGCGCCCCGTTGGTCACCTTGATCAGTTCAGGGACAACCACGAAGATTCCTGCGGCAAAAATAATGATCATCCACGGCACACAGACCGATGAGAATTTGGCCACCGCCTCAAATCCGTTTGCCGCCACTAAAGTTACAATGATGCCCAGCACAATGACCACCAGAATAAATTTGATATCCGTCGGATACCACTGGGTCTGCAGCCTGATCCCAAAGATCTCTCTCACTGCAGAGGCCGATACGGTCAGCATGGATGCCGCCATGGCGATGGATGCCAGCCCCCAGACAAAGTTGTAAACCTTCTGCATGTAAGGTCCCATGACCTTTTTTAAGTAAGAATATAGGGTAACTCTTGTGTCAGTCCCAATCGGTGCACAGATCAGTGCGTATGTCAGCGTTGCCAGAATGTTGCCGATAAACAGTCCGATAAAAATGTCTGTGGCCTTGACACCCCAGGTCACCAGTGTAGCGCCGATGACAAACTCTGTAGCCGCGATGTGTTCTCCGCCATAAATCCCAAAGAAATTCCCAAGTCCGGAAATGTTCTTTTTGGAAATGGGCCGGTCTTCCGGCGGGACAGCCGATGCCTTCCTTCGATACTCTGCGTTCATATGTTTCTCCTCCTTTTGATTTCGTTCTTTTCTTCGATACATTATTTTCTTCGATACATTAAGTATAAGAAAAACCACGCCCAAAAGTTAGGACGTGGTTTGACGAAAAAGGTGTCTTTATTTGACTGTACAAGAGGAACTTTCCTATGGAACAAAAAAATATCCCGAATACGTTTGTTTGTATTCGGGATATTCCAATGATCTTTTTCTTACAACCACTCATAATTCGACCAAAGACTTAAAATTTTTATCGTCTGTTCCTCTTCATGAACTTGATATACAAGACGATATTTTATATTAATGCGCCGGGAAATCAAGCCATCAAAATTCCCCATGAGTTTTTCATACGGAGGCGGATTCTCAAATGGATCCGAAGAAATTTTTGTATTTTACCACTCTTCATCCTCCTTATATTCTTCACAATCTTCAAGAGAAGTCTGCATTCCAGCTTGTAGGTGTTCTCTCATCCCTGGAATCCTATTTAAATACAGGGTTTCCTCAATCGCTTTTCGATCCTGCTCTTCAATTAAAACTGCATTTTGCCCTTTGCTATTTACAATACTCATCATCATCCCCCATTCCCTCTTTCTTCTACTTAAATACATTATAGCGTACGTCAAACATAAACTACTTTACTTTTAAATCCGTATTTGATCTCCGTTTTGGTGAGTCAGGCGGTATTCTCTGGGGGACATATGATATTTTTCTTTAAACTTCCTGTAAAAATAGCTGCTGTTCTCATAACCTACAGCCGCCACGATATCTGCGATGGACAGATTCGTCTCGGACAGTAGTGTCATGGCTTTCTGGAACTTCTTTCTCTGCACCAGTTCCTGGAACGTGTGTCCGAAATTCTGTTTGATCATCCGGCTCAGCACAGACAGGGACTGGTTCAAATCCTCTGAAAGCTTAGAAAGATTCGCCTCCTTGTAATGCTGGTCTATGTAACTCAGTGTTGTCTGGAGTACGATCTCCTTGTAATTTTGGGGAGATGTATAGTCCAGCTTGTCTATATGGTTCAGGATGTGAAGGAACACAAGCCCCATGGACAGCTGGTTGATCTTTTCTTCATTTTTGCCCAGGTTTTTTAAGGAATAGACGATGTTCTCCATAAGATTCTCAATCTCTAAGATACCGGAAAGCTTAAACAGCAGATATTTTTCAGAAAAGGAATTTTGTCTGAGCGTATCCACAAGAAAATCAGCTAACACATTATTTCCCTGGAGCATCTGCAGCGGAATATCAAAGAACTCCGGCAGAGCGATAAAGTTGATCCCCAGATCCTCTCTGGATGCGCAACAGATGCTGTGGCGGACATGCTGATTCAGGATAAGAAAATCTCCCTCCTCCATGACCACTTCCTTACCGCCGATAAAATGAGTGATCCTTCCCTGACACACATACATCATCTCTATATAATTATGATTGTGCTCCGGAAAATCAGTGAATCTTGTGTGTGTCCTCACCTGGATCAGGCGCCCGTTCTTCAAAAGCTTTTCGGCCTCTACCTCAAATGTCTTTTTCGTAGTATATAAGGTTCTGCTTACATCTCGCCCATCCAGAATCCTCTGTTCTTCTTCTGTTATGACTTCCAATTGGCTGATCAGGCATTTCCTCACCAAAACACCCCTTTCTCGCTTGGCCGACGCTTTTTTTATTTCAGACGGTACATATGATTCAAAGGACCGCTGCCTCTTCCAAGGTCCAGTCCATCAAGCAACGCGCCGGTGATATATTCTTTCGCATTCTGAATGCTTGTCTCCATATCGCATCCCATGGCAAGGTTGCACGCAATGGCAGAGGATAAAGTACAGCCTGTCCCGTGGGTATTTTGATTGTCCACTCTTGTACCCCGGAACGTCTTTACCCTTCCATGACAAAACAGATAATCGTTGGCATCCTCCACTGAATGTCCACCCTTCATCAGAATAGCTCCGTCAAAGTATTCCCCGATCTTTGTCGCTGCCTCCTGCATATCCTCTTTGGTCTGGATGCGCACTCCGGAAAGCACCTCCGCCTCCGGCACATTTGGCGTGATGATATCCGCCAGAGGGAACAAGGTCTCTTTCAGTGTGCCGATGGCATCCTCACTGAGCAGACGGCTTTTGCTGGTGGAAACCATGACCGGATCCAGCACAATGTTCTTTGCATCATATTGCTCCAGTTTTCCGGCGATCGCCTGGATCAGCTCTTTTTCCGATACCATCCCAATCTTGACCGAATCGGGATAAATATCCGTAAAAATACAGTCCAACTGCTGCTCAAGAAACTCTTTTGAAACATTATAAATTCCTGCAACTTTAGTAGTATTTTGTGCTGTCAGTGCCGCAACAGCCGACATGCCGTACACACCATGGGCGGCCATCGTTTTTAAATCGGCCTGAATCCCTGCCCCGCCGCTGCAGTCAGATCCCGCAATGGTTAATACTGTCTTCATCGTACCCTCATCTCCTCTGCTTTCTTTCGCAATTCTTCCGTCTCTTTTTTAATGTTCTCGGCGCCGAAAATGGCGGAGACAACTGCGATCCCGTCCACATGGCTGCCCTTTAGCTCCATTAAATTATCTTTTTTGATCCCTCCGATAGCTACGACCGGTATATCTACTGCATCACATACCTTTTTTATCTCCTCGAATTTTACCACCTTGGCATCGGTCTTTGTAGGCGTGGCTTTCACTGCTCCAAGCCCCAGATAATCTGCTCCGTCGGCCTGCGCCTTTAATGCCTCTTTTACATTGTGGACCGATACTCCTATGATCTTATCCGGCCCCAGAAGCTTCCTGGCATTCCGGCACGCCATATCCTCCTGCCCTACATGGACTCCGTCGGCTCCGCATTTAAGTGCGATCTCTACTTCATCATTGATGACAAACGGCACTCCGTACTGCCTGGACAGCTCCGCCATCTCCCCGGCTTCTTTTAAGAACGCATCATAATCCAGCTCTTTCTCCCTGAGCTGGAGAAATGTAATACCTCCGTCCAGCGCATCTTTTACCTGTTCCATCAATGTCTGCTTGCCCACCCATGCCGAATCTGTCACCGCATAGAGGGCCATTGCCTCAGATTCTACTCTCAACGTCCGCACCCCTTTCCAGTTCATCCGCCGTCAGGCTGCTCATGACATCGATCAAATGCATCCTCAGGGAAGAAGTGCCTTCGCATTTTGCTCTGGCCTTCTCTCCGCAGTATCCCATGGCACACACAGCCGCAGCCGTGGCCTCCAAAACCTTGTCCTGATTGGACCCCACAAATCCTGCGATGACTCCGTCAAGCATGCATCCGGTCCCGGTGATCTTTGCCATCATCGGATCACCATTTCTTAAAATAAAAGCTTTATGCTCATCTGCTGCTATATCTGTGGCTCCTGTGATCACAACAACTGCACCGGTCTGTGCAGACAAACGCTTTGCCATGTCCGCTGCTTCCCAAAGGTTTTCTTCCGTCACGGCATCTGCTTCGCTGGCGTCCACACCAGGCGTTGCCCCGCTGCCTTCAAATACCGTCTTGATCTCAGAAATATTTCCCCGGATCACGCTGAACCGGACCTCTTTTAAAAGTCTCTTTACCGTCTCCGTTCTCATAGAGGATGCGCCTGCTCCCACCGGATCAAGGATAACCGGATGTCCCAGTTCATTGGCCCTCTTTCCGGCCAGCACCATTGCCTCAACGGTCCTCGCATTCAGCGTCCCGATATTGATCACAAGTGAGGTACAGATACTCGTGATCTCCTCCACCTCGCTCTTGTCATCCGCCATGATCGGCGAACCGCCGGACGCCAGCACCATGTTGGCCACATCATTGACCGTCACATAGTTGGTTATACAGTGAACAAGAGACGGATGCTTTTGTACATTATGTAATATGTCTTCAAACATAAAAATTCCTCCTGATAATGATTTTTGAAATAAAGCAGACAAAATCCCTGTATCTCTGATTATACCTTACCGCGCTACGCGCGTCCACCCGCAGGGTATGAAATACGGTGTGCCCTTTGGATATACTATAATTCAGAAACACAGGGATCATTTTTTCGGTTTTGCTATCGGATTTTTACTTTGATTTTCGCATAGGACCGGGAACCGTCTTTGGCTCTGGCATAGATTGTGACTGTCTTTCCTCTGCCTGCCTTCTTCACCTTTACCACGCCCTTTTTGGATACCGTGGCGTACTTGCTCTTACTCGTCTTCCATGTAACCGACTTCTTTTTGCCCACAGTCTTTACTTTTGCTTTGAGGCAGTATTTCCCTCCAGCTTTAAGAGTCAGCTTCTTCTTATTCAGTTTTACAACAGTCTTCTTAAATACTGCGGATACTGTTACATTTCCCGTGATGCAGAAGGAATAACTGCTTCCTTTCACCTTTTTACCTGCCGCTTTCATAGTAGAAGGCTTATAGCAGTAATATTTTGCGGCTTTCGGCTTTACCATCACCTTCTGCCCCGGCAGGTATTCTCCCTTTCCAGAGATGGTTCCATGCTTTGTTTTCGCTTTCACCGTCACAAGCCCGGATGTTACAGGATAAGAATATACCGTACAGCTGTCGTCATAATCGTCGTCTTCATCGCTCTGTGCTTTAGCCTGAACCGGCTTCTTCATGCTGTTTAAATTTTTATAATCGAAATCTTCCTGTTCCGTCACAGGCATGAAAAGAAACCGTGAGCCGACAGTTGTCCCTATGATATCTTCTTTAAAGAATGCCTGATAATCCATGGCTTCAAAACGGTCTTTGGAAACAGAATACCGGAACACATTTCCGCAGCCGTCTGTACTAAGGCCCACATAGGCAAGACCATCTCTGCATACACCCACACTCGCCGTATATATCTCTTCGCTTTTATTTTTCGGTATCAGAGAAGCTGATTTTTTCACCCACTTCCTGCTCTTGTCACTATAAACCAAATTCTTGGGGATCTCCCCTTTCTTCCCGCTGCTGCCCAGGGTGAGGATCAGCTGGTTTCCTGACTGGACAGCAACACTCTGATACCGCCCTTCCGGAAGTCCGGGGGCTTTGGACCACTGTTTTTTCTCCTTGTCGTAGCCAAAGACGCTCTTTTCCATAGCTCCGGTCTTTTTATTCCGGCCTCCGATCACATAAATCTTCCCATTATAGGCTGCCAGAGCTGACCCCTCCAGTTTGGCCCCGCCTGTTTTCGACACATAGGAGTCAACTCTCGACCATGATTTCGTCTGAAATGAGTAACTCACAAGAGACCTCTTTGTCTCATATCCCAAGTCCGCCTCGGCTATCGCATAGACAGCCCTGTCACAGTAGACCGGTGCTGAATCCAGACTGAGATCTGCCCGGTCCAGTTCTCCCTTTTTTATGCCTGCAAATGCTTTTTCCCGTGCCATAGAGGCTACTCTGGAAAACTCCTGTTCCTCCTCATCCATCACATAAAGATTCAGCTCTTTGTCCAGATAATACAGCTTCCTGCCATCGGAGACTGCATCCCCTCCATTTGTAATATCCTCGGTTGAAAAGACTTTTTTCGGCCCGTTCTTACCTTTTATAAAGTAGAATGATCCGGTGACAGATTTTCCGCTGCCGGTAAGAATCTCGACTTTGCCCCCGGAAACTGCTGCCCCGGTGAGGATTGCATTCTGATCAGACAGCTTCCTGCCATCCAGAACTCCCCTGGTGATCACAGGCAGATCCTTGACTGTTCTTGTCATTCCAAGGACTGTTTCCCTGTTGGAAAGTGCATCCTTCTTGCCATAGTACCAGGAAGTGTTCGCCACAGCACCGCTCACCAGAGGCGCAGCCATGGATGTTCCGCTGGAAAAATCATATTTTCCGAAATTCCGGCTTAATACACCTGCCTTGCTGACTGCAGTGTCATCCAGAAGGATCGTGAAATCCTGCTTCTCTAACACGACCAGGGTAATACCAACCGCACGCTTTTCATTCTTTGTCGTGCTGCGGGTTGGATAGGAGAGATGTCCCCATGTGTCCGACTCGCCGTTGGCTGCCATCATAGGGATCGTTCCCGTCGTCATGCTTATGACGACATCTTCCGGCGTCAGCGGATCTTCAATCTGACCTTCTTCATCGAGCTTATAGTCCTTTGCGATGACCAGCCCGGCCCCGCCTTCCACTGCCAGACTGCTGGAGGCCTTCAGCATCGTGCTCAGATAAGAGTCTGTAGCGCCCTTGGCACTGTCATAAGGAAGATATACTGTATAAATCTCTCCGGGCACTGCATCCTTCACTGAGATCTTCGCTGACTTTCCGGCGGATTCTTTTCCAAAATAATCACTGTCCGCAGATACCGTCACCGTACCTTTTCCGATGCTGCCTGCTCCCTCTGTCCTTATCTCTGAGACATCACCGTCATTAAAGTTTTTATAAAACTGGCAGTTGGAGTTTCTCTCGCCGTCACTGTAAATCGAAGGATTAAAACAGTCTTCATTGACTGTGGACAAAATCTGATTCCCCGGTGCCGCCATATGTACAGACTCTTTCCCATAGTTTGAATAGGAAGCCAGTCCGTCTTTATCATTGGATGCCGCAACCGATATCACGTAATCGCTGTCGATGCCTGACGGAATAGATGCGGTCCCTTCATTGTCCTTACTGTCGTTTCCGGCGGCACAGACTGTCACCGCCCCTTTCTTTCCCACCAGCTCGATCAGATATTTCATCAATTCCTGTTCTTCAGCCTCATCTATTCCCCAGGAATTGTTTATGGCCGCCACATTGACACCTTCCATCTGCTGCTTATAAATGTAATAGTAGGCATCAATCACGTCAGATATTTCACCGTCTCCGTCTTCATCCAACACCTTCAGTGCCATCAGCTTAATATCACTGCTCTGGCTGATGCCCGCAATACCCTTGCCGTTGCCTGCCTGAGCAGCAATGATGCCGGCACAGTGGGTCCCATGTCCGTAATCGTCGGAAGGGTCTGCATCATGGTTGGCAAAATCATAGCCATGTCTGCCGGCGATCACATCTGACCTGTTTGTCCACAGCCTGTCCCTGAGATCCTCATGTTCGAGGTCGATCCCTGTGTCAACCACCGCCACAACCGTTTCTTTGCCTTTGGACCCGGATGTCTTGTCATAAAACTGGTCATAGCCGACATCCTTCCCGGCACTGCCGCCATTCTGACCGCTGTTTTTATTTGCCCACTGAAAATCAAAACAGGGATCGCTGCCTCCCAAAAGCCTGATCTTATAATTGGGCTGTGCCGCAATCACCTGCGGCTCCTTCTTCAGCTGGCTGACCAGATCATCTGTGCTCTTTCCAGAAGTCACTCTGGCAATAGAAACTGCAGAGTCCCGGGAAGCGCTCCTTGTCTTCCCTTTTACATCCGCCGAAAAATTCCAGGCCTGCTTTACCTTGATTCCGGAGGAAAAAGGAACGGATCTGCTCCTCTGCCCTGATACTGTGGTCCGGTACATGACCAGTGCTTCTCCCTCCGCATATCCTGCTTCCTGTCTGCCGGAAAGCAACTTTTTCATCTCTGTCACCTGGTCTTTTCCGGAAGCCGCACTAACCGCGGCGGGAGCCGATGTTCCCAAAAGAACCGCCGACATCAGCCATGCTGCCCATCTTTTAAAATACCTCATACTCTCTCCTTCCCCCTGCTTATATCTTATTGTTAGAGTATAACACACCTTCTCATTACGTTTGTTACAATTTACTTACAATTCTTTAACCCCCGTTTTCTCCCAGAAAAAAGTAACAGGCAAATAAAAAGATTTTCTTTTTCCGGCACACATTGGAAGAGACCGAATAATATAAACTGTAAATAAAATCAAGGAGGAAACAACATGAGTGATTTAGCTGCAACAGGTTGCGGAACATCATGCAATTCAGGATTCGGAGGAAACAACTGTCTTCTTCTTATTCTCTTATTATGCTGCTGCGGAGGCGACTGCGGATTCGGAAGAGGAGACGGATGCGAATGTGGATGTGATTCTATCATTTGGATCATCATCTTACTGTGCTGCTGCGGAGGCGGATTCGGCGGCGGCAGTGGCTGCGGATGCGGATGCTAATCTGATATGTCCTGATAAACCACGGGCAGCGGGTAATCAACCTGCTGCCCTTTTTGTGTGCCGCGGAGCGTTTTTATTTCATAGGGAAGGTCGTAGAACTTTCCTGTGAAATGAAAAAAGTGTCCGGAAGTGATGCCCCGGACACTGAAATATCTATTATTTAAAGCAGCATAAAAGGGCAACGATCAAAATCAGTATGCTGCCGCCTTCCATACTCTGCTTTTTCATGATTCCATTTCCCTGTCTTGAAAATCCCATTTTTCCTTTTCTTCTGAGACATTCCTCATCCAGTTCGTAAACGGTATTTTCTTCTTCTACAAAAATTTCACTCATAATTTTCTTCACCTCCTAATAATATAGGATATGAGAATAAAACCTAAGGTTGTGACAAAATGGATCAAAAACAAACCCACTGGGAGCACTTTTTCCGTGACGACTCGTCCAATATGCTGGAAGACGCGCTCCCTTATCTCCCTCCCAATCTGAAAAAATCTGCAGCTCTTTACATCAAACTCCATGAACTCCAAAACATCATGGAAGACTTTGACGATGAGGATACTCTCTCCGCATGCGGGCTGGACCAGAACAATGCCTCTCTGGAAATGATGCTTACCGCGATGAGAATGCGGGCGCCTAAGGAAACCTCAAAACAAATCGATCAGATACTCCAGATGATGAAAATGGCAAAAATGTACCAGTCCTATCAGGATTTTCTTC
This sequence comes from Anaerostipes faecis, assembly GCF_910574135.1. Lineage (NCBI taxonomy): Bacteria > Bacillati > Bacillota > Clostridia > Lachnospirales > Lachnospiraceae > Anaerostipes > Anaerostipes faecis. The sequence goes on along the minus strand of NZ_CAJSYK010000012.1, from coordinate 4,796 downwards.
AGGCAAATCCGAATGCCAATGCTTCACCCGGCAATTCTTCAGCCGATTCTGACATGATGGCAAAACTAATGCCGCTGTTTATGTCCCAGTCTCAGCCTGAGAAGCAGGAAGCAGCAAACGCACCCAACAGTGACCTGTTAAATCAAATCAATCAAATTCTGAAAAAGTGAGGTATCCCGCATGGATGAACAATGGAAAATGAATCGCGCGGTTCAGAGCATCGACTCAAAGAAAATAGAAATTATGGAACTTCTCGTGAACCAATGCCGGGGCAAAAACCTGGAAGACATCCTGCCGGATCTTATGGCAGCCTCCAGCCGCCTGGCAGAACAGGGCATCGCATTTACCAACGAAGAAACGGGCATCATCATCGACGCTCTCTCGGAAACTATGACCGGTCAGGAAAAACAGAGACTTGAAATGCTGAGAAATATGATACTTTAAAAAAATTTCCGGATACTTTTAAAAAGTATTCCGGAAATTTTTTTATATTTATTCTTCGTATCTTATCCGTTCAACCAGAGAGTCCTTCTGCAACTTCCTGCTCATAAATGCGGACAGAATGATCTGCAGCATCAGAAGGATGCCTGACATCGCAAGTATCTCAGCCATGGGAAAATGATAGTCATTAAGACCGATCATTCCGGTATTCTTACATTTCAGGAACAGAATATATCCGGCGGCATTTCCAAAGGTCAGTGATATCAGCAGCGTACCCACCGTAAAGATCAGCCCTTCCATCTGGAGCATTCTGGCCAGCTGTACATTGGTCATCCCCAGTGCCTGAAGGATTCCAAGTTCTTTTTTCCGCGTAACAATGCTTGTAATCAATGTATTCGCCATATTCATAAATCCAATGATCCCAATGACAAACAGTAGGGCGTATAAAGAGTCCCTGAGAAACCCAATGCTAAGATCCGCAGTACGGTATGCATCATCGTAAGAGAGCAAGTCATAAAACTCGCTGCCTCCTGTAAGTTTCCTCAGCTGTTTTTCCACTGCCAGCTTTTTTTCCGGACGGCAGGAAACATAAATTTCGCTGGTCAGATCCCCTTTCACATGGAGCTTCTTGAATGTCTCCTCTGTCATAGCCCAGCTGGCATCTAAATGCGAATTTGAAGAACCGGCAATTTTTAACGTAAGAGGTACTTTTCTCTTTCCGTCCAGCAGATCCATAGATATCTTTTCCCCGATGCGATACCTATTTTCATCGAGGAAGTAATCCCAAAGATAGACGGTTCCATTTTCTTTTACCATCTGCTTATAGTCCGCACTTCCGCGCTCTAATTCGCTTTTCACAAATGCATCAAAATCCTCTTTGGATAAAATCTGAATGACCGAAGTTCCTTCTTCTCCATTTACCCGGACTTTTACTGCGGCCCATTTACCAGTCTCTACCTTTGTAACACCATCGATATTTTTGATCTTATCTACTACCGAAGCATTCATGAGCCCCTGTTCCTGAACCCGGTTCAGATTTCTCTCCGGATAGGTCTTATCATCCAGCTTCGTATCCAGTGTCAGATAGAAATCTCCTTTTTTCACATCTTTTTCAGCCTCATAGGCCGGGTCCATATTGCCGCACAGATTGGCGATGGTCACGAACATTACACAGCTTAACCCCATAGTAAAGATCGTCATCAATGTCCGTTTCCGGTTGCTCGACAAATTTGCCCTGGTAAGACCGATCAAATTTACCTGCCTGTATCCTTTCCGCTTCTGTTTCTTTTTCCCGGTGTTCTCCTGATACCGTACCGCTTCCACCGGAGACACTTTGGCTGCAATCTGCATCGGATGCTTCATGGAAAGACAGACGGTAATCAGCGAAAGTATCCCTGCTCCGGCCAAAACAGGTATGCTAAACAGCTGAGTATCTGCGATCACTTCGTTGATGGCTTCGTTTACACTGCTAAACCCGGCGATCTTTGCGAAAAACAGCTCTGTTCCAAAATAACCTGCAATCAGTCCAACAGGAATGCTGATGCCGGACAATATCATGCCTTCCCGGAAGATCATCTGTTTCATCTGCTTCTTTGTCATTCCGATGGCCCGCAGTTTCCCGTATTCCTGTACCTTCTGTATCATACCGACATAAAAAATATTATAGATGACAACGATGCTGAATAAGATGACAACCGCCGCGATAAATACTCCTGCAGCCACGGTTTCTACCCCTGGGTCCGTATCCCACATAATAAATATCGTATTCAGGGAAACATTTTTTTCAGGGATGGAAAGTTTCTCTGCAAGGTGATTGATACTCTCCTTCAGTCCGTTTTCTGTGACTTTATCTGCCTTCTTCATCTTCACACAGACCGTATAGGATCTTTGGTCCACAGGGACAGCCTTTTCAAAAAATTCTTTTGATACTACGGCCCCGTATGCCTGTTTCAGGTCATTCATTTCACTGTCAGGTAGAAATCCGGTAATTGTAAATTTTTTTCTCAGTACGTCTCCTTCCCCATTGATCCGGTAAGGAACCGTGACCGTGTCTCCAATCTTAGGTTTCTTTTTCATGAGGTTCTCAAAAAATGATTTCTGGGCCATGATCTCGTTTTCCCCAGTGGGAATTCTGCTCTGGCTGGTCATCTTTAAGTTCGACATTGCACGGGCATTCTGGTCATAGTAGGAAAGCACGCCGCTGGCTTTCCCCAACTCTACCGTGGCTACAGAGGACATGGAGCCTGTCTTTTCAATTTCGCCTCTGACGGAAATCTCCTGCTTTTTTTCTTCACTGATCCCGGTAAATGCGGCATGAAAATCTCCATAGAGTATCGAGCTGTTTTGGCTGTTCGCTTTCAGTAATCCATTACAGCTTAAACCGATGATCGTTAAGAGAGCCGTCGTCAGCATGATGGAAATCCCAATGAGGATACTTCTGCTTCTGGTCTGCATCAGATTCTTTTTCGATAACTGTGTTACTGCCTTCATTTAATCCACCACCTTGCCGTCTTCGATCAGGATAATTCGGTCGGCCATCTGTGCAATCTCCTCATCATGGGTGATCATGACTAAAGTCTGTCCGTATTTCTTAGCTGTCATTTTCAGCAGGGAAATCACTTCATCTCCGGTCTTGGTATCCAGATTTCCGGTCGGCTCATCTGCCAGAATAATATCAGGCTTTGACGCAATAGCTCTGGCGATGGCAACCCGCTGCTGCTGGCCGCCGGAAAGCGTGTTGGGAAGATTGTGCTTCTTCTCCTCGATACCCAGTGTACACAAAATCTCATTGATGAATACCTTATTCACGCTTCTTCCATCCAGTCCGATGGGAAGAACGATGTTCTCCCAGACGTTTAAAGAAGAAATTAAGTTGAAGGACTGAAAAATAAATCCGATCTTTCTGCGCCGGAAAACAGCAATCTCTTCCTCCTTCATGGAACTGATGTCTTTATCTCCAATCAGGATCTTTCCTTCCGTAGGGCAGTCCAGCCCTCCCAGCATATGAAGAAGAGTACTTTTTCCGGAACCGCTCTTTCCCACAATCGCAGCAAATTCACCCTGGTAGATTTGAAGGGATGTGTGGTCGATGGCCCGCACCTCGTTTTCTCCGCTGCCGTAATATTTACATAAATCCTTTGTCTCTAAAATGACTGTATTCTGCATTTTTTCATACCTCCTGTTCTTACTGTCTATAATAAAGGCCACCTCTTACATTCAGCTTTCAATCCAAAAGAAAAAGCCTTACAGATTTGTAAGACTTCTTTTATTTATAATTGATCTTATGCTGCTGTTGCATAATCCATAATAAAAATTTTGCTGGCCACCTTTTCTAGCGTTCAAGAGCATGAGCACTAATCATTCCTCTTAGTATTAACACCCTCCTTGATATTAACACTGTACATCTTTTTCATATGCTTTACAATGTTTAGTTGAAATTTTTTTCTTAATCAGAAAATCAAATGTCCCCATACGTTATCGTAAAGTTGCTTTTTGGTAAATACCTGTCCCTTGTAAGAATAGAGAAAATAGAGTAGGTCAAATTCTTTAGCAGTTAGATATACTGACTTTCCTTTTTCACTAATAAAAGTTCTAGTAAAAGGATCTATATAAAATCTATTTATTTGCTTTTTAATAAGGACAGGAGTTGTTCCTCGTCATTATTAAATGTAATTATTAGTATTTTCCCATGATACCACTTCCTCTTAAAAATAGGCCGATAACCCATAGACTATATTCTTGGATTATCGGTTCTGCATCTTCGTGTCTGGCTCTGTAACAGTTATTTGTTGTTTTTTTACATTAATTATACTTATATCTATTCTATTCCTCACGACTGCAAAATACTTCAATAGCCATATGAAAGAAATTTGCCAGATCGCCCTGTCCAAAGCGGTTAATAAAATTCGTAAATCTTTCGTCTGTTATGTAGAGATTACCTAAGCACGATAATATTTGTTTATTGCACTCATAGAAATGTTCTGTAATATACTCCTGCCATTTGTGAACTATCTTTTGAACCTCTGGGCAATCAACGGGTTTATCTTCATACATAGCTAATCTTTTAAATATATCTTGAGCCACTAAATAAAATGATTCCATTTTTTCATTTTGTAGCATTTTTGCTTTTCTTGAGAATGTAGCTTCATATTCTTTGAAAATTTCTGTATTTCCCCAACGTTCCAATACTTCATCTCTGAACTGTTCTTGCAATGCTATAATCTTTGAGTTTGAAAATTCAGTAAAAGTGATATTGTCAATATTAGTTGACACATTTTTCTCAAGCATATCACTGACTATGCGGCCAGTTCCAAATCCTCATAATACTGCCTGCGTTTTATCATAGGTGGAAGCCC
>NZ_CAJSYK010000011.1:0-106562 GCF_910574135.1 Anaerostipes faecis | reverse complement strand
GTAGTATAGCTTCTTTAAAAACTATTTTATCAGCAATGTGGAAAAGTGAAAGACTTTCATTACTATTTGTGCCGCCGACTTGGCGGCGGAATGGAGATTATTATGATAGACGCCATTTTAAAGCGGCGCAGTATCCGGAAATTTAAAAAAACTGATGTATCTCCCATGATTATAGAGGAGATCATTCAGGCCGGAATTCTGGCCCCGTCCTCAAAAAACAGGCAGCCATGGCGGTTTACCGTCGTCTCAGGCACTGCAAAAGCCGGGATGCTCTCGGCTATGGAACAGGGTATCATAAGAGAAGAAGTGAATCCCCTTCTGCCGGACAGCAGCGCTCATCTGAACGGCGCGCGCTGTACGCTTGAAATCATGAGGCAGGCTCCGGTTACTATATTCATCACCAATGCTTTAGGCCTTGACCTGTCGCGCTCTCTGACAGAAGAAGACCGTATCTCTGAGCTCTGCAACGCCCAGTCGATCGGGGCTGCGATCCAGAATATGACTCTTACCGCCTGTCAACTGGGATTGGGAAGCCTCTGGATCTGTGATATTTTCTTTGCCCTTGAAGAACTGACAACATGGCTTCACGCGGAAGGACAGCTCTTTGCCGCGCTGGCAGTCGGATATGCAGATGAATCCCCTGATCCCCGGCCGAGAAATGACATCAGCTGTATTACCAAATGGATAACGGAATAGTTTGTCTCTTTCCATAAATAAGCCCCTTTACTCTCCCAAAAGAAAAAGTAAAGGGGCTTGATCACTTTGTATACCCATCATGAATGAATAAGCCAACGATAAGCCTGTTTTCTTTATTATTCAGGAAAACCGCAAGAATGATGAAAACCCTTCTGTCCTGTGCAGTTATAATCAATTCCAGTGAAAGGAGAATCAAAAAATGCATTACACAAAAATAGAAAAGATCGTATCGGTCATTGACTATATTGAATCTCATCTGTCCGAAAAACTGGACTTGGAAATCATCTCCGGAGCAATGCACTATTCAAAATACCACCTGCACCGGATGTTCACTGCTGCTGTGGGCCTGACTCTGCACGATTATATTCAGCGCCGGCGTCTGACTGAAGCCGCTAAACTGCTTGTTTTTTCAGAACAGCCGATTCTTGATATCGCTCTGAAGTCAGGGTATGAAAGCCAGCAGGCCTTTTCAAATATTTTTACGGCAATGTATAAGACATCTCCAGGAAAATACAGAGAAAATGAAAAATTCTATCCCCTTCAGCTTAAATTTGATTTTGGAGGTAACTATCCTATGTTAAACAGCAAAGAAGCTTCGAACTGGAATGTGACATTCGCGGCAGAAGATGACATCCCTTGCTGGATGGAACTGGTACGCCTTGTCATTGACGGGTTTCCCCACCTGCATGAGGATGAATATGAAGCAATTCTACGCCAAAAGATCAGAACAAAGCAGGCATTGATCTTAAAAGACGGAAACTGCGCTGTGGGTATCATGCTCTTTTCGTACCAAACCGGTGCCATTGATTTCATGGGTGTACATCCTCTGTATAGAAAAAAGGGCATACCAAAAGCCTTTCTTGAGAAAGTCATGACAGAATTGCTGAACGGAAAAGAAATCAGTATTACCACATTCAGAGAAGGAGACAGGGCAGACACAGGGCACCGCAGAGAAATCCAGGACCTGGGATTTGCAGAGGCAGAACTTCTCATTGAGTTCGGCTATCCCACACAAAGGTTTATTCTGAGCAGGGAGGAGCAGGATCATGGAAAATAAAGAATTACAGTTCCCGGATGAATGGGAGCACCTTACATTGATCCGGACCAGGCTTGACGAGGCACTCCGCGAGGCGGAGGAAGCTGTAAGCCGGCTGGACCGGCAGTACACAGATGCCAGACATTATATGTCCGAGGCCCGGGGAGAGATCGATCCCCATGAAATGTTTCAAAATGAGCTGCTATTAAAACAGACAGACCACACAGGCGCATTTGCAGCAGAAATGTATGAAAGGCTCTGCAAATTGAAGGATTCTCCTTATTTTGGACGAATCGATTTTTGCGAAAAAGGCAGCCTAAGGCCGGAAACATATTATATCGGGCGTTTTTCTTTCCGGCATGGATATGAACTTTTGATCCTTGACTGGCGGGCACCCATATCCGGTATGTTCTACGATTACGAGATCGGGCCGGCCGGATTTGATGCGCCGTCGGGCAGGATCGAGGGGTACCTTGCAAAGAAACGGCAGTTTGGCATCAAAAACGGGGTCCTTGAATATGCCCTTGAGACTTCTGCAAATATACAGGACGATGTCCTTCAAAAAGAGCTGAGCCATACTTCCAGTGAAAAGATGAAAACGATCATTTCTACGATTCAAAAGGAACAAAACCGGATCATACGGGATGAAGAAACTGAAATATTGATCATCCAGGGGGCCGCCGGTTCAGGAAAAACTTCCATTGCACTGCACCGCATCGCATTTCTCCTCTACCGTTTGAAAGACCGGCTGAGTTCCAAAAATGTGACAATCCTTTCCCCAAATAAAGTGTTTGGAGATTATATTTCAAATGTCATCCCCGAACTCGGTGAGGAACCCATCTATGAATTGAGTTTTTTTGAACTTGCCGGAATCCAGCTGGAACATTCCGTTGATTTTGAATCAGAAAAAGATCCCCTGGAATTAAGCGATGCGTCTTATATACAAAGAGTCCGTTTTAAATCATCACTGGATTTTGTTCGTCTCATGGATAATTATATAGAAGAAATGCCCCATCAGATCTTTGTTCCTGATGATGTGTCTCTCGGTCATTTTAAGGCTGAAAAAGAATGGATCATGAAACGGTTTGACGCTTACAGAAAACACCCGGTAAAACAACGTCTGAGAATGACGGCAGACGATATCTGTGACCGTTTTCATGCAGAAAATACTATGCAGGAAGACCTTCCCAGGGCCAGTCAAATATTGAAAAAGCTGACTTCCATACTTTCTGTGAAAAGTACTCTTGCACTATACAAAGATTTTTACAGAAAAGCGGGAGTACCGGAAATGCTGGTGCTGCCTGCAAAAAACACTCTGGAATGGCCTGATGTATATCCTTTTCTATACCTGACAGCGGCCTTTGAAGGTTTAAACGTAAGCAGGATCACAAAACACCTGGTGATCGATGAAATGCAGGATTACACTCCGATACAGTATGCTGTGATCAATCTTTTGTTTCCTTGCTCAAAAACAATACTCGGTGATTTTGGGCAGTCCATACATCCATATCACCTTCACAGTTTAGAAGATATCAGAACAATCTATAAGACTGGGAAATTTACGGAACTGAAGAAAAGCTACCGCTCTACTTATGAAATCATGACTTTTGCCAAACGTATTCTTGATTCTGACTGCTTAGAGCCGGTGGAACGCCGCGGTGAACCGCCTGCCTCCTATGCCTGCACCGATGAAGCGGACCATCTTGAAAAACTTAAAACTGCTGTCATACAATTTAAAGAGGGACGCAGTTCTTCTCTTGGAATCATCACAAAAACAAATGCCAGGGCCGCTGCAGTATATGATCTGCTCTCCAGAGAATTTGAAGTCCATCTTCTCACTCCCGAGAGTACCAGCTTTCAGCACGGCATCACGGTCACTTCCGTCAGGATGTCCAAAGGCCTGGAATTTGATGAAGTGATCATCCCCGATGCAGACAGCAAAACTTACAAAACCGAACATGACAGAAATCTGCTTTATATTGCCTGCACAAGAGCCATGCACCGGCTGACCCTCCTGTACACCCAAGAAATCTCCTGCTTCGCGGAGTGTGCCCTGGAGAACGATATATGATATAATATGTCTATATTAAAATGAGCACGTGAAAAGGAGGAGGATTTCGTGGATACGTCTTACCGCACAAGCCTGGAACTGAACCAAAAGCAGCAGCTGTCCCAGTCACAGATCCAGTCTTTGAATATACTGGCACTGGATAATGGGGAGCTGTCTGAGTTCCTGCAAAATGAATATATTGAAAATCCAATCCTGGATTATTCACCGTCCTCCTCTTCCTATACCGTTTCTGAAAACCGGAGTTTTGACATCCCGGCCGAAAACACGGAGGAAGTCAAAACCTTTTTGTTGGATCAGCTGAACCAGAATGATTTCACACCGATGGAATGGCAGACCATGAAGTTCATGATCGACTGCCTGGACTCCGGCGGTTTCTTTAAGATTTCTGTTCATGAACTTTCCGTTCTCTTAACCATCCCGGAACATGAGATCAGGATGTGCTATGACGTGCTCTCCGATCTGGAACCTGCAGGAATCTTTTCTGAAAATCTGTCCCAGTATCTGCTCAAACAGCTGGAGGTGAAAGGCAAAAAAACCGATATCCTGGAGACGATCATTCTGGATCATCTGGATGACATTGCCCTGGGCCATATCAGCACCATTTCCAGGAAATTAAAGATCAGTACGGCAGAAGTCCGAAAAAACATTGCCGTCATCCGTAACCTGAATTCCAAGCCGCTCCAGGGATTTTCAACGGCGAGGACCGAATATATCACGCCGGATATCATCGTCACATACCAGGAAGGCCAGTGGGATATCCGGCTGAACGACGACTGGGTAGGAAATTATTCTCTGAACGACTATTATGTAAAAATGCTAAGAGACGCAAAAGACCCGGAACTGAAAGACTATTTTCAAAAAAAATATGAGCGGTGCCGTTTTATCATCGCAAGCATTGAACAGCGCAGACAGACCATGTTAAAGATCACAGAAGCCGTTCTTGCACGACAGCCTGATTTCTTTTTAAACCATGGCTGTCTGAAGCCTATGACCATGAACAACGTCGCCGGGGATATCGACATGCACGCCTCCACGGTGAGCCGCGGCATCAAGGGCAAATATCTTCAGTTTCCGTACGGCATCGTTTCCATGAGATCCCTGTTTTCCGGCGCGTCTGTCAGCACGGGAGATATCAAGACGATCTTAAAAGAACTGGTAGCCTCAGAAGACCCGAGAAAGCCGTACAGTGACCAGAAACTCTGCACCCTTTTAAAAGAAAAGGAAATCTCCATCTCCAGAAGGACTGTCGCAAAATACCGGGAACAGATGGGGATCAAAGGCACCTACGACAGAAAAGAGACCTAGAGGGCAGGCTGAAAATGCCCCGGGCTGCACCGGCGTCTCAGTCTCTGTGCCGTTTTTACAGAGTGAAACTGATGCTCTCCCAGACTCTCTGCAGGCATAACACCCATAAGGGAATTGGTCAGAAACATTTCATCGTACATTTCTATGTCCTCCGGCCGGATGACCGTCTCTTCTGCCTGAAAAGACCGGCATATATATGCTCTCATGATACCGGGAAGCATCCCGCAGGAAACGGGCGGAGTATAAAGCTTCTCGCCCTTTACAAAAAACACATTGGATACGGTTCCCTCTGTGATCTCTCCTCTTCCGTTCAGAAAAATAGCTTCGCCGAATCCCTGCTGTGCCGCCTTCCTCTTTTCCATCAGATTTTCTGCGTAGTTTAGTGTCTTATAGTATGTGAGCGGTGATGTCTCGTTTCTTCGAATCTCGCTGTACGCTGTACGGACTTTTGTATCTGAATCTTTTCCCGCATATGGATTTGGGCGCACAGAGGTCACAAAATTTTTCTCTGATACCGCAGTCTTCAGAGCATCATGCCCGGAAAGCTTTTCTTTGTTCTGGTCCAGATATTCCCACACCATTTTTTCTGCCGATTTCCTTTCAAAAGGGATACCGAAATGTTTCACCGCCCCCTCAAGCCTTTCCATATGCCAGTCAAAAAACACCGGTCGTCCGTCTTCCAGAGCCATTGTCTCAAATGCCCCGATTCCAAAATAATACCCTTCATCCGCCTGTAATATCATGATTCCTGTCTCCTCTCTCCTGCCGCGATAGCTTCCAGCACTGCTTTGGCTTTCTGCATCGTTTCCTCATATTCAAACTCCGGGTCTGATTCCCACGTGATGCCGCCGCCCACACCCAGATGATATCTTCCGTTCTTATAAACTGCTGTGCGGATTACAATATTGAAGTCACAGTCCCCGTTCAGTGAAAAATACCCGATGGAACCGGTATAGAGATCCCTTCTGCTCCGCTCCAGCCGGTCAATGATCTCCATTGCCCGGATCTTCGGAGCCCCGGTTACCGATCCCCCCGGAAACATGGCTTTTATCAGCCTGTCCACAGACATATGGTCTTCCAGTTTCCCTGTCACGGTGCTGACCAAATGAAATACGGTCGCATACTCCTCCGGCACACAATGTTCCGGCACCCGGACACTTCCTGGCATGCACACGCGGTTTAAGTCATTCCGTTCCAGATCCACGATCATCAGCAGTTCGCTTCGGTCTTTTTCCGACTCTGAAAGCTCCCTTTTCAGCAGTGCATCTTCCTTCGCGTTTTCACCCCTTCTTCTGGTTCCCTTAATCGGTCTTGTCACGGCGATGCCGTCTTTTACGTTGAGAAAACGTTCCGGAGAGGCACATATCACCTGAAATTCCCCATAGTTCATATAGGCTCCAAACGGAGACGGATTGTAAGTGCGCAAATACCGGAATACCTCATAACACCTTCCGTTTCCCGGAATCGAAAGCTGCTGTGTCATGTTGGCAATATAAATATCTCCTTCTTCAATATGAGCAATCATCTGTTCCACGGCTTTCTCATACTCTTCCTTCCTGAAATTCGGAAAAAACTCCGCTCTCCCCTCCTGTTTCTGCGAAAAATCAGGAATCGTAACCTTCCGCAGTGTCTCTTCCATCTCCCGAAATGCTTCACCGGCGCCGGTAAGTTCCTCTCTTGACGCCAGATAAAGCTGTCTCTCTTCCTGGTCCGCTATGATGAGACGGTCATAAAAAGCGAATACGGCATCCGGAATCTTTAACGTGTCTGCATGTCTGGACGGGATCTTCTCAAATTTTCTTCCGAAATCGTAAGACAAATACCCAAATGCCCCGGAAACCACAGGCAGTCCGGTGATATTTTCTTCTTTATATAAGTTCAGATAATGATCCAGAACTTTCTCGACAGGATCGCCGGAAATGTCTTCGTTTATTTTGCACACTCCATTTTTCTCCTCCAGAATAAGATAAGGTTCCAGGGCGATGACAGAATATCTGCCCTGTTCATTCTTCATGGAAGAGTCAAGAAACACGGCATACTTTTCGTCCCTGTACGGATAAAAAGCCTCTTCCGGCTCCCTGTAAAAATCCAGCTTTTTTATCTTTGTCTTCATGCTTTCCACCTCTCACACAGCCTCATATAATTTGCAAGCAGTTCCGGCCCGTATTCCGTAAGTACTGCTTCCGGGTGAAACTGGACGCCCCAGACCGGCTCCGACCTGTGGCTGACCGCCATCACCTCCCGGTCCGGGGAGACAGCGTCTACCCTGAGTGCCTCTGGAAGGCTTGCTTTGTCCGCGGTCAGAGAGTGATATCTGGTCACAAGAAAATCCTGAGGAAGCCCTGTGAACAGTTCCTCCTGTCTGTGCCTTACAGGCGTCAGTTTCCCATGCATAGGTCTTGACCCTTTGATGACGCGGCCGCCGAAAGCATGACAGATGATCTGATGCCCTAAACATACTCCGAGGATCGGAACCCTGCCTGTAAACCTCCTCACCAGCTCCACGGATTTTACACAGTCCCCGGGACTTCCGGGACCGGGAGAAAGGATCAGCCCCTGAAGTTTCTTCTGCCCGTGCAGCCGCTCCAGAGATTCAAAATCTGCGCAGTCACTCCTTACCGGTTTTACTTCTGCTCCCAGAATCTGAAATTCCCTCACCAGATTATATACATAGGAATCATAATGATCAACCATTACATACATTTTAAAACCTCCTTAAATAAAAAACGACTGCCAAAAGCAGACACAGCCCTCAGGCATATGTCCGCTTCCGGCAGTCTTCCGTTCTGTTTTCTCCTGCAAACAGGATTTCATCCGGGCACACCAGTTTATTTTATTTTTCTCTTCAAATCTTACCACAATTATTTTAAAACTGCAATCATCCCAGATTCACAGTGCCCGGATGCGGATTGTAGATTTCCTTTTTCTACAATCTTTTTACTCTTTCGGCGATCTCCCGGATACAGTCTTCCGCCTGGGAAAGTGAACCGATCCGGTCAAAAAATCCGTGATCCAGGCCCTCATACAGGATCACCTCCGTATTTATCCCCGCCTCAGTGAGCCGCTTTACAAATTCGTCATTGCATATTTTAAAGTAGTCAAATTCTGCCTCAACCATCAGAGTCTTAGGCATTTTCGATAAATCTTCTGCGTAGAGCGGAGACACCTCCCCGTCCATTGTGGAGTATCCATTCTGCACATACAGGTCTTCCATGTAATCTGTCAATTCTTTAAAACGGAACAGACGGTTCATAATATAATCCTTCTGCCCCTCATACATGTCATATAAAGAATAGTCCCAGTGATACGGTGTCCTCTCTGCCGGAGTCAGATCAAGGGCTCCATAAATATAAACCGCCAGCTTGATTCTCTCTTTTTGATCCATAAGACAGCAGTTGGCAGCCAGGGTGCCGCCTGCACTCTCTCCCATGACTGCAATCTTATCCTCATCGATCTTCAGTTTCTCCGCATGTTCTGTAATCCAGTCTAAAGTCCCCATCACATCATCTACCGCTCCCGGAAATGGAGTCTCCGGGGCCAGACGGTATTCCGGTGAGATCACCACTGCGTCTGCCTGTTCTGCCAGATACCGGCACTGGTTGCCTTTTGTCTTTACATCCCCGCCAAAAAATGCGCCCCCATGGATGAACAGCACCGCATTCTTTTTCTTTCCGGTGTCCTTTCCCCTGTATATATGGATATTGATCATATGATCTTTTATTTTAATAATCTTAGAGAGCTCCTGGATTTCACTTGTGGTAATATCCTCTCCTTCCCGTTTCATCTCTGTCCGCAGAAGGGCCAGATCCAGATCCTCCGACGGAACCTGGTTTTTCTGATAGAACATGCCGACCCTCGGCTCCCCTTTTGCCATCTCCCTGTCCAGGACTTTCTTCTCAAATGCATGAGGTGTTTTCTCTTCTAACTTTTCTTTAATACAAATCTCCATTTTTCTGCCTTTCTATATCAAAAGAAAAAATCCCAAAGAACATGCTTCTTTGGGATTTTATGATTATAATTCTACTTTTGCCAGATACTCTGCCACTTCGTCATCTGTGATGAGCACATTGATCAGCCGGCCTTTCAGGACGCTTAAGATCGCATCCTTTTTCTCCATGCCGTAAGCGACGCCGACACGGATCGGTATTTTCTTCAGGTCATCCAGGCTTAAACTGATCAGCCTTCCTTCAAAATCATCTTCGATGAGTTCTCCGTTCTCATTGACAACATGTGAGAGAATCTCTCCTGTTCCGCCCTTTTCCTGCATTCGATCAAACTCTTCCACCGGAATGATCTCTGCATTGATGATAGCCGAATTCTGGCTGATGGTTCCAATTCCCATCACTGCCACATCTGCAGATCTGGCCAGATCCATGACTTCTTTTACACTGTCTTCATTCAGAAAATGTTCTTTTACTTCTGAGGAGGTCACATACTGCGGCGCCAGCAGCTGATAACCGTTGCCGTTGATGATCCTTGCCACTTCATCGATCAGGTAATTAGAATAGGCCAGGCGGTATGCTTTTTCTGCCGTGGGCGGAATATTGGTCGTCGCCATCAGCGGCACTACGTTGACGTCATCCACTTTGAGGAACCTCAGTCTCACGTCCTTGGCCAGACACTCCACCGTCTTCTGCAGGGTTACCCCTCTTGTGAGGGCCAGAGTCATATGGTTCTTCAGCGTTCTCAGTATATAGTCTGACGCATAAAAGGCAATTTCTTCGCTGAGTTCTTCACCATCTTTTACACAGGCGATCACTGCCTCTTTTAAATGAAACTTTTCTTCCAGGATTGTCTCTGTACTTGTCATGGCCCCGTCCGGATAATTGATTTTAATCTGCACGTATCCTTCTTTTCTGGCCTGAGCCAGGGTCCTCGAGATGGTCGTCCTCGAGACATTCAGCTTTTTCCCTATCTCCAGCTGTGACATTCCCTGTTTATAGTGCATTTCTACCACTTTGATGATGAATCTTTCTTCTCTCAATTTGCCCACGCCTTTCTGTTTTCAATCTATATTTCTAGTATACATAACTCCGGGAGGACACGTCAATCGAAAGAATCAGCTCAATTAAATAATAACTCCCAAGCATCCCAATACTAAAGAGACTATTGTAACTCCCAAAGTGGCCGCAAAATAATTTCTTTTTACTTTTGAAAGATATCCCCATACACAGAGCACAACGATCAGCGGAAGCAGTCCCGGTACGATAGAGTCAAAAATGGACTGGAGTGTCGTAGTGTATGCGCTTGTGGCAAATTTAATCGGTGTGGATACTGTCACATAGGTAGAGGCAAGCCCTCCCATCATAAACAGTCCTAAAATACTTGCTCCTGCAATGATCTTGTTGACTAAGCCTGACTTCAGCATATTTTCTGCAAAAGAGTATCCGAAAGTATAGCATTTCTGTGTCAAAAAATATCCGATTCCAAAGCAGATCACGGTCAGCAGTACAATTGGCCCGATGCCGCCCAATGGATTTCCTTTCTTGGCAAGCGGAAGGAATAAACCGATCAGAAGGTACATCAGGGTTGACCATGAAATCGTATCACCGATACCTGCCAGCGGTCCCATTAAACCGGTTTTCAGATTCATAATAACTTCTCCCGGAATCGCTTCGTAATTGCGTGACTTCTTTTCTTCCAGCGCTAAGGTAAGTCCGAGGATCGGTCCTCCACCCCAGTGTGCTTCTGTGTTAAAGAATGTCATATTTCTTTTTAATGCCTCAATATAGCGCGGTTTGTTTTCCTCTCCGGGATAGAACTTTTTCAGTGCCGGCACTAAAGAGGTACAAAAGCTTGGTGCCTGCATTCTCTCGAAGCTGTGGCAGGTCTCTGCGCTGAACCACCAGATCACCCAGGATTTCAGAATATCTTTTTTGCTCAGCAGCTTCTCTGCCGGTTCTTCTTCCTCATCTTCGTCGTCATCATCCTCGTCTGTCTCCCCCTGGAACTCGTTGGATTTAAATGTGATGTAAAGGAATGTCAGGAATCCTCCCACCATCAGCAGGGGAATGGTTCCGATCTTCGTATACTGGATCAGGAAAAAGCCTGCAAAGAAAAACGGAATATATTTTGGTTTTGAAATCAGGTTCGCAATGATGGCAAAACCAACGGCCGGAAGACAGGCTCCCATTGCAGATAAGCCATTTGTCACTGCTGCAGGTATGTTATCCAGCACACCCTGAAGAGCACCGCTTCCGAAATATAACGCGATAGCAACCGGGACACCAAAGCAGATAATTCTTGCGATGGCACAGTATATAACCGACCATCTGGTCATCCCTGCCGCATTGCCCTTTTCTACGAATGTATCGCCTTTCTGGGCAAAAAATCCGGCCATTAAATAGATCAGATTTGTAATCTGTGCTCCCAGAAGTCCAACCGGCACTGCCAAGGCAACTGCTGCTGTAGTGTTCAGCCCGGAAGCCATAGCAACCGGAATTGCTATATAAGCGGCCAGACAAGGATCTGACGGCTGATTTCCGCCCGCTGAGATGACTCCCAGGTAAATCAGCTGCAGTGATGCTCCTATAATCATCGCCTGCGGCATGTCTCCGAGCACAGCTCCGACAACCACCGCGTTAAAAATGACGGTATTGAACATGAAAGCGCCGGCCGTATAAGGAACACAGCATTTTGCTATCCCGCAGAATAAACCAAGCAGAACAGCCTGTAAAATTGTAATCGTCATAGTTTCTCTCCTCCTATGTAAATAAATTAGTGCAGATCAGGAAATGTTTTCTTCATGATCTCCAACGACTCTTTTTTGTCTGTAGGCTGCATCTGGAAGTATAACTTCACTCCGGTCTTTTCAATATCCATTAAAGTCTGTGCCTCACTCTCTGACAAACCTACCTGTTTATAAATCTGCTTTCTGTCATTGATGATCGCCATCTGTCCGATGGTTATCTCTTCAAAGGATACCCCTTTTTCCTGGAGTTCGGCGATCTGATTTACATCCCTGAAAAGTACGAACACATTTTTCGTCCCGAACTGGTTTTTCCCCCATGCTTCCACTGCTTTGTCCACAGAGAAAATACTGACTTTGATATCCGGCGGCGCTGCGAACTTTAATACGCTTTTCTGCATCTTGTCTTTCGCCACATTGTTGTCTATGACCACGATGTGCTGCGCTTTAAAGACATTGACCCACTGCGTTACCACCTGCCCGTGAATTAACCGATCGTCCACTCTTACTGCTAATTTCTTTGCCATACGCTCTCTCCTTTTTTATATTTATGGTTGTTTACTCATCATCGTCATCATTAAGAAATCCTTCCACATCGATTCTGAAGATTCCTTTTTTTCCATTTTCCACAGTGTCCATGCTGAATTCTTTTCCTTTGAGTTCTTCCCTGGACATTACTGCATTGATCAGCATAGGTAAATTCATCCCTGCCGCAACTTCCAGTGCCTTTCCTGTCTCCTGAATGTATCTCATGACCTGGTTGCACGGTGTTCCGCCGAACAAGTCAACCATAATCAGGCTTCCCTCCGGAAATGCTTCAATCATTTCCGCAAAATCTTCTCTGTACTTGTCAATATCATCTCCCGCTTCCAGAGAAAAGGCTGCGATGTTTTCACTGTCTCCGAAAATCATCTGTGCAGTTTCTACCAGTGAGACTGCAAACGGTCCGTGGCTCAGCAAAATGATCCCCGGCAGATCTTTGTTGAGTTTTTCCTGTCTGTAAACCTTCAAAATAATATCCTCCTGTTTTGTTTTATACACCTTTGTGTTCATACTTTCATATAAGTGTGATTATGTTCTCTGTAGGTTTATTATATCCACCTAAACCCTCTTTGTCAAGACAAAATGCACATATTCTTATTAAAGTGGTTAAAATCACAAAAAGGACTCTGGTACAATTCCAGAGCCCTTCATGCTAACGGCTGACATCTCTTTTTTTCTAAAAATCCAACATGGTCTTCCTCTCACCGCAGCATCTCTCAAAGTCACGGATGAAGTCTTTCACCGTCTGTTCCTCAGGAATCTCTTTCCCTCCGTCAGTATCAAATGTCACCTTATGATTTCAGGTCAGGATCACTTTCACAGTCACTTCTGTGCCGTTTCTGATCGAAATTTTCCTCTTCTCTCAAAAACACCGTGACTTTCACCTGAGTACCGTCCGGCGTCTGGTTTCCCTTTGCCGTTACGTTGCCTCCGCTGATCCTGATATTTTTCGTATATCCGCCATAATCCTGTGACCGGCAGGAAGAACCGATGCCCGGGCTGCCGGTTCAGATGTTCATACGCTGTCTCATCTCCCTGCTTTGCCTTCTCCACATATGAACAAAGATTTTTACAGAAGTTTTCGTCCCTCATCTCCCCTTATCCTTTCGCCTTGGTTCATTCTCACAATAAATAGTTTTTTAGAAATACAAGAGGTACTCATTGTAATGTCAACTTTTTTGAACATTGCGACCCCGGCCTTTCTATGGTAAACTCTAAGTAAAATAATCTTCCGTACATAATTGCGGGGAATGGAATACAACAAGGAGGATCTCATGAAAGCCTTATTTATCATCAATCCCTCTTCGGGGAAACAAAATGTTGAAGCTACACTGCAGGAAATCATGTCGACTTTGATCTTAAAACAAATCACTCCACACATTGATGTTTTTTATACAAAGAAAAAAGATGATGCAAAGCACCGGGCGGCAGCCTTAAAGCCCGGAGAATACGACTATGTTGTCTCTGTGGGTGGTGACGGTACCTTAAACGAAGTGTCCAACGGACTAGTGGTCAGCCAGAGTAATATCCCCCTGGCTATCATCTCCGCAGGAACTGTCAATGACTTTGCCACTTATATGAACCTGCCTCAGACAGCCAAAGAGTTCTGTGGTATGATAAAGAATTTCCAGACAAAAAAAGTGGATATCGGTAAGGTCAACGATGAATATTTTATCAATGTCCTGGCCGGCGGCCTGCTCACCGATATTGCTTATAAAGTTCCGAAAGACAAAAAAGCAGTCCTCGGGAAGATGGCATATTACCTGGAAGGCATCAAAGAACTGCCAAAGCAGTTTTCCAAAAATATGGTATTAAAGTACACCAGCAGCGAATTTTCAGAAACCACGGAGACCATGGTCTTTTTAGTAGCCAACTCAAAAAGTGTGGGAGGTTTCCCGACCGCCGCACCGCTGGCTTCTGTATCAGACGGCTATCTGGACGTCTTGATCCTCAAAAAGATCGAATTTTTAACGACTCCTGATCTGATAGTAAAATGGCTCCAGGGCAGCCACCAAAATCACCCGTCCATCGAGTATTTTCAGACGAAAGAGATCTTTATCGAACAGGCATCCACAGACAGTGAGATCGCCATTGACTATGACGGTGAGATCCTGAGCGAGGGACTCCCGGTAAGGATTTCTATCGTTCCGGAGGCATTAAACATTCTTGTGCAGAGACAAGATCCCCAGTAATCCCATATATAAAAACATATTGCTTGATGAGCCGGCCCCCGAAAGTCAGATCAAAAATCTAACGGTTGGGGGCAGTTTTTTTATTATATATTATTTGACTTAGTCAAATATATGGAGGTAATCATTAATGACCGAATCTTTTGCCTTTTATGTGTCAGTTCTCCGTAAACAATTTACGCAGTATTGTACGGAAAAACTTGCAGAGATCAATGTAACTTACGGACAGCTGTTCATTCTTATTTTTGTCGGCAAGAAAGAAACATGTTCGCCCAAAGAAATATCCCTTGCCTTGAAGCTGGATGCGGGCCATCTGACCAGAACACTTTCAAAACTCTGAACAATATAAAAAGATGAAAAAGAACGGAATTGAATTCCCTTTTGCTGAACACGAAAATACGGTCTGCAATGATAAAATCAGGAATCTGACTTCATACGAAACTCCCGGTGTATTAAAAAAAGACACATTTACCTACGAAAATTTAACCGGTATTGATTTCAGGGTTCTGAAACCCTCAGAAAGCATGTTTTCCCCTGTGCTGAAATTCACTTTATTTGAACGCTTTTCAGAAGAATATTTAGAAGTTTCTGAAATTATGAAAGTAAACGGAAAGAGAACTTTTGGATATGACAGCCCTATCGTTTACAAAAGTGTTGAACGGATTTAAAATAATGCCGGAAAAATCTTTATAAAAGGCTTTTCCGGCATTGAAAATTTTTTAATAACTGATCTTGGTTGATCCCAGATCTTCATCTCCATAAGAGGCATAAATTTTATTGTTCTCGGTATATACTTTCAGCTCAGCAGAATCCTGGTCCTTGGTCAGCAGCACAGAAAAGTCACTTAAGCTGCCGCCCAGCGGAAGCTGGTACGGAGAAAGTTTACATGCCATCTGAGTGACCGGATTTTCCCGGCTCTCTGAAAGGTCGCAGTTTAATCCCGCAAAAGGTGCCACGGATTTATAATTCTTAAAACCATAATCAAACAGTTTGATCGTATCCCTGTACAATTCATATCCGTTTCCCCGCAGGATCACGGAGATCAGTTCCGTATCCCCGCGCTTTGCAAAAGTTACGAGAGTACCGCCGGCTCTTGTCGTATAACCGGTCTTTCCGCCCTCCACGCCTTTGTATAAAAACATCGTCTGTTTTACCATCTTGTGGTGATTCCATAACTCTCTGCCCTTTTTCTCCTTGTTGGTTCCGGACATAAAATAATGAGAAGAACATGCGATCTTGCGGAACATCGGATTTTGAAGAGCCGCTTTCGTGATCAACGCCATATCCCTCGCCGTCACATAATGCTTATCATTGTGAAGGCCGTTGGGATTCATAAAATGAGACCCTTTGCAGCCGATTTCTTTCGCTTTTTTATTCATCAGGCCCGCAAATTTTTCGATGCTGCCGCTTGTATGCTCCGCGACACCATTGCAGGCTTCATTTGCGGATTCCAGCATGATCCCGTACAGGACGTCGATGAGCGGAATCTCCTCGCCGGTCTTAATGCCGATGTGAGTGCTTCCAGGCTCAATGCTGTTTACAGCATGTCTGGAGAATTTGACTGTGGAGTACAGATCATCATTGTTCTCTATCGCCACCAAAGTCGTCAGGATCTTGGTGATGCTGGCCGGATAGCTTTTCTTGTCAATGTTTTTTGCATAGAGGATCTTCCCGGTCTTGGCATCCATCAATATTCCGCAGACTCCGTTGATCGACGGCTTCTCTGCATTTGTGTCTTCCTTTGTGGCAAGTCCTCTCTCTGCCGCCTTTGCCGGCACGGTCCCTGCTGTCACCAGTACAGTTGCTGTAAGCATTACCAGTAATCGTTTTACATATTTCTTCATATGTTTTTCCTCATAATTCTTATTTGAAATTAATTGTCATAATGTATAGCTGGCGGTCCGTATAATAAGTCACTTCCATCTTTTTTGCCCCGAATCCGGGCACTCTTCTCAGCAGATCAAAAATCTTTCTGTCGGTGATCAGCTGCCGGCAGGCCTTCTCATATTCTTTCCGGCTGCCCATCTGAAAACTGATCTGCCCCTGATTTTTCTGTTCACAGAGCTGGTTATAGATCTTCCCCAATTCAAACTGCCTGTAGTAATGATTCTGCCTCACATAATAATTGTTCTTCTTTGAACTGCATTTGGGCACCTTGAGTCCCTGATCCAGAGTGTGTCCCCTCAGAAGTTCCTCCTCAGTCATCCCGAAAAACCCCTTGGACATCTTCTGATTATTGCTTCCCCAGGTGGGGTCCACATAACAGTCGGTTCCTTCGATCTGTACCAGATTCCACGCATGATTCTGTCCGTTGGCCCTTCCGTACACCATCCGGCACGGGATGCCCATCTTCTGGTAAATATACTGAAGACTCTTGGCATATCCTGTACAGACAGTCTCTTCATTGACCATGCCGCTGATCAGGTTTTGATTATATCTGCTGCCCTCCCGGTAGGAGATCCTCTTGGTCAGATGCTCATAAACAGTATAGACCTTCTCATATTCCGTCTCTTTTTTGTCTGCATAGGAAAGATACACGGCAAGATTTTTCTTCAATTTCTTATCGTACTGTCTGGTCTGCTTTTCCGTAAAAATATAATGGGGCAGGAACACGACGTTTTTCTTCGTTCCCGATGTCTTCCATTTGATATTTCCGGTAAAATCGAACCAGAACAGTTCAGGGCAGTCGGATTCCATCTGCTTTAAAATATCCTCCATCCGCTTTGTAGTAACCTGCTCAATCTCGATCTCCTTTTTTCTGTTGAAAATCCCATAGTACATGAGGCTGTAAACCCTTTTGCCCTCTTTTGAAAGGCTCTGGTAACCGTACTTGGTCTCAAAAAGGTCTTTGTGGGTCTTTTTTACCTCTGTGACAATCTTCTTTTGTTCCTTCTGGTGGATGCGGCTCTGGATCGATGACACCATATTCGGCAGCATAAAGACCAGTACCAGCAGAAGGATTGATGCAAATGCTTTCAGAACTTTTTTCATAGGCAGCTCCTACCCGATCAGTCCCAGGCGTTTCAGTCCCAGTGCCAGGCCGTCCCGGTCCGCAGGCTCCGTTTTGTATTCGGCCTGTTCCAGCAGTTCAGGGACTGCATTTCCCATGGCAACCCCGTATTGTACATAATTTAACATCTCAATGTCATTGGCGCTGTCTCCAAATGCATAGCTGTCTTTCCGGCCGATCCCAAAATGATCCAGCACCATCCTGATGCCGGTGGCTTTATTGACCCCTGAAGGGATAAACTCTACGGAATTTACTTCTTTATGTATGATACCGCTCATAGTTCCCCCGGTCATCTCCTCCACATATTCCTTCTGCGCAAAGTCCATGTGATGGTATGTCCATTTGTTCACTGCCTCTGCCTGGGACAGCGGATATATATAAGGGGTCGTGGTCTCTCTCAGCCTTTCCACCACTTTCAGATAAAAACCGTCCTGATTTTCCGGGTCATAATAGCTCCCTTTCACGCCTTCTAAAACGATCCCGATCCCATGTTTTTGTCCGTAATCAATGACCTTTCGCAGGTTCTCACCGGAAACCTGATCATTGCACAGCTCTCTGCCTTCACAGATCACATGGGCTCCTGCCGCCGCGATCATGCCGTGAAAACCCAGTTCCATATAGGATTCCGGTACCATGCCGTAAGCTCTTCCGGTACAGAGCATCACTTTACACCCTTTGTCTATCAGCTCAGCCACGGCCCTCTGAGCAGACTCCGGAATACCGATCCCGTCACAGTACAAAGTGCCGTCAATGTCTAAAAATACAATTTTATTCATGCTTCGCTCCTATATATTCTCAATCTGCCAGTCCACCGGCTCAATGCCGTGTTCTTTCAGAAACTCGTTGGTCCTGCTGAAATGACGGCATCCGAAAAACCCTCTGGACGCAGAAAAAGGACTCGGGTGAGGCGCTTCAAGCACCAGCTGTTTCGGGTTGGTAAGCATCCATTTTTTATTCTGGGCATTTCTTCCCCATAGAAGATAGACGATCGGGCGGTCCTGCTCGTTTAGTATGCGGATCGCAGCGTCCGTAAACTCTTCCCATCCGATATCTTTGTGGGAATTCGCCTTGTGCGCCTGGACGGTCAGAACAGTATTTAAAAGCAGGACACCCTGCTCAGCCCATTTGGTCAGATATCCGTTGTTCGGTATGTAGCAGCCCAAATCATCGTGCAGTTCCTGGTAAATGTTGACCAGGGACGGCGGTGTCTGTACTCCCGGCTTCACAGAAAAAGACAGCCCGTGGGCCTGTCCTACATTGTGGTATGGGTCCTGGCCTAAGATCACCACCTTTACCTTGCTCAAAGGCGTCAGGTGGAACGCGTTAAAAATATCATCCGCCGGCGGAAAGATGTTCTTTTGTGCGTACTCAGCCGTCACTGTCTGATACAGCTTTTTATAATACGGCTTTTTGTATTCTTCTTTCAGATGCTCAGCCCAGTCATTTGTAATCGGTGGCATACTCTGTTCTCCAATCTGTTGCTTAAATTTCTATATAATATACGTGTGTATTATAAACTATAAGGCCCTGTTTTGCAAACTTGAGAAATGCGCAGATTCCTTTTTCTTTGGCACATCTTGTGATAAAATAATCTTGACAAAGGAGGATTGTCGCATATGAAAACTTCAAAAATTGAAAATCCCCACTCTCTGTCCGTCTCTATCGTATTCGACGGACTCCTGGCGGGGATAGTTGCCGGCTGTATTGCCGTCATCTACCGTATTTTATTAAATCACGCGGAATCTCTGTTGTTCCGCATTATAGACTTTACAAAAGGAAATGCCTTCTATATCGCAGGCTGGTTTGCCGTCCTGGTAGTCCTCGGCCTGATCGTAGGCAGACTGGTCAGCTGGGATGAAATGTGCTCCGGAAGCGGTATCCCCCAGGTGCAGGGGGAGATGAAAGGATACATAAGCCAGAACTGGATCAGCGTACTGATCACAAAGATCACAGGCGGCACACTCTCGATCCTTGGCGGTCTGTCTCTTGGACGTGAAGGCCCCTCTGTCCAACTGGGCGCCATGGCCGCCAAAGGGCTTGCAAAGATCACACGAAAGAGCAAGACAAAGGAAAGGATCATGGAAGTGTGCGGTTCCGGCGCGGGTCTGGCCGCTGCTTTTAACGCACCTCTGGCAGGCATTATGTTTGCTCTGGAAGAAATTCAGAAGAACTTTAACAGTTCCATGCTGGTCTGTGTCACTGCCGGTGCCCTGACCTCGGATTTTATTTCTAAAAATGTATTCGGATTATCTCCGGTGTTTGAATTCAGGCTGAAGTCTGCCCTTCCGCTTAAATATTACGGCCTGCTGATCCTGCTGGGGATCATCCTTGGTGCTGCCGGGGCCATATATAACCGTGTCATGCTGAAAGGACAGGATGTTTACAAAAAACTCTCCTTCCTGAAACCGGAGTACAGGACCGTAATCCCGTTCCTCGTATCGGGTGTGCTGTGCTACTGCCTTCCTTCTGTACTCGCAGGAGGCCATGCCATGATCGAACGCCTGGAGACCGGACATCTTTTGATCGGAACTATGGTGCTTCTGCTCCTTGTCAAGTTTCTGTTTTCGGCTGTCAGCTTTGGCTCCGGAGCACCGGGAGGCATCTTCTTCCCTCTCCTGATACTTGGCGCATACATCGGTTCTATTTATGGAACCTCTGTCACAGGACTTACAGGCATCAGTCAGGATTACATCATTAACTTTATTATCCTTGCTATGGCCGGATTTTTCACTGCCATCGTCAGAGCCCCGATCACCGGCGTCATTCTGATTGCGGAAATGACAGGTACTTTTGAACATTTTCTTTCCCTGGCCGTTGTATCACTGACTGCCTATGTGATTGCCCATCTTCTGAAAAGTGAGCCAATCTACGAAAGTCTTCTGGGCCGCATCCTTGCAAAAAAGGGATTAAAAACAACGGATGCCGCAGAGGGAAAAGTGCTCTCAAGCTTTGTTGCCGGAACAACCTGTCTTGCTGTGGGAAAAAAAATCAAAGATGTGGCCTGGCCGGAACACTGCCTGATCGTCACCATCAGCCGGGGCAAAGAAGAGATTATCGCCAAAGGAAGCACTGTGGTACACTCCGGCGATACGTTAGTTGTCCTAGTTGATGAAGACTACCTGGGAATGGTGACTGAAAGCTTCCAGCTTATCTGCGGGGAGATTACGGCGGGATAACCCCCGCAGCTAGATACGCTTACCCCGTTTGGTCAACAGGGTAGGCATTTTTTATATTTATAATAGAGGGGGATTAAGCCGCCAGGTTGTGTATCCACCTTTTGGAAATGGATGCCTGCCAGAAAGGATAAACTTATGAAATACAAACAAGTTTTTCAGATGCTTGACAGCATCCCTTACCTTTCTGTCGGTCCTGATGTCGGTTCTGACTTTACCTGGATGTCGATCGCTCTTCCGAACGGAGCTTTTATCGGGAAACCTTTCAAGAACATTGTGAACGCTACGCGGCAGCACACCTTTCTGCCTCTGAAAAGGCGGCATAGTCATTTGGAACTCTGCGTTTATGGATTGAAAAGGAGAATCAATGACTAATACGAGATATAATCTGCAATACCTTCCGCTTTTTTACAAGGTTTTGGAAGATACATTAGTTTATATTTGCGATTAATTAAAAAATCCACAGGCCGCCAAGCAATTGTTAAATGATGTAGAAAATGCAATATTAGAACGTCTGCCATATGCAGAATCCTTTGAACCATTTCATTCTTTTAAAGAAAGAAAATACTCATATTATCGTATATACGTAAAAATTTTGAAGTCCGAAGTTTTCTCCACAAAAGTCAAAACCGTGATAACAACTTTATTACTGCAATTCCTCACTCTTTTAAAAACACCTGAAATGTCTGTTATTCTTTCTCTCCCCAATCATCAGCACAGGCAATATATAGATCGCCGACATAAAGATCCCTCGCATGATAAAGATCATATCGTGCATATGGCTTTCCATGTTTTCCAGATAATAATTCGGGAACATTCCCGCCAGCACGCTGGTCTCGTCGAGCATCAGCACAGAGGATATGACCGCTTCCAGCAGGAGGAACAAAAGGCTCATCCCCAGTCCCAATCCCCCGCTTTTAAAGGAAAAACACAGGAGCCCAAAGACCGCTGCATAGACACTCATCAACAGGAATTCAAAGAGCAGTTCGGAGATGAACATCCACACATCCGGTTTTCCCAGCCCAAAGTTAAGCGTCAGCCCTATGACATAGAGGGCCGTCTGAAACAGCAGAAGTCTTGCCATCGTATTTTCTACTTTTATGTATCTCCAGAAGAAAGAGGACAGCTCCCTCCGCCTCATCACATCTGCCGTATAGACGGCCACGCACAGTTCCAGTACACCCGAGGACATGGAGGTGAGATGGACCGCGTTGATCCCTTTTGGCAGAAAACCGTAGAGGGCTTCCAGACTCAGCTGGTATCCCTTCGGAGACGGCCCGGTGCTCAGGTAAGAGAGCACTGCCATGTCCATGACTGCATAGCAGGAAAGAGCCGTGACACAGGCCACGATGATCTTTCCGCTGTGATATTTAAAATCCCTCCCCTCTGAATAGACTTTAAAACAGGCCACAAGAATACCGGCCAATGCCGCACACGGAGCTGCGATGGAAAAATTAATCTCCTGAAGGAAAAGAGATACGAACTCATCTTCCATCATCATTTTGACTGCAGTGTAGACAAGGTATCCGGCGCAGATATCATTTAAGACTGGAAACTCTTCCATCCACTCTGCGATGGTTCCGCTGAACCACAAAAGCAGCGGCACACAAAATGCCAGACCGCCGAAGATCAGCAGAAATTCTCTCATATGCAGACCGCCGCCGTCCGCAGACACGACCCCGAGTATAGCCAGCACGTTGTCGAAACTCATGCTCACATCTACTGCCACAATGGAAATGATGGCAAACCAAAAGTTATCCTTCTGTTCTGTCTGTTCACGCTTTTCACTTCCCGTTCCGCTTTCCTTCATCATCGTGAAAGTGACATACAAAAGCATCACACCTCCCAGTATCCTGATGTGAAGCCATGGAATCCTGAACAAAAATCCGATGATCCCCACAAAGATCATCTTAAGAAGGATAGACAGCCAGACGCCCAGATCTCTGGCCGCTTTGGCACGGCGCTTTGAAAGCCCCCTGGTTGCCATGGCGATGACGCCAATATTGTCCAGAGACACGACAAGGTTGATAAAAATAATCTGAAGAAGCGTACCCAAAAGGCCTTCCCCCTGTACAAACTTTATTATTTACCATATATATGCAGAAAGCCGCACATTCATTTCTGAATGTACGGCTTTTTTAACAGTTAATCCCTTACCTTGATGTGTGTTTCCCTGAGCTGAAGCTCCGATACTTCTCCCGGCGCACCGCACATCAAATCCTGTGCAGTTCCGCTCATAGGGAAGGCGATCACTTCGCGGATGTTTTCTTCATTTCTGAGGAGCATGATCATTCGGTCGACTCCCGGGGCCATTCCAGCATGAGGAGGCGCACCGAACTGGAATGCATTATATAACGCTCCGAATTTTTCTTTTAATGCCTCTTCATCATATCCTGCGATCTCAAATGCCTTAACCATGACATCCAGATCATGGTTTCTCACCGCACCGGAAGAAAGTTCCACTCCATTGCAGACGATATCGTACTGGTATGCGAGAATATCCAGAGGATCTTTTTCATTCAGCGCTTCAAGTCCTCCCTGAGGCATAGAGAATGGATTATGTGTAAAGGTCACCTGCCCTGTCTCCTCGTCTGTCTCATACATCGGAAAATCGTTGATGTAACAAAAACGGTACGCATTTTTCTCACAGAGATCCAGGCGGGCGGCAAGTTCGTCCCTGATCTGTCCCGCAAACTGACAGGCAAGTTTTTCACTTGCTGCGATAAAGAAGATTACGTCCCCTGCCTCAAGATGTGCCTTCTTTGCAAGCTCGCTCTTCATATCTTCCGGAATAAATTTGTCGATCGGTCCCTTGTAGGACATATCTTCTTTTACTTCCAGGTATCCGAGTCCTGCCATGCCGATGGACTGTGCAAATTTAAGGAGCTTTTCATGGAATCCTTTTGAGAGATTTGCGTGGACTTTCACGGCCCTCACTGTCTTGTCGTGGAACGGCTTGAAAGTACATCTCTGGAAAAAGTCTGTCACGTCCACGATCCTGAGAGGATTCCTTAAATCCGGTTTGTCCGTTCCAAATTCCAGCATCGCCTGCTTATAACTGATAACCGGGAATGGCGTGTCTGTCACAACGGACCCTTCCGGTGCAAATTTCTTAAAGGTCTCTGCCAGCACTTCCTCACCGATTTTAAAGACATCTTCCTGTGTGGCAAAACTCATCTCAAAGTCCAGCTGGTAAAATTCTCCCGGAGAACGGTCGGCGCGGGCATCTTCATCTCTGAAACAAGGCGCAACCTGATAGTATTTGTCGATGCCGGATACCATCAGCAGCTGTTTGTACTGCTGCGGAGCCTGAGGGAGTGCATAAAACTTCCCTTTATATTTTCTGGACGGAACAATATAGTCCCTTGCCCCTTCCGGTGAAGATGCGCAGAGGATCGGTGTCTGGATCTCCATAAATCCAAGATCATTCATCTTTCTTCTCAGGAAACCGATGACTTCGGAGCGGAATTTGATATTGTCCTTTACTTTGCGGTTTCTCAAATCTAAATACCGGTATTTTAAACGGACATCCTCACGGATCTCTTTGGACCCTGACACTTCAAACGGAAGGTCGGTATATACCTTTCCGAGCACTGTAATCTTATGGGCTTCCAGTTCGATCGTTCCCGTGGGAATCTTCGGATTATAAGTCTCCTCGTCCCTGTGCTCAATGATCCCTTCGATGGAAAGGCATTCTTCTTTTCTCACTTCATTTAAAAGACTTCCGTCTCTTAACACGACCTGCATAACGCCATACATATCTCTTAAATCAATAAATGACACTCCGCCGTGGTCACGGATATTTTCCACCCACCCGGCGATCTTTAACTGGGACCCGATATCGCTCTCAGAAATCTTATCCATAGTCTTGCTGCGGTACATATTTGACATTTTTTTCTCCTTTTTGCTTTCATCATGTTAGACTTTTTTGTAATAAAAAAAGTCGTCTATCCTAAAAAATCATTCAGGACGGACAACTGTACAAGTTCCGCGGTACCACCTGATTTGCTGCTTTTACAGCCTCTCTGGTATGCTGAATAACGCACAGCCTGCGACGCACCTACTGATCCTATGGACGTTCAGATTGCAGCTCCTGAGTGTTCTTCACATGGATTCACTCTGCAGGGTTCCCACTGTCTCCTGCTCACTGTAAGCGATAATCTATGCTACTTTTCTCAATCTACGCTTTTTGGATCATTATAGTTCAGTTTTGTCTGTCTTGTCAATTTATTTTTCTCTTTTTCTTTATTTCCTCTCTTGAGATTGACTGATTTACACAAAAAATACTATATAGTAAATTGGCCTGACAGGAATATACATATGAATACTAATAATTTTACTTCGGAAACGAGCATTTATATCATAGATGATCATTACAGGATCGTGCATTTCAACAGGGAGCTTCAGCAGGTCTTTCCAAAGATCTGCTGCGGTGATATATGCTATGAAGTTTTTGCGGGGAAAAAGCGCCGTGCAGCGGCTGTCCTCTTCATGCATAAGAGAACGAAAGCACGCTCTTTTATAATATGAAGATCTGTCCAAAGCCATCTATGAGGGCAATAAAAACCTGTTTTATAATCTCACGAATCTCTCTGCCTATGATGAATTATTTGAACTGAATCTCACAAAAGATTCCTTCAAAGTTTTATTCCATCTTTCTGACAAATATATTGTTCCCTCAGAAGAGGGATCTTTATCCACTTTGATGACCCAAGTTGTTGCCCGTCAGTTAGTCCATCCCGATGATGCCGCGGATTATCCTGACTTCTCGAATCTGGATACGATTATGGAACGGCCCAGCAATGCCTCTCCGTCTCCATTTCTTTTAGGCCAGTTCCGGAAAGCATTTTCCTGCTTCGGACAAGAGAAGGGAGAATAGAATTCAGACTGATTTCTGAAGACTCCTTTGAGGAATATGGCTATGCGGCAGAATCATTGGACCAGTACATCAGAACCCGTTTTTACAACGATTCAGTGCATCCCGAAAATCTAAGACAGATAAGACAGGACCTTTTAAAAGCCATGGAAAAAAATTCAGAATTTAAGGCTTCTGTCAAAATACGTCTTCCTCAGGAAGAAATAATCTCTATATCTCTGGATATCAGTCCATCTGATATTCTGCTGACATCTTTCCCCGTTCATACATCTCAATCTTATAATCCAGACGTTCCAGAGTCTCCTGCATATCCTGCATTTTCCGGACCAGACGTTTTCTCTGTTCCATGAGAATCGTTTTCCGTGCGTCAATGGTCTCATCTCCCCGGCGAAACAGCTCCACATATTCAATCAGTGCCTCGATCTGCACCCCGGCTTTCCGCATGCACTTCATCAATTCCACCCACTGGCAGGATGCCTGGTCATAATCCCGAATGCCGTTCGGCTTCCTCGGGACAGCCGGTATCAGTCCGATCCTCTCATAATATCTCAGCGTATCTGCAGTTATGTCATACTTTTTACTTACTTCTGCGATGGTCAAAATACTTTCCTCCATTCATTCCAAAGTCCTGGAAAATGACAGCGGGAGCTCCAGCCCATTGTCTTCCAGAAGTGTTTGATCCCTTAATATTTCTTCCGTGGGTCCGTCTGCCGCAAGTCTTCCGTCTGCGATCAGGATTGTCCTCTCACACGTATCATAGATGAAATCCAGGTCATGGGACGCAATGATCTTAGTCCCGGAAAGTCCGTTCAGGACATGGATCAGGCTGCGCCTGTTTTTGGGGTCCAGAGCCGCCGACGGCTCATCCATAAGGATCACCTCCGGCTCCATGGACAGGATCGATGCGATGGATGCCCTTTTTTTCTCTCCTCCGGACAGCCGGTAGATGTGCCTGTCTTTCATCTGCTCCATATGAACACTCTCCAGTGCTCTCAGCGTCCTCTCTCTTGTTTCCTCCTCAGAGAGTCCGTAATTGCGTGGAGCAAATGCCACGTCTTCATACACAGTAGACATAAACAGCTGGCTGTCTGAATCCTGAAACACATATCCCGTCTTCTTCCGAATATCTGCCAGGGACGCTTTCTCTGCCCGGATTCCTCCGATTCTGAGCTCTCCTTCATAGTCTGTCAGAAGCCCTACCATGAGTTTGAGCAGTGTAGACTTCCCCGCTCCGTTGGCCCCGATCAGTCCGATGCTCTCTCCATCTTCAGCAGTAAAATTTAAACCGGAAAGCACATTTTTTCTGTTTGATGAGGCTCTTTTTTCATAGGAAAAGGTGAGGCCGTTTACTTCAATTTTGTTCATACTTCCTCCGTATTCTATTCTAACAGACTTCCGGCAAGTTTAAAAACAGAAACATACCGCAGCAAAACAACGATACCCAGCCAGCCTGCCAGGTACACTGCACTTCTTCTGTCCATTTTCTGCTTCTTTGACAGACGGAAACTTCCGTCAAATCCCCGGAGCAGCATGCTCTCATAGACCGTCTGGGCCCGGTCGATACTTCTTAGCATCAGCTGTCCCAGTAAGGTTCCCCATGCCCGGTAATGGATTCCCTTCTGATCCGGCGCTCTCATGGAGTACGCCTGGGAGATCCGTTCGGCTTCTTTCAGCAGCACGATCACATACCGATAGATCAGAAGCACCATGGTCACCATAATCTTCGGCACATGCAGGAGACGCAGAGCATAACAAATGCTCTCCATAGACGTTGTCAGGATCAGCAGGTAAGATGCCAGCACCGCAAATGCTCCTTTGAGCATCAGTGTGGCCATGGAGATCATGCCGCCGGTTACCGGTAAAGGCCCGGCCCGGAAGAGTACGGCCCGGTCAAAAAACGGATTGGCAATCCCCACTGCACAGACGAGCAGAAGAACCGGCTTTAATTTTCTTATGCTTCTGACCGCAGAGATGCCTCCTGCCCGCATAGTTACTGCGGGATACAGGATCATGCCGAAGATTCCGCCCGGTTCATAGACAGGAAATGACATGGTAAAAGTGATATACCAGACGGTGACGAGAAGCTTGCTCAGAGGATGAATCCTGTTGATCCGCCCCTCTCTTGAAGCCATGGCATCCAGATGGTGTATTTCATGAATTGCCTCATTGATTCTGCTCATGACGTCCTTTCTTTCTAAACAGGCCGAACAGATAACAAACGGCTATACATAATACGATGACTGCCAGTCCGCCGAAGATGCCGGACAGAGAAGTTCCAAGCATCGTCTCCCGGTCCGGGATAGAATAATCCGGCAGAAGGGAGGTCAGACTCTGGATCTTCCCCGCCGCAGCGTGAACCGGACCGGACGCCGCAAGCTCCGCGGACCCTGTTATTTTTTGTATGGACCATTCCAGCCCGTCCGGGTTTGCAGATGCCGCCAGAGATAATGCTCCTCCGATCAGTATAAATGCTCCTGTGAGCGCAAGCAGCACTTTTCGGAAAGAGAGCTTCGGCTTCTTTGCGCCTGCCGCAGATTTCCCGGAGTCCCCGGTCCAGATAAGCTCCGGCCTGGCCTCGTACAAGAAACAGAGCACTGCAGCGGTGATAAGCCCTTCCACCAGTCCGATGACCAGATGGATCGGCTGCATGGCAGCCGCAAATACTGCAAACGGCAGCTCGGTAATGCCCGAAGCAAGAGTCTCTGCTGTCACGGAAAGTGCTCCCAGCTGTAAGGTAAGGATACATCCGATGACGGATGCATATGTAATCTTCTTTTTATCCGGTCCGTTTTTCATGATCCGCCTCCAGAGAAGCCCGGCTCCTATAAAACAGCCATAAAACGCCATGTTCCAAATGTTGCATCCAAGTGCGAGAAGTCCCCCGTCCGCAAAAAGAAGGCACTGGATCAGCAGTACCCCGATCATGGTCAGGAAACCTGCAAATGGTCCCAGTACTGCCGACACGAGCATGCCTCCGCACAGGTGGCCGGAAGAACCGGTGCCCGGAATCGTAAAATTGATCATCTGCCCTGCGAACACAAAGGCTCCCATAACCCCCATCAGCGGAACTTTTTTCGGGTCGTCCTCCTCCTGTACTTTTTTTACTGCCCATCCTGCTGCCGCCGCAGAACAGGCATACATGGTGCCTGCCACCGCAGGGGCCACAAGCGCATCTGCCATATGCATATCTTATTTCTCCTTTCTCTGTTTCAAATGAGTGTCCATGCTGCCGGACCGGAATCCCTCCAGATC
This sequence comes from Anaerostipes faecis, assembly GCF_910574135.1. Classification (NCBI taxonomy): domain Bacteria; kingdom Bacillati; phylum Bacillota; class Clostridia; order Lachnospirales; family Lachnospiraceae; genus Anaerostipes; species Anaerostipes faecis. Next base: position 77,723 of record NZ_CAJSYK010000011.1, on the reverse strand, counting down.
CGCTGTAACATATGTAAAACCTATTTCCTTGAGCCGCTTTACCGCAGCTTCTCTGTTTTTGATCAGCCGGGGAAGCTCCTTCTCATCTACTTCGATTCTCGCCATGTCTCCGTATATACGGACACGGACGTTATAAAAGCCCATTGCCCTCAGATACTTCTCCCCTTCCTCTGCCATTTTCATTTTCTCCCCGGACAGTCTGGCCCCATATGGAAATCTCGTGGCAAGACAAGGACTTGCCGGGCGCTCTGCCACGGAGATCCCATATTCCGATGCCATCCTGCGGATATCATCCTTGGTCATCCCGGCCTGCACAAGAGGACTCAGAATTGCAAGCTCTTTTACTGCCCGGATTCCGGGACGGTAGGCGTGCAGGTCATCCGCATTGGTTCCTTCCAGTACAGTCTGTATCCCTAACGATTCCGCCGATTTAAGCAGTTCTGTATACAGATATTTCTTGCACAGATAGCATCTGTTCTCCGGATTATCTATGATCCCCGCATGGGAAAGTTCATCTACATGAACGACCTGATGAACGGCTCCCGCTTCCCTGGCAACTCTCTCTGCAATTTTTATATCCCCGGACGGGTGAAGTTTTGTCACCATCGTAAATGCCGCCACCTTTTTCCCGGTTTTCTCCGCTGCCAGGCATAGAAGCTTTAAGAGCAGGCTGCTGTCCACTCCCCCGGAAAAAGCAAGCGCCACATCTTCCTTTACAAAACCTCTGACTGCTTCTTTTAAATTTGCACAGTGTTCCTCATATCTGTCCATGGCATTCCTCTGCGATCTTTTGGTAAGTTTCCTGGAAAGACAGCCCATTCTTTCTGCACAGTTCTCTGACACTCTCATACTCCGGATAGACTCTCATGCCGTTTTCCATAAAGCATACCTTTACCCGGGCTTCTCCCAGAGAAGTTCTGACTGTTTTCACCTGCCGTTTCAGCACACTTCGCTCCATCTTCTGTCTGCGGATACCGATGGTCGTCGTTTCCCGGAAAATGATCTCCTCAAGCTTCTCTATGTCTTCCTCCTTGCAAATGACATTGAGCTGATAGGCCGGTCTGTTCTTTTTCATAAAGACAGGGGTATAATGGACGTCTCTTGCCCCTGCCTTCATCAGCTGCTCCATCACGTATCCCAGAGCCTCCCCGGTACAGTCGTCAATATTGCTCTCCAGCTTGTATATAAAGTCGCCGGCGCTGCTGTTTTCTGTCTCCCGGATCAGCATGGCCCGCAGCAGGCTCGGCCGTTCATACTCTCTCTTTCCGGCCCCGATCCCGGTTTTCTCAATCACAAACCGTTCCGGCAGCCGGGAAGAAGTCCGGATGGCAGCTGCGATGGCGGCGCCGGTCGGAGTGACCAGTTCTCCCTGCACATCTGTCATGTGTACGGGAAGTGAATATCTGGATGTGATGGCAGTGACCGCCGGCACCGGGATCGGGATCACACCGTGCTGGCACCGGACAGATCCGCTCCCCTCATAAAGCACCGGAATAATGACCTTGTCAATCTGCAGGTTATCGAGGCAGACAGCCGCTGCCGTAATATCCACAATAGAGTCCACGGCTCCCACCTCATGGAAATGGACCTTTTCTATACTGGTGCCGTGTGCCCTGGCCTCCGCCTCTGCGAGGATCTCAAAAATTCTCACCGCCTTCTCTCTGGCGCCGTCCGTGATCTGTGCCCTGCAAAGTATCTCAAGGATCTCTGTAAGACCCCTGTGTTCGTGATCATGAGAATGATGTCCGTGATCTCCATGAAAATGGTCATGACCGTGGATGTGTCCGTGAAGATATTCCATATCGTGGTCATGGTTCTCATGTTCGTGATCCAGAATCACATGAAAGTCACATGCGTCCAGTCCTGCCTTTGATACTCTTCTCACCTCTGTCTGAAATCCCTTTACGGGAAGGCTTTCAAGAGCCTCCAAAAGGACCTTCTCATCGGCCCCGAGATCCAGCAGGGCCGCTGCCATCATGTCGCCGCTGATCCCGGAATAACATTCTAAATAAAGTGTCTGATTCATGATCATTCCCCCAGTCTGTTGATCTGTGATGCCATGTATCCGGCACCGTATCCATTGTCAATATTTACAACCGCAATGCCGTTGGCACATGAGTTAAGCATCGTGAGCAAAGCCGCAATGCCGTGCAGATTGGCCCCGTAGCCCACAGAAGTGGGCACTGCAATCACCGGCTTGTCAACAAGTCCTCCGATGACGCTTGCCAGAGCACCCTCCATCCCCGCCGCCGCAACCACACAGTTGGCACTCTGGATCACATCCAGGCGGGACAAAAGCCGGTGGAGTCCGCTGACTCCCACGTCGTAGATGCGCTCCACGTGATTGCCGAAAAATTCCGCTGTCCGGGCCGCTTCCTCGGCCACAGGAATATCCGCCGTGCCTCCCGTACAGACCACGATCCTCCCAATCCTTTCTTTGTCCGGCTTTTCAATTTTCATAATACGGGAGATCGGATCATATGTAAGTTCCGGAAGTTTTTTCCGGACAAGTTCAAACTGTCTTACGGAGGCTCTCGTGCCGAGTACTTCTCCATTCTGTTCCCAAAGCCTTTGAAAAATACCGGCCAGATGGTCATCGGACTTGCCGCTGCAGAAAACCACCTCGGCGGCGCCGTTCCTCAATTTTCTGTGGGTATCCAGTTTGGCATATCCCATATCCTCAAAGGGCTCCCGGCGGAAAAATGCTTCTGCCTCCCCTACGGACATTTCTCCCCGGCTGACTTTTTCTAATACTTCATGTGCTTCCATCTCTGTGCACTCCTTACTTTTTTATTTGAAGGCCGCTGCATCTTCCTGCCGGCCATTATGTGCTCCCGGACTTACTATATCACCTGGAGCTCACTCTAAGTCAATATTTTTTACAATCCCGCTTAATTGGTCCAACCAATCTTGTCATATTTTTTCACCAGTGTGAAGACTGGTGAAAAAATCAACTTTCCTATTCTTCTTTTGCCCATCCGTAAGAATAACGGACCGCCCGTTTCCATCCGGATACCTTTTTCTCTCTTTCTTCCTCACTGATCTGAGGTTCAAAGACACAGTCAATATCCATGTTCTCGGACAGCTCCTCTTTGCTGTCCCAGTAGCCAACTGCAAGGCCTGCAAGGTATGCCGCTCCCATGGCAGTCGTCTCCACACAGGCCGGACGGTGTACCGGAGCACCGCTGATGTCTGCCTGCATCTGCATTAAAAGATTGTTCTGGCTGGCGCCTCCGTCCACCTTGAGAGAACTTAAATGAATGCCTCCGTCGGCCTCCATGGCCTTCAGCACATCGTTGACCTGAAATGCAATGGACTCGAGTGTCGCCCGGATAATGTGGCACTTGCTGACTCCGCGGGTGATGCCGAGGATCGTTCCTCTGGCGTACTGGTCCCAGTGGGGAGCACCCAGTCCCGTAAACGCCGGCACCACATAACAGCCGTTGCTGTCCTTTACCTTTTGGGCCATATACTCGGAATCCTGGGAGGAGTCAATGAGCTTTAACTCATCCCTCAGCCACTGGATGGCAGCTCCCGCAACAAAAATAGATCCTTCCAGCGCATAGTCCACTTTGCCGTCCAGGCCCCATGCGATGGTTGTCAAAAGCCCGTGCTGGGAATTCACCGGCATCCGACCCGTATTCATGAGAAGGAATCCTCCCGTGCCGTATGTATTCTTGGCTTCGCCCGCCTTGAAACAGGTCTGTCCGAACAGAGCCGCCTGCTGGTCTCCCGCCGCGCCCGCAATAGGAATCGCACCGCCGAAATAAGACGGGTCTGCCTCACCGTATATCTCACTTGACTGGACAGGTTTTGGAAGCATCGCTTCCGGGATATCAAGTATCTCAAGTATCTCCTTATCCCATGTGAGATCTTTGATATTAAAAAGCATGGTTCTGGATGCATTGGAATAATCCGTCACATGGACCTTTCCTTTTGTGAGCTTCCAGATCAGCCAGGTCTCCACGGTTCCAAAGAGAATCTCTCCCTTCTTGGCCCTCTCCCTGGCTCCTTCCACATGGTCCAGAATCCACTTGACCTTCGTCCCGGAAAAATAGGCATCAATAATCAAACCGGTCTTATCCTGTATCTTTTCTTCCAGTCCCTGCTCTTTCAGGGAATCACAGAGCTGTGAGGTCCTGCGGCACTGCCACACAATGGCGTTATAAATCGGCTCCCCCGTCTCCTTGTCCCAAAGGATCGTAGTCTCCCTCTGGTTGGTGATGCCGATGCCCGCGATCTGTTCCGCCGTGACACCGATCTTCTGCATGGCCTCCACCGCCACTCCGAGCTGCGTAGACCAGATCTCTCCCGCATCATGCTCCACCCATCCCGGATTCGGAAATATCTGAGTGAATTCCTTCTGAGCCACACTGCAGATCTTGCCTTCTCTGTTGAACAGGATACATCGGTTGCTCGTTGTGCCCGCATCCAGTGCCATAATGTATCTCTCCATATTGCCCTCCTAGATCTCCGTTATTTCTCTGTGCTCCCACACGTTATGTCAGATTTATTATAGCATATTGCACAAATATATCCAACAGAACAGCGATTATTTATAAATTTTTCAGCCACACAGAAGGGAGCAGACAGGCCCGCCTTATTTTATGTCCGGTCAAACACTGCCAGGGATGTGACCCCTCCGATAATCAGAGTGAATCCCAGGATATCCATGCCAACAAAAATCTCTCCCAGCAGCAGTGCAGACATGACTGCCGCCACCAGCGGCTCCACACACGCAAACATGCTGGCTCTCACAGGACCCAGCATGCGAACGCCTTCCAGATAACATCCAAACGGAATAACCGTTCCGAAGATGATAACGGCCAGTGTCATGAGGACCGTTTTCATGTCCCATATACCGGGGACATGAAAAAAGCCCGTCACAGGTATCATAAGCAGTCCCCCTATGAACATTCCCCATCCCACTGTCTCCAGTGAGCCAAATTCATTCAGTAGTTTTTCCGGCTGAATATTATAGACAGCCAGAGCAACTGCGGCAGCAAGTCCCCAGAACAAAGCCCTGCCTGTAACGGCCAGACTGCCGGGATCTCCGTGAGTCGCCAACAGAAAAACCCCGGTGATGACGCAGACCAGAACGATCACTTCCAGGCGCTTCGGCTTTCTATTTTCTACTGCCAGACAGAACAGCATGATAAGCGCCGGGGCAATGTATTGGAGCACAGTAGCTGTCCCCGGATTAGAATACTGGATTGCAAGAAAATAAGACATCTGGCAGGCTGTCATCCCGAACAGACAGAACACAAGCTGACTCACTGCCGTTCGTTTCTTTTTCCAGACACGGAATATATCCCCCTTCTTTTGGACTACCGCCAACAAGAGCATGAGCAGTCCTGCCGACAAAAGCCTCAGCGTCACAAGCCAGACGGCCGTGAGCTGCTTTTCGTCAAACAGATATTTCCCGATAATCCCGGAAATCCCCCAGAAGATTCCTCCCAACATTGTAAAGATCACGCCTTTTGTATTTTGATTCATAGGTTTCCAAAATCCTTTCTCGTGTATTTCAGTTTATTATAATATAAAACAGTGTTTTGAGGAATTTGTTTTTACAGTATAATGATGAAAGAAGGATATTGTCTCTGCACGCAAAGGAGCCTGCCTATGTCCACAAATATCTTTGATTATCTCACCTGGAGGGGAGATGTAAGCTTTCAGGAATGTGGGATGAATGAGGTTGACAGCCTGATTCTGTCCTGTCGTTCCTACATCCGGTTTCCGGGCATTGTCCCCGATATCTCGGAATCCGGCTCGGTGACAATAAAGGAGGCATCCGAAGCATTTTTCTCTCAGGACAAAGAAAACCGCCGTACCAGAACGAAAGAAGACGAAAGACTGCTGAGAATGCTCGGAAAGAGCAGACGCTTTGGTCCCCTGAGACTTTCACGTTATGCTGACCGCTTAAGCCGGAACAGGAAAACAATTTGCCGCCGTTACCGTGCTGTTTGAGGATCACAGAGCTTTTTTTGCATTTAGCGGGACAGACAGTCTATAATCATGACGGACCGGGCTTTTACAGCACAATCCATATTCCTGGGAGGTCATGGGGCCTGAATTTATCCGGGTAAAGTCAGTCAACCCCTCCTCCAAATTTCATCGACCGCACATTAAAAAGCTGGCTTTCCGGCCTCAGCAGCTCCGAACGAAACGATTTTTTAACAGTCCTTATGAGATTTTCTCTGCCACAGATGCGGAGACACTCCAGGACCTGCCGGTATGCTGGATTAAAAATTTCCAAAAGCCTTCTGGATACGTGGAAAGAAGCATTGCTGAATGATCTCTAAAAGGATATCCCCTTGCGAATTTTTTTAAACTTCCATCACTATTTATACACAATTCGCAGATACTATGAAGACAGACCCGAAAACACTGTTTTTATATAGAGGTATCCTATGGAAACAAAAGATCATTTTGCACTTTCAAAACTGCTGGCCCGCCGAATGTTCCTGAACAATTCCAAAACATTTGCATTTATCCTGGGAAATGTTCTGCCCGATTTCAATCCTTTCTCCTATCTGGGCGGCTCCAATGCCGCAGAACTGAAAGGACACAGTTATGACTCCCGCAGACATCTGATGGGACAGGCTTATTCGTCAGGCTTTCGGGATACTTTTGCCGGCTGGTTCCGGGCCGGTGAGATGATGCATTATCTCGCTGATTCTTTTACCCGTCCCCATAACAAAGAATTTCGCTATTCTCTGAAAGAGCACATAAAATATGAACGCCGTCTCCACCTGGTCTTCTCAAACTGTCTGAGAACGAATCAGATCAGCCGGTATATAAAATCGTGCTCAGGCATCTGCAGATTTGAACCATGGCTGGAAAACCTGCACCGGCAGTATATTCTCTCCTCCTCAACACCGGAAAGTGACTGCCGGTATATTCTTCACTCAGCCCTTATCGTATGCAAAGGACTGGCACAGAGAAATGGTTTTTTGTCCGGGAGATATCATGCTGTAAAACCGCTTTTATAAATTTCCCAGTCGATGTCTTTAAATACATTGAAAACTATACGCTTTAAGCCGCTTCCTTTGTCCAGATAAGCAAGTACCGTATTCAGCGCGATTTCTGCGGCCTTCCGGTTGGAAAAATGATATTCTCCCGTGGATATGCAGCAGAATACAATACTGTCCAGTTTCTTTTCCTCCGTCAGTTTAAGGCATGACAGATAGCAGCTTTCCAATGTATGACAGTCTTTTTCGGTGAGGATTTCCCTTACAATCGGACCCACCGTGTGAAGCACAAATCTGCACGGAAGATTAAAACCAGGAGTGATCTTTGCCCGCCCGGCAGGTTCTTCGTATCCCTGTTTTCTCATAATCCGGAAGCACTCTTCCCGAAGTCCGATCCCGGCCGCCGAGTGAATGGCGTTATCGATGCATCCGCCGAAATTCTGGTGATATCACCCTTCCATAGAGAAATCCGATCTCCATGGCGGAGCTCTGAATTGAATTCTTCTTTCACTGTGGGCAGTTCCTTTGCATATACAATTCCTTTTCTTTCCCTGCACTCTGGGCAATACTTCGATATTGAAGAACGGGGGACATATTCAACGCCGCATACCGTACAATTCTTAGGCTTTAATGCTGTCCACCGTTTTGTTGGCGTGATATGTAATTCACCGACAAAGCCGATGAATTTATAGTAAAGCTTCAATAGCGTGTGCGGTACACATGACGTTGCCATACCTGCCATATACGCAGTCGATGATGTCGGGGCGTTTCCTTCTGTTCGCACTCGCCGCCCGCATCGCATAGCCGCAGTCCGCACATTTGATAACACCTGCAAAGATATTTTCAAATCCTCCTGCGTGACTATCCCCTCGTGTGTATTGAGTATCACTTCCCATTCTTCGGTCAGCTTAGAAGGTATTTTCTTGCTTTTCATGTTGGCGGCAATCCGCTTGTAGCCTGCAAGGTTTCCCGCATAGACAGGGCTTCTTAAAATGCCCCTCACGCTGTTCTCGCTTCAGATATAGCGGTTTGGTTATAGGAGATAATTATTCTGTTAAGTAGAGATTGTACTTCTACCTTCATGGTGAGAGGTAGCGTTGCATAGGCAGGGATTTTTTTAACTGGCTGTCTGCCTTTCTCTGATGAACTATGTATAGATAAAAAATACTGATTGCGGGCAAAAGAAAGCCCTCCAAACTTCAAAAAGCGAAGTCGGAGGGTAATGAAAGCATTACAGAGTAATCCACCGAAACATCGTTTTTTTAATTCAGTGGACTTGCCCTGTCTTACTACATATTGCATAGAGCCGACATTTAGCATTTATTTAAATGTATCAGCCCGGTAATGGCCTTACTTTTCCTCTACGGAAAGCCATATTTCACAATGGAAATTATTATCGTAAATTTCAGCACTCGGATAAACCTCAATGCACATCCCGCCCGCAGGCTGATATTTACTGGTTGGAAAGAATTCTGTATAAATTTTCCGATACAACTCTTGAAACGCTTCTGGCATTCTCCCAGTACAAGGGAAAACTGCCCAAGTATTTGCAGGTACTTTCTCAATCGTCAATCCTGCTACCACATCGCCGCCTGTATAAGCCGCTCCGATTGCATAATCAAAGTCCCCCTCAATCGGATTGTCAAAGCATATCCCAACGATTGCTCCTCCGAAGATGTTTTCTGGATTGATATATTTGCACAAAGTATCAATCGTTCCATCTGCTCCGCAAGCCGCCCATGTTGCATGGATATTCTTCTGGCTGATTTCCTGTCCTCCTCCATATCTGGCTCGTTTGGCAATGACCTCAAACCCTTCTCGTTTCTCAATTCTGTAATCCATTGTTGTTCCTCCTTCTAATATGATTTTTACGGAAACTCTGGAAAAAGATCTGAGTGTAAGTTTTTCATTTTTCGCTTGGACTGGCGTAATTCCATGAAATTTTGTAAATGCCCTACTGAAGCTTTCTGGACTGTTATATCCATATTTTAGGGCTATATCTATGACTTTTTCATTTTCCGAAAATAAATCCGCTCCTGCAAGTGACAACCTCCTGTTGCGGATATACTCACCGATAGAATAGCCGCAGATAATATGAAAAACCCTTTGGAAATGAAAGCTCGAAGAATACGCCTGTTTTGCAACTTCAGCATAATCTATATCTTCGGTAATGTGGTTTTCAATATAGTCTATTGCCTTTTGCAATCCTTTCACCCATTCCATGTTTTTCCTCCTTCCGTAATCATAGTATAGTAAACAAACAATGTCTTTTCCTGATATTCTATGCTTTGCTTTGTTAAGTTTCAATTATCCTCATTTGACACCAATATCATGCAGTCTGTTATCTATCACAAATTTCTTTTTTCTTGGGTCACCCTCTGCACGGTAAATGATTAAACTCCCTAAATCAAAAATGGAACTCCAAACGGTTTCAAAGTCTGGCTCATTATCATATTGGCACATAAAACCATAATCACCTTTTAAGAGATGTTTGGTGGTTTCAATGTAATCATCTTTTATCTTCCCTGAAGAAAAACTGTCTATGACAACCTCGTACCGTTTGTGGGAATCATAGTCATTCCCATGTGCGTCATCATGCATTTTCATATCATCAGACGTAAAACTGTTGACCGTACAAACAATTCTTCCACTATCAAAAGTTTCTGCTTTTCGGATTTTTTGACAGACGGCGTGCACTCAACCACTACCATTCTGCCGCTTTTATCTGCAAGTAAAATATTACAATTACAAGCTATGGGTAAATTACAAAGCAATGAAATTGCCTGCTTCGTATCTTTCGCTTTTTCAAGCAAATACCTCACAATGAAGCAAGAATTAAATCCCGCCTGTATCTTTTGAGGAGCAGTCATCACAAATGTCATCGCAACTGCAAGACCATATTCATTCAATCCCTCTTCTCCGTTAATAAAAGATGACGTTGTAATATTAAACCGATTACCATTCTTCGGAACATAGATTTCACTTTTGCTTCCATCCTGCAGAAAGGGAGGCAAATCATTATTTCTCCCATATATCACCCTGTTCAAGCTGAAAATCGTCTAACTGAAGCGGAAAGGATATTTGACCTCTTTTAAAAATCTTTCCACGTTTCACTCCCATTTCATAATGGTCGCCTTTTAAGGTAATACACTAATTCCAATATTCCGCCCGGCTCTTGATTGGATAATCTGTATATTTTCCATAATTGATTTCCCTGCAACGTGGATTTCCAAAAATCAGGAACTGCCCTTAGATTTTCTTCCATATCCTCAACCATTGGAATACGGATACCCACGATACGCAAAGGCTGTTTTTCTGCAATGTGATACGCCATCGAACTTCCTCCTGATATTTTGATTGAAAACTGAATTGACGGATATGCCTGCAAAATACTGCCCATAGATTTTGCTGCTGTCGGCGTAATACCGTGAATATTTTGGAATGCCCGATTAAAAAGAAGTCGAAGAAGAATATCCATATTTCAGAGCAATATCTATTACCTTACAGTCCGTCCGCTGCAATTCAAATGCCGCCTGTGTCATTTTTCAGCAACATATGTATTCAGACAGTAACATACCCGAAACATACGAAAAAATATGTTGAAAATAATAGGGAGAACAACACGCAATGCGGGCTGCTTCATCATACGATATTTCCTTATCCAGATTATCTTCTATGTAATCAATGGCTGCTCCAAGTTTTTTCAACCATTCCATCTTGTTACCTCCTTAAAAATAAGGATATCCTCAGGTCCCTCCGAAAGTAGAGTATTCTCTCACAGAGACCGGACTGAGCTTAAAACCGATCCTGGACTCCATGGCGCAGTGGGGAACCGAATACAGAGACAAAACACGCCGTGGTGAAACCTCATTCCTTTGACACCACATCTATGATCACATATTCACAGTGTCCTCCCGTGCGGATCGGATATCCCCATCCCGCCATGCCCGATGTCACCACTGTCTGAAGATTTCCGGTCTTCCGGAAGCCATAGTTGATCTCATTGATTCCAAGAAGCTGCATCAGCTGCCCGGTAGGCCAGATCTGTCCCGCATGGGTATGGCCCGACACCTGCAGATCGATGCCCTGCCTGTTATTTTCCTTCAGATCTCCGGGCTGGTGATCCATTAGGATTCTGAAACTGTTTTCCGGTGCATCTTTCATGATCTCTTTCAGACTCTTCCTGTCCTGGTCACCGGCATCCTTTCTCCCGATGATGCAGATATGATTCCCTGTCTTAAACACCTCATCCTCCAGCACATGGACTCCGGCTTTTTCTAAAGTATTCCTGAGATGTCCGGAAGTGTACTCCGGCTTTTCCCTGTATTGATTGGAATCATGATTCCCATATACATAAAAAATTCCGTAAGTACTCTGCATCCGTCCCAAAGCTTTGGCCGCCCGTTCCATCTCTTCTCTCCCGGTATCCTCATCGAAGATATCTCCGGCCAAAAGAACCAGATCCGGCTCCTGATTCTGTATTTTACTGCACCAGTTCTCCAGGTCTTCGGCACTCATCGTAACGCCCAGGTGGATGTCCGACATCAGGACTATCCTGAGTGTTTCCTCTTGATGAATCTTAGAAGTCCCGATCCTGTAACCGGTCTTCTCAATCTTCTGCATATTCATATATCCGTAAGAAAAAACAACCGAAATGATGAGAAAAGACAGTACTCCGCTTCTGTAAATCAGATCCCATACTTTGAAAACAAACGGTGCTCTTTTGATGAGAAAATTGACCAGCTCAATGACCAGGGAGACTCCTGCAAGATGCAGGACGGCTACTCCTCCCCATCCATAGGCCGGCCAGGCAGAAAAAACACAGGCCAATGCCAAAGCCGCACTCAGTCCTTTCGCCAGGCGTACGTCCCTTTTTAAGAAAAGGCTCAGAATCCTGCGGAAGAAAACATATAAATATATTCCTGTCGGTATGAGGATCAAGATCGGCAGTATGAAAAATAACAGATACAATGTGGGGCCTCCTTCTGTTTATTACATAAATATTCAAACATCATTATTGATGTTTTTCCATGATAGCATTTAGACCCCGCTCAAAGTCAACAGTTTCACATAAAATAAAAACATATATTGATATTTTTAGGTACAGCTCTCCCAGGAGAACAAAGTGGGCAAGCCCTGAAATTAAACAGGGCTCTTCTTCGTCATTCTCTCTTACTCTTCCGGTGCTAAAGTGTCGAGTAAATATTCTTCCGCCTCTCTGCACCAAACATTATTGTTTGCCTTGCATATCTCTGCCAGATGTGCAAACATCTCGTTCTCTTTTCCCAATTCCTCAAAATCTTCAATGGCAGTCAGTTCCATCTTGATATGTGGGTAGATCAGTTTTTTGCCTCCCGGAAGCTTCGGCAGATTCAGGATCGTATCCGGTGCCGCGTCAATGCCTCCGATATGTGTAACCATGTAAGACGGATTGATCTTTCCTGCCGCAGACAGTTCCAGAGACTCGATCATATCCACAGGCGCTCCTCCCGAAGTTCCGCAGATGTGGGTTCCTTCGTAGTGGACATTGTAGAAATTATATTTTGCCTTGAAGTTGTTGTCCGTAGGCCCTGCAAAGAAATTCAGGCAGCCGTCGTTTCCTAAAAGATCGTCTCCCATCTCGATGAGGGATTCCACCGGTGCGAATACGAATACTTCATCATATCCCTTCCCGCCGTTTAATTCTTTCAGTTCTTCTGCCGCATTTTCTTTTCCTGCGGTGTTCACATAAATGAGTTCCACACCTTTAGAAGCCGCATCCTCCGGAGTAATCAGGGATTTTGCTCTCTCAAGCCTTTCTTCATTGATGTCCGTCACAACGATGCGCTTTGAATGATACGGCCCGTTCAGTGCATAATCAATGGCTCCGATCCCCATCGGACCCGCACATCCCAGAAGAGCCACACTTCCCCCGTCCTTTAATCCCATTCTGTGTTCATACACATACGGTGTTGTGTGGTAGGTAGCGTGAAATGCTCCGATGATACATGACATCGGCTCTGCCAGAGATGCATTTGCAAAATAATCACCGTCATACGGAAGTACACATCCAATGTCGATGGAAACCTTCGGAATAATACAGTAGGTTGCGTTTCCTCCATAGTATTCGTAGCTGTATCCGGCAGAATATCCGCTCGGAAGTCCCATAGCCGGCTGGAGTACGAATTTTTCTCCCGGCTTGAAGCGGTCTTTCAGCTTTTCTCCCACTTCTACGATGTATCCGCCGAACTCATGGCCGGTAATCGTCGGGTGCTCCGGACTCAGATCATCCGGCACCCTCTTGTGCTCCCCGCCCCTCAGTGCCGCCTTATAAGTTGACAGGCAAATGCTGTTTGACACAACCTTTACCAAGAGTTCCTCTTCTCCGATTTCCGGAAGGTCCACTTCCTTTACATAAACCTGATTTTTCCCTGCAAGAACTGCCGCTGTTGATTTCATCCTTTATCCTCCTAATATAATCTCCGTCTGCTTCTACCTTTAACATCAAATCCCCGTCCAGAGAAGTCTCCAAAACCCTTCTCACATTCACGCTGTCGCTGTTTATATACCAGTCTTCTGCCTCTTCTCTCGTAAGGCCGCCCTTCATCTTCCTTCCGATCAGCCGTTCCTTTAACGTCTCTTCTTCAGAGCGGATTAATATCGTATAATCTGCGGTATCCTTTAATGTCTTCCACGGCTCCTCATCAAGGAGCAGCCAGTTGCCTTCGATCAGCACAATGTCCTTCGTAATTTTTTCCAAATCTTCCACCACATCGTGGATGTTTCTGTCATATATGGGCCAGAGAATATCTTCTTCTTTGATCCTTCCAAGCTTCTCCTCAAGCTTCCCGGTATTATAAGTCTCTGGACATCCCTTTACTTTCTTCATAGGAACTTCTTTTCCCATCACGACCGCATTGTGGGTATTAATGTAATCTGAGTGGTAGTGAAAACCATCCAGTCCTATCGCCTGTATCTCTGTCAGATCTTCCTGCTGCACAGCCAGATATTCCAGAAACTTGGACAGTGTTGTCTTTCCCACTGCCGGCGGCGCCGCCAGAAATACGATCAGTCTCCGGCCCAGTTTTTTCTGCATACCGGTGAATTTTCTCAGCATGGGCAGGAAAATGGTTTCTATGGCTTCCTCGCTGTAAACCGTATTGATCTGAAATCCATTGACATCAAACACATACTCTTTCCAATTTTTCATGATCTACCTCATTAAATTTTGTTTACGTTGTTTTATGTCCGTTTATTTTTGTTTTATGGGTAAATTATATGATTTTTTCCTTGTTATGTCAATACTCTGACATAAATTACGTTTGTTTTTGTTGTTTTATTTTTGTTTTTGTGGATTTAAATTTGAAATGAATTTGAATTTCTGTTATGATGAGTGTAACAGTAAAAAAGGAGGAACGGACATGGGAAAACTTCTCGCAAAAGAACGGCAGAAGGAAATCGTCGAATATATCAACAGTACAGGAAGTGCTAAGATCGGCGATCTTGCAGATAAATTTGAAGTGACAAAAGAAACCATCAGAAGAGACCTGACTCATCTTCAGGAGATCGGGGCTATAGAGCGCAGCCACGGGGGCGCCACCCTGGTCTCAAGCTTCCGCCCGATCCCCATCGAAACACGGGTCAGCGAAAACAGCTCCGTAAAGTATGCCCTCTGTGAGAAGGGATTGGAATTGATCCCGGAACAGGGTGTCATTTATCTTGACGCCGGAAGCACAATGCAGTGCATGGCACAGCTTTTAAGCCAGAAATCCGGTTATACCATTGTGACCAATGCCATCAACACCACTTACCATTTAAATAACGGCAACAACGTGACCATCTTAACCGGCGGCCAGCTGAACCCGAACAATATGTCCACAGAAGGGTTCCAGACCACCAACTTTATCAACACTATCAAGGTAGATATCTCATTTCTGGGGACCAGCGGATTTGAACAGCACAACGGGCCGGCAGTCTCAGAATTCACAGATGCACAGATCAAGCAGGCCATCATCCCCCAGTCTAAGATCATTGTTGTCATCTCTGACAGCTCCAAGGCCCATATCTGCTCTTTAGTACAGTACGCTAACTGGAAGGATATCGACTACTTTATCACGGATAAAGAACTTCCGTCCGCTACCTATAAGACACTGAGTGAGCTCACGGAAGTTATCTTGGTATAACATGTTCCACATGATTTCCGTTCGGCTCTTAGAATGCCTCACTCCAATCATGTAGAACACGGACGCAGTATCTGCTAGATAAGCATGTCAAAACAAAAGGTGTCATGCTGCCACAGACAGCAGTTATTTATTTTGAAAGAACGAGGTTTCATGCAAAGACAATTTTGCATGAGACCTTTTTTTATTCATGAAATCGTTTTACAAGATGATGAGGTAATTGAAATTTTAGTCAATTATTGGTATAATAATACAGTTACAAGAGAAAAGGGAGGAATTATGTATGAAATACTGTAAATTTTGCGGAAAAAGGTTAGAAGACGGGGAGGTTTGTACTTGTCAGATCAAAGAAGATGAAACAAGTTTCTTTCAAGATATTGATAAAAATAAAATTTCAAGCGGAATAAAAAAAGTACTAGTGAAACCTGCCTCCGGTGCGAAACAAATTACTGCATCGTTTTCGCTGAAAGAGAGTGCAGTAACTTGGCTGGGTGAGGGCATTATTACAGGCATTTGTTTGATGATACTTGTATCATCCACTTTAGGATCATCATATTTTGGACGTCAGATGGTCTCTTATCCAAAAATATTTTTCTATGCACTTTTGTTTGTCATTGGAATGAACGCACTGACGACACTTGTGCTTTGGGCATTGGAAAAAATGATAAGCAAGAGTGACGCAGCCTATGTTGATTTTATGACCGTACCGGCAACAACAGCAGCAATTAATATTCTATTTTTAGTACTAGGTATCATCTGCCTGTTATTAAATCCAGGATTCGGTATCCTTGTTTTCATCAGCGGGAAGCTTGCTTCTACTTTTTTGATGGGAAAAGCGGTTGATGAGGTGAAAGGCGCAGATAAAGAAAAAACTATGTATATTCTTGCGGCGGTATTTATTGTTGTGAGTCTTGTTTTATATATTGTTCTTAAAACATCTCTTACCAATATAGTAAGCAGCTATGGAAGAAATATGTTTATGGGATTATAGAGGAGAAGATAAAATTATGATTTGTCCAAATTGTGGGAAAGATGTACCCGACGGAAATTTTTGTGAAGAGTGTGGTTCCTCTTTGCATATAAAAAAAGAAACAAAAAGAAAACAGGCAAAGACAAAAAAGAAAGGGGAAGAATTCTCAAAGAAAGGTAAAACCATTATTGGAATTCTTATTTTCGTTTTATGTATCAGTGTTGGATTTTTTTACATAGAAGGAAGTAAATTTAATACCGCCGAAAAAACAGCGGAGCAATATCGTAAGTATTACAACAATCAACAGTGGGATAAAATCTATGACATGACAAATATCACCGAAACAGAATTTATTACGAAAGCCTCTTATGAAAAAGTCATGGCAAATGTAACAGGTGAGTTAGGTGAGATCAATAGCAGTAATGATAAAGACTCAGCAGAAAAACAGGTTTATTTTGGGTCTGATTACTACTGCAATGTTCAAAAGTTAAATAAAAAAAGATATTTTTTCTTTGACCAGTGGGAATTAGCTGACTTAAAGGTTGATACTGTCCAAGTGGAAATTCCATATATTCAACAGTGTCCAGTTTCTATAGACGGAACTAGGATCAAAGATATTTATCTGAAAGAAGAGGAAGATGAAAAATATTATGATATTGAAGTATTAGAAGGCAATCACACTGTAACTTTTGAGGATAAGGATGATTTTTTATCACAAGATACTTATGAGTTAAACACGGGTTCTTTAAAAGAACTTTCACTTAAGTATAGCAATAAGCAAGTTCAGGCAGCAAAAAACACAATGATAAATTTTTTAAAAGAGTGGACCAACTATCTGGGAAAAAAAGATGTTTCTGCTGATGAGATCCAAGATTATTTCTATTCAAAAGAAGATGCGGAAAGCTTTATCTCTTCCTATACTGTTTATGGAGGTACCAAGAACTCCAAAGCAGACATCCAGACTCAGCCTAAAACAGGTGAAATTATGGAAAGTCCGGCAAAGAACTTTAAGGAGCCGTATATTTCATTTAATGCAAGTTGTGAATATACTTATACAAACGAACTCTGGGGACAAGCTACAAAAGATACGCTCTCCATTGATGAAGATTTTTATATGATGTATGTGGATGGAGCCTGGAAAATAGCCATGTAATCATAATGCTTTTGATAAAACAGTGATACATTTGAGAAAGAAATGGAGATAAATATGAGACAAAAAGAAAAGAAAATCATTCTTGGTTTAAGCATTGTAGTCGCTTTATCCATTATTTTAAATATTGTTTGCTATGTGTCTGCAAATAAAGAACAGACGCCAAGCGCTCCCACAGTTGATAACGTCACAACTGAAAACACAGCTGCAGAGGAAGAAAAAACTACGGCAGCAAAAAAGACTACATCCGAGTCAGCTACAGAAAGAAAAAACAACGATAACACCAATAGTAAAATTGCAGTGGATGCCAACAGTACCAATGACTACAGCAAATGCCTAAATACCCAATTATATAAAAAGGTAACTTGCAATACCAGCGGGGGATATAGCTTTGTGTATCCTAAGAACTTCTTCAACCGTGTAGATATTAATAAAGATGGGAAATATGTTTTTTCGGCAGACGACGGGGTGACTGAATATACTGTATTTTCTCAAAAGGCAACCGCTGGATCCGCGCAGCAGGAAGTAAAAAATCTGGCGGAAGATTATAAAGATGAATTCTCCCATTTTTATTTTAAGTTTCCCACAGAGGGGGTTAAAAAGTCGGGAGCCTTTTGCAGAAAAATTTATGGCGGTCACTTAAATAGTGATAAAACCATAGGTCAATATATGATCATTGCTTCTAATGGAACCTATGATTACATTCTTAAATTTAAATATAAAGCAGATGATAAGAGTGATAATCCAAAGGGCCAGGCAGATTATATGGCTGACTGTTTTTACCGCGGAGCATCTTTCAGCGGTTCAACGAAGGAAATCCGAACATACAATGAATTTCTGTCGGACGAATCATAGAGGCTGCCCATGAAAAAACTAACATTCTTTGTTTTTGTTGTTTGTGGTGTGCTTATCTTTTTAATCTATGCAAAGAAAATAAATGTGCCGAATAAAACGGATAAAAGGACAGTTGCGAAGGCAACCGAAGTGACAGTTTCAAATAAGGATAAGGTTGAGAAAGTGAGAATAGAAATCGATCCCGGACATGGCGGTGTTGATACAGGTGCCCAGATTACAGCAGATGGGACAGTAACCTATGAAAAAACCTTAAATTTAAAATTATCTTTGTACTTGAAAACAGAGTTAGAAAAATATCATGGAGTTACTGTTTCTATGACTCGCAAGACAGACAAAAATATATCTTTAAAGAAACGAGTGAAAAAAGCAAAAAAAGATCAGGCGGACGCATTGATAAGTATTCATCATAATGCCAAAGGCAGCATTGTTGATGCCAAAGACGGCGCTTACGTTTTGGTTGCCAGCGGAAATGAAAAAGAAAATCTGGCACAAAAGGAAGAGCAATTAGGTGCAAATATATTAAACCGCATCAGCGAACTTGGGCTGAAAAACAGAGGGCTGCTGCGTAGATTATCTGAGACCAGAAATACCTATAGCAATGGCAGATTATGTGACTATTATGCGATCGTAAAAGGCGGAATTAATGAGGATATTCTAGCTATTATTATTGAACACGGATATATGGATAATATAGATGAGTTTCAATCATATTTTTCTTCTGATGAGAAAATTCAAAAAATAGCTGAGAAGGATGCCCAAGGGATTGCTGATTATTTTCATCTGATAAAAGACTCGCAAAAGGCTGCTAGAACAACAATCAAAAAAAATGTGAAAATAACAACAGTGAGGGATCCTAAGGGAAAAAACAATACGTACCAAACCAGGTCTTATCAATTAAGTGTAAATGAATAAAATCTTCTGTAAAACATTTTAAAAGCAGCAGAAATAAATTCCGCCGCTTTTTTTGATATCTGCTATTATAAAGTCTTCAACACATCCATAACTTCTCCTGCAGTATTGGCTGCCAGAAGCTTCGCTCTGAAGTCTGCTTTAATCAGATTTCTTGAGAGTGTTGCCAGCGCCTTAAGATGCAGGTTGCTGTCTGTATCGGTTGCCGCTATCATGAAAATCAGGTGTGCTTTTGTCCCGTCTTCGGCTCCGAAATCAAATCCTTTGTCAGACTTTCCGAAGGCCACCCGTGCAGTTTTTACTGCTGCGGTCTTGGCATGCGGGATCGCAATGTCAAATCCAAGTCCTGTGGAGGACTGTTCTTCTCTTGCATAGATCGCTTTTTTATAGTCGTCCTTATCAGCGAGCACTCCGCCTTCATCTAAAAGTGTTACCATTTCTTCAATGATCTGGTCTTTTGTCTCTCCCTGTAAGTTTAGATTCATTGTTGACTCATCAAATAATTCCATAATATTCATGTCATCACCCTTTCAACTATATTCATAATTAATATAATTTTAAATAACTATACATTATTTTGTAACATTGTTACTATATACTATTTTTCTGACAAATATATATACTATTTATAAATAATTAATAATGATATATATTTGTCTTACAAAGACACAATATACTCTGAGTATATTGTGTCTTTTTTATCTGATTAATTCGCGTCTACATTCTTTGCAGTAATTATATAAAGAAATGCACCAATAACAGATCCTACTAAAATACATCCAACCCATAATAACGGATGATTTACTAATCTTAAAATTAAGAACCCTCCATGTGGAGCAGGAACCGTAATCTTAGTAATATAGCTTAAAATTGCAGAAATAGAAGATCCAATCATCAGAATTGGAAGTACTCTTACCGGATCTTTCGCAGCAAAAGGAATTGCTCCTTCTGTAATATGAGTACATCCTAATACATAATTTACCAATCCAGCTGCACGGTCAGCCTTTGTAAATTTCTTTGGTGCAACAGTAGCAGCAATTGCAATAATAAGTGGAGGTGTTATACACGCTGCAGATACACCAGCCATAAAATAATAGTTCCCCTGTGCTAGAAGCGCAGTTCCTGTTACATAAGCTGCTTTATTAACTGGACCTCCCATGTCGAATGCAGACATACATCCTACCGCAAGTCCTAAGATAATCGGGCTGGAATTCTGCAATCCAGCTAAGAAATCCATCATTCCTTTATTAATACTTGAAACTGGATCTGCTGTTACCTGCATTACTATTCCTACAATTGCTACTGTAATAATCGGAATAAAAAAGATTGATTTTAATCCTTCCAATGCTCTCGGAAGTCCTTTTAAAGCGTTTACAACAAACTTACATAAGTATCCCGCAAAGAAACCTGCGATGATTGCCCCGATAAATCCTGAACCAGTGGTGTTGGCAATCATTCCGCCTACGAAACCTGCGATCATTCCCGGACGGTCACCGATGGACTGTGCGATGAATGCCGCAAGTACAGGAACCATCATTCCCATGGATGTACCGCCGACTGTCTTGATAGTAGCAGCAATCACATTATACTGCTCATTGGTCGGATCTGCTGAATAAATACCCCATAAGAAAGAGATGGCTGTCAATACACCACCGGCTACAACGAACGGAAGCATATGGGAGACACCGTTCATCAGATGCTTATAGATCTGATGTCCAATAGAATCTTTTCCTTCTTCTGCTTTCTTTTCGCTTCCGGCTGCCTTCACTTCCCCGCCTCTTACTGAAACGTTTCCATCAAGCATCTTTTGCACTAATTCTTCCGCTTTGCTGATCCCGTCTGAGACCGGCACTTCTATGACTGGTTTTCCGTTAAAACGGTCCATGTCTACATTTTTATCACAAGCTACAATAATTCCGTCACATTCAGCAATATCCTCAGCAGTCAATTCATTCTCGACACCAACAGCTCCGTTGGTCTCAACTTTCATTTCAGCGCCCAGCTTTTCGGCAGCTTCCTTCAAAGCTTCCTCCGCCATGTAAGTATGGGCGATCCCGGTTGGGCACCCTGTAACACCTAATAGTTTTTTCATATCATTTCTCCACCTTTCTTATTTTGATATTGTGAAAGTAAGTATCTACTTTGGCAAAATCACCGAGTGCGTTGCTCTCCGCCACATTTGCCCCTGTGGCAGCCGAACGCTTCAATGCATCCTCCACATTTTCCGGATGATCGAGCCAAAGGCTTAAAAAGCTTGCCAATGCGGCATCTCCCGCACACGCCGAGCTTAATAACTTAACCGGCTGGGAAGATGAATAATACACATCTTCTCCGTTGCAAAAATACGCTCCTTTGCTTCCGAGCGTCAGCAGTACATTCCTGGCCCCCTGTTCTTTCAGGAAGGTAAGGACATGCAGAATGTCTTCTTCGTCCTTGATCTTGATCCCGAAGATCTCTTCAATCTCTTCATCGTTTGGTTTGATCAGCAAGGGCTGGTATTTTAATAAGTCTTTCAGTTTCGGGGAGCTGATATCCAGCACCACATCAATGCCCCTCTTTTTACAGATTGACAAAATACTTTCATAATAACTCGGTTCGATTCCAGGCGGAAGACTGCCGCTGATCACAAGGCAGCTCAGATCTTCGGCTGTCTCAAAAAGATTCAGCATTTCTTCCTGCTGGTCTCTTCCTACAAACGATCCGCTGTTGACAAATTTGAATTCGCCCTCTCCATCATTTAAAAATATATTGATCCTTGTTGTGTCACCGACCCAGACCGGCTTGACCGCCACCTGTCTTTTTTCCAGTTCCTCTACAATATATTTTCCCGAAAATCCTCCAAAAAATCCAGTAACCGTGGAATCTACCCCATAATGCTTTAATGTCAACGTGACGTTGACACCTTTTCCATTGGGAGTGTAAACCGTATCGAATGTGCGGTTTACTTTTGCACGTTCCATTCCTTTTGTGGAAATGTTCATATCGATGGCAGGATTTGTAGTTAACGTATAAATCATACTGCTCCTCCATAGAATACAATCTCTTTTTACAGTCTTTATTATAGACAAGTATTCCATGAAAATCTTTTCATATCCTGAAAACGGAACAAAGTGGACCAAATACCATAAAATTAGAAAAATCCCGGAAGCCTGTAAAGCCTCCGGGATTTCATATCCTCATGGATTTATTATTTTGTTTTTGTCTTCTTTACCGTACTCCATGCACCGTAGTATGTCTTTCCTGCAATTTTCTTTGTTGCACGGATGCGTACATAATAAGTCTTCTTCTTTGTGAGTCCCTTTAATGTGGTGCTTGCTGTTTTTCCTGATTTGATGGTAGCCTTCTTCACCTTTTTGGTAAAGCCTTTATTCTGTGCAGCATATACCTGATATCCTGTCGCACCGGAAACCTTCTTCCATTTAATTTTCAGCTGGCCCTTCTTGGATGTTTTCTTTGCGCTTGTCAGGGAAGCTTTGGAAACCTTTACTGTGATTTTGAATGTCTTTGATACACTTCCAGCATAATTTCCTTTTCCAGTCACGGTCACTGTTGCCGTTCCCGGGTTTTTGTTGTTTTTGTATGAAAGCGTGTAGTCTGTTCCGGATTTTAAAGTCCTGCTGCCGTCTTTTACTGTGACAGAAGTCGTCAGATTCTTTCCGGTATAGGTCTTATCTGCCGCGGTCACTTCTGCACCTGCGATGGATTTCGCTGAGATCTTAAAGGTCTTTTCTGCTGTTCCTTTGTAATTACCTTTGCCGGTCACTGTCACTTTGGCAGTTCCCGCATTGATATTTCCTGTATAAGCTGTATCATAATCTGTGCCTGCCTTTAGAACTCTTGACCCGTCTGTAACTGTCACAGCAGGTTTTAATTCACCTCCTGTGTAGGTCTGATCCGCAGCTGTGATCTTTGCATCCCTCAGATCCTTTGCAGTGATTTTAAATACAGTCACAAATGTACCTGTATAATTTCCTACTGCATCTGTGTATACAACTGCCATTCCCGTATTTACATTGTCGGCATAACGGTTTACTGATGGATATGTAGATTCATCTTCCTCGTTTATGGCGCTTAAGTTTACGGCCGGTTTGATCTCTGAACCTGTGTACACCTGATCCTCCAGCATATACGGAACCGTCAGCTTTCCAGCGGCATTGGCAGGATTTACTGTAAATGTCTTCTTAATGGTTCCTGTATAGTTGCCGATTCCATTGATCTCGACATCATATGTCTGTGCATTCAGCATCTCAATTCCGGAATTTAATACGACGGTATAATCCTCCTCCGTCAGTCCCGTTACCTCTACTGTTGGTGTCTGCCCGCTTCCGTTATAGGTTACGGCATCCAATCCTGTTACTTTGTCACTGTAGTTTTCAGAAATATCCTGCGGAGTGATGGTAAACTTAATCTCTTTTGTACCTTTATAGTCCGCGCAGGAATCCAGTATTTCTACGGTGACACTTGCATTGTCTCCCGCCTTTGTTGTATTTTTATAAGATCTGATACGGTAGGCATCCTTCGGGATCACACTGCCTTTTCCGTCTGTCAGCTGGATATCTTCTGCAGCCGGTTTCTTGGCTGTTCCGTCATAAATATAGGAAGTGGTGACTTCACCTTTTACAGCTTCATCTGAGATATCCACAGCCGCTGTGATCTCAAATGATTTCACCGCTGAATCTTTATAGTTGCCGCCTTCCTTTGCAGTGATCACGAGTTTATATTGTCCTGCATTCTTTAGGTCAGCCGCACCATTTTCTAATTTTGTTCCGTCTTCCGTCTGATATTCCAGAGTGTAGTCAGTATCTAGAACTAATTGTGTATCACCGTCTTTTACCACGACCTCTGGTTCGTCAATTGCTGAACCGTCGTCCTTTTGGCGGTATTTATCCTGGATGCCTTCAATGGAAACATCTGCGATGGATTTTTGAGTAATGTTGTAGGTAAGAGCCTCCGCTGTCTCACCTGCCACGGTTCCTTTATAGTTTCCCGCTCCTTCTACCACGGCCTTGATGCCGTTTTCCGCTTTGGTTCCTTTTAACTCCTCCGGTTTTACTGTGAAATCATCTGAAGTTAATGGTGTGCTGTCATCCCCCTCTTTCACGATGATATCTTTTGCGGCCGGAGCCTGGGCTTTTCCATTGTATACAAATGATGTCTCTGCACCTTCTACGAATGCCACTTTATAGCTGCTGATATCACATGCTTCAATTGTATATTTTACCTCCAGAGGATCACTGCCAGTATATTCATAATTTCCACCCCCGACGGTGACGGCTGCAGTAGGAGCCGCTTCAGCATCTGCTTGCGCAGCATTGACATTATTTTTATATTCTACTGAAAAATCTGCAGCTTCTAATGTCTTTTCTTCTCCGTCTTCATATGTAACCTTAATGCCAGGCTTCTTTTCCGTTCCGTCATAAGTGATATCCTGACTTTCATCCTCCAGCTTTACGGTCATTTCTCCTACTTTTTTCGGAGCAATGGTAAATGTCACGCTTCCCTTTGATCCTTCATAATCGCCGGTTCCGGTGATCTGGGCTGTGTAGGTTCCGGCGTTGATCAACTCTCCCGGCTCTACTGTATCTCCCTCTGCTGTTTCTCCTTTGTGGTAAGTAACAGTGTAATCTGTGTCACCTGACAGCTCCTTATCGCCGGACATGACGTTCAGTACTGGAGTCAGAGCTGATCCGGTATAGGTAAGATCTGCTGTCTGATCGGCTGTCAGACTCTCATCCGCTTTTGATGAAATCTTAAAGCCGGAAACCTCAACCTGTTCACTGCTGCCAGCATAATTTCCGCCTTCTATGCCTGTGATCACGGCCTTTGGTGTATCTGTTGTTTTTGTATTGTCGGACCACTCCACTGTATAATCTTTATCCCTCAGAATCTGTCCGTTTACTTTTACGGTTACCGAAGACTGGCCGGGCACCACAGGTTCCCCTGTATAAGTGAAATCACCTGAGACACTTACTTCCGGGCTTTTCCCTGTTAAACTTGCTCTCTCTATCTCATAGCTTCCCGCAGCTGTTCCTTCATAATACTTATTGTTCACACCCGCCGTCACCGTCACAGTTCCGGCATTTACTGTATCCTCACTGTATTCCGGTATTACAGTTCCAAACTCTTCCTCAGAAAAATCAAGACCGTCAATCTTTTTGATGGAGAGCTCATGGCTTTTTCCATCATAAGTCTGTTTTTCATCGGAAAACGATAATTTTTTGACCTCTTTTTTTCCTACAGTAAAGGATGCCTCTGACGTGGTCTCTCCGTCTTCTGACGTCTCCGTCACTGTATAAGTGTGTCCTACCGTTTCTTTCCCAGAGATATCTATAGAAGACTCCTCACCCTCAATGGCTTCTCCATCCTGTTTCCAGCTGTATGTACTTTCATCTGTAGTTCCCTCCACTTTGACAGTTGCTCCCCAAGGAATGGAAGCCCCATTCTCATAGGCTGCTCCCCCAACGGAGAAGCTCAGTCCTTCCGTCGCTCTTTTCACTGCCTCATTTACTGCCTTATTTGAGACTGGTCCTGCAGCAAAAGCCGGTGCCCCTGTCGAGCACACCATTGCCATTGATAATGCCAGGCTCACTGCCGATTTACGAAGACGTTTCCCCGTAAGCTTCTTTTTCATACTACGTACCTCCTGTTGTTTACATTGTTTTGTTTCAATTCATATCTGTTTATTCGATATAAGAATATATTATTCTTAATAAGAATAAATGTCAAGTTTTTCTACCTCCTCTGAGAAATATTACAATGTAAGAAAACCAAGTGATTCTGTACCCTTAGCCTTAATATTCAATATTGGAATAATTTATATCATCCTATCATAAATTATATATCTTTTTTTTGAGAGAATCATAGTATGGAGGTAACATAAATGAAGAATATAAAGTTCATCCGGGTTTCCAGGGATATCACCCAATTAAGAGTACAAATGGAGACCGGAATCAGCCAAAGTACTATTTCAAAATATGAGACAGGGGAATCCATCCCTACAGTTGAAAATCTGCTGCTTTTAGCAGATTTTTATAATACCAGCCTGGATTATCTGATGGACCGAACAGATGCTGTCACACCTTATCCGAAGAAGTCTTCTTCCCCGGGATATCATGAATAGAATACAAGAATGGACAAAAAAATAAGGCCTCTTTGGGCCTTATTTTTTATGTTCTATATTCTCGACTAAAAAGTCTACGAGGATCCGGCACATAATGTACAGCGGAAGCCTGGACGTCACCTCATAGTTTCTTATTGCAATGTGAGAGTGTTTGTATCCGAGCCATGTATAATCTGAATACTCAAATAGCTCACTGGTACTGCTGCAGCAGAGCGTGATCACCTTGCAGCCTCTGAGTTTTGCGTTCCTGGCTGAGTCGATCAGCTCCTTGGTCTCCCCGTTTAACGACAGGATGATCACAACCTCATCTTCCTGTAAGTTCTTTGACATGATCCTCATGATCTGCGGGTCTTCCACATCCACCACAAAAAAATCCAGCACCTGAAGCTTCATGCTCAGCTCCTGCGCCACCAAGTGTGTAGGCCCCCTGGAAAAGATCAGAACCCTTTTGGCATCCTTCATGGCATGCAGAATATCCAGCACATTGGGAATGGACATATGCTCAATCACGGAAGTCGCCTCGATCAGAGACTTGTTCATGATTTCATTCAAGTCTTTCACTTCTGTATCTTCCGTCTTTGCCGTTAATTTATACCGCAGCTCGTTAAACCCATTGATCCCGCATTTGCGGATGGCTCTGGACACGGTTGCCGGGGAGGAAAATGTTTCAAAAGCAATATCTACTATGGACAGGTCTGAAAGTTTGTCCTCATTGTCATTGATATAGTTGACAACTCCCAATTCGGTCTTGGACAGATTTTCTGCAATCTTGCTGTTTATTTCAATAATCATCACTCGTCCCTCCTGTCTGTGTGAAAGATCTTTTTTATTATACATGATTTTCATCCGTTTTCATAACCTGAAAAGATTTTCACCCCCGGTTTTTTTATAATGTAAATGGTTAAACTAAGACAAAAAGCAGGAAAGCTTTAGGAGGATGAATATGAGTAAGATGGTATCAACCAGACATATGTTATTAGATGCACAGGAAAAACGATATGCCGTGCCGGCATTTAACATTCACAACTTAGAGACGATTCAGGTAGTGGCAGAGACTTCTGCAAAGCTTGGCTCTCCGATCATTCTGGCAGGCACTCCGGGTACATTTTCTTATGCAAACCGTGATTATCTTCAGGCGATCGTCGAGACAACTGCTAAAAAATATAATGTTCCGGTGGCACTTCACCTGGACCACCATGAAAAATTTGACGGTATCAAAGAATCCATCGACCTTGGCACAAAATCTGTTATGATCGACGCTTCCAGCCTTCCATATGAAGAGAATATAGAAAAAGTAAAGAAAGTCGTGGCTTATGCTCATCTCCATGATGTTACCGTAGAGGGAGAACTCGGACGTTTAGGCGGACGCGAGGATGACCTTGTGGTAGACGAAAAGGACTCCATGTACACAAATCCTGCACAGGCTGCCGACTATGTAGCCCGCACGGGCATTGATTCCCTGGCTGTAGCCATCGGTACCGCCCACGGTTTATATAAAGAGGAGCCAAAGCTTGACTTCGACCGTCTGGCAGAGATTCGTGAGGAAGTATCTATACCGCTTGTGCTCCACGGTGCATCCGGTGTCCCGGGCGACGCTGTAAGACGTGCGATCGAGCTTGGAATCTGTAAGGTCAACATTGCTACGGAATTAAAAATTCCTTACTCTCGGGAACTGAGAAAGACCCTGGTTGAAAATCCGGATGCCAACGATCCAAGGATTTACACAAAGGAAGCAAAAGAAGCAATGGCAGCTGTTGTGGAAGAAAAGATCAAGATGTGCAACAGCCAGAACCGTTACTAAATTAAAATAAAGATACTTATACCCGGCCTTAACATTTACAGGCCGGGTATTTTTTTAACATTGGGGAGTCTGATTCCTCTGGGCCAGATCGAGAGCGACCCTTTTTCCGGTCTCTGTGACGGCAAGCCCTGCCTGGCTTGTCTCTTTGAGTCCTCCCGGCATCATTTCTCCGATTTCTCCCATGGCATCGATCACCTCGTCAAATGGCACTCTCGTAAGAATTCCAGCCATCGCCATGTCCGAACAGGCCACTGCGCTGACGGCTCCCGCCACATTTCTTCTGATGCACGGTATTTCCACCAGTCCTCCCAGGGGATCGCAGACCAGTCCGAGCAGGCTTTTCATGGCAAATGCTCCTGCCGAAAGGATCTGTTCATTACTTCCTCCCCGAATGGAGGTCAGCGCCGCCGCGCACATAGCAGACGCGGTCCCAACCTCCGCCTGGCAGCCGCCCTGTGCACCGGAAATACTGGCTCTGCGGGCAATGACCTGACCGGCTCCAGCGGCCATGAAAAGCCCCTCGATCATCGTTCTTTCCGGTATCCGATAAAACTGTTCATACGTCAGAAAGACTGCCGGCACCACGCCGCAGGCTCCTGCCGTGGGCGCGGCCACAATCCGTTTCATGCAGGCGTTGGATTCTCCCATTTTCAATGCTCTTGTGACGACCATCCCCATAAAGCCGCCGGAGACGGCTTCTCCTTCCCGGACAAACCGATGCATGTTTGCACCGTCACCGCCGGACAGGCCGCTGAAAGATTTTAAATTCTCCTCATAGTCCTCATCTGCCTGTTTCATGGCATGATAACGCTCCCTCATCTTATCCATTGTCTCCTGCATTGATACACTGCGCTCTTTCATGTCTTCCTCCATGACCGCTTTCCAGAGAGGAATCCCCGCAGCTGCTGCCGCCTTTTCCATATCCGCCATCGATCCAAAGCCCATGTTCCTTCACCTCAATCCATGCCCGCCAGACTGGCGGCTTTTTGGATTCCTTTCATCTTTTCGATCTGTCTCACCGTTTTTTCCGGTATCTCTTGATCACATTCCAGCACCATGACCGCACTGCCGTTTCTCCGATCCCTGGAGAGCCGCATGGACGCTATATTTATTCCTGCGTCTGCAAGCAGAGATGCAGCCGCAGACACATGTCCGGGGCTGTCCTGGTTGTGAACGATCAGTACAGGCATATCACCGGAAAAAGACGTGTAAAGACCATCCATCTGACAGATCTCCACTCTTCCGCCTCCGGGAGAGCTCGCCACGATTTCAAGTTTTCTTCCGCTTTCTCCTGTGAGGCACAGCTTTACACTGTTTGGATGAACATCTTTCAAGTGCGCTCTTCCAAACGTCCATTCCATTCCCTGTTTCCGGGCCAGCTCAAGGCTTTTCGGAATCCTCAGGTCATCCTGTGCCATTCCCAAAAGTCCCGCGATGACTGCCCGGTCTGTGCCGTGTCCGGTACCGGTGGCAAAAAAGGAACCGTGAAATAAAATCTCGGCCTTTTGAACTTTCTCTCCTAAAAGCTTCCTGGAAATCAGGCCAATCCTGACAGCTCCTGCCGTGTGGGAACTGGACGGGCCTACCATAACCGGCCCCATAATGTCATACAAATTCATGTGTTTATCTCCATTGTTTGTTTTTTACTTTTCATCAGTATGTTTCGTTTTTCCGATTTTATGAATAATCTCAATCTTTGAGGGGCTTTTAAACTTTGCGTGCCAGATGCGATTTGACGTAGTCAAATGATTTCCTTACGCATCTGTGCACAACCTGCAGAGCGTTTTTATTTCATGGGGAAGGTCGCAGAACTTTCCTACTGAAATGAAAAAGTCTGTATCCTCCTCCGACTATAGGAGTGATACAGACTTTTATTTTTAAGGCCGGCAGACGGCCTTGCATATGGTTATTTCTCTGTTATATATCTGGTCAAACAATTCCTTCAGGTGTTCAAGATCGGCGCTGTGGGTGATCAGGTCGTCTACTTTCAGACTTTTATCGGCGATCCTGTCCGCGGTATACTGCCATTCGTTGAACGGAAGGTCATTATAGTAATTATTCCACACCCCGGTAAGCCGTAACTCTTTCCTCAGTATCTGGCTGTGGCTGTCAAGTTTGAGCACTGTGTCCTGATGAGGATTTCCAAGAAGCACCAGCATTCCAAAAGGTTTTAAACATTCCACTGCCTGATTCCACGCCGGAGAACTTCCGGTCCCTTCGATAACCGCGTCCGCCATGTGTCCTCCGGTCATTGCCCGGATCTGTTCCGGTATCTCTCCGTCCGCAGGACTTATGACTTCCAGTCCTTTTTCCCTGGCAAACTCTGTTTTTTCCTCACTGATCTCCACCAATACGGCCTGGATGCCGAACAGTCCGCACCAGCGGGCCGTCAGGATGCCGATGGGCCCTGCACCGAAGATCACTGCCGTATCTCCGCCTTTGATCTCCCCCTTGCGAATCGCATGGAGGGCCACACAGGCAGGCTCCACAAGAGCCAGCTGTTCGGCAGATACCTTTGTATTTTCAGGGAATATAAGGTGTTTCCTCGAAGGTAGCAGACAGTACTCGGCAAAGCCGCCGTCCGTTCTGGAACCCAAATTCTTGTAGCTCTCACACTGGGCATACTGGCCGATCCGGCAGCTGGGGCATTCCATGCACGGAACCACCGGATAGACTGCTCCGGTTTTCCCAATAAGTTCCTGATCCTCCTCACTTCCGGCACTCACAACCGTGCCCACGTATTCATGTCCGAGGGTAACCGGATAAACCTTTGTTCCCAGCTCATAGACTCTGGGAATGTCGGAGCCGCATATCCCGCAGGCTTCCACCTTCACAAGGATCTCGTGTCCCTGCGGCTTTGGAACTTCCACTTCGTCCAGTGTAAATTTCCCTATTTCATGAAGTCTCATAGCTTTCATCCCTGTATCCCCCATTCTATAAGAGACCGGCAACATCCACAACCTTGTCGGCAGGAATCACCTGAATCTTCACCTGGATTCCCTGATCCAGAAACTTTCTGATGGCATCCCGTTCCTGCGGATCAGCTGCAATATTTTTATACAAAGTCTTTCGTTCGCCGCTGATTCCCATGCCTCCGATGTTGATCTCAGGAATATGAGCCCCCAGGTCCACGATCTTTTCATAGGTCAGCGGTGTCTTTGCCAGTATGATGGATGGGACTTTCAGACCGTCTTTCAGCGCTTTTGCCGCCTCCTCTACAGAATAGACTTTCACCTTTACCCCTGCCGGAGCCGCCATGGTGAGCACCTGTGTCATAAACGGGTCCTTTGCCACCTTATCATCTGCGATTAATATTTCTTTTGCAGGCAGAAGCTTCATCCACGCGGTCATCACCTGTCCGTGAATCAGCCGGTCATCTACCCTTGCAAGCAATAATTGTTCCATCTTTGTATCCTCCTATTCCAGATTTGCGTGCTTCTCCCACAGAGAATCCACGTCGTCAATTTGCTCTTCCTGCATGATCATCAGCGCCGCCGCATCCAAGAGCAAAAGAAGACTCTGCTCAAACAGGCTGCTCATGATCTGTGCGGACTCGATCTCGTCCGGCAGGCCAAGCTTTGTCCTGCACGGAATCCTCACGAACAGATCCTCATAGGGAGCCATGGAGCTTTCCGCATTGGAACCGATATGGATCACCGACGCGCCGAACTGTTTTGCCTTTTTCACAAGTCCCAGAGGAATCAGACTCTCTCCTGAGCCGGAACCGGCGATTAACACGTCTTTCTCGGTGATCGCGGGCTCATTCACATCTCCCACACAAAATGCATCGATACCCAGATGATTCAGCCTCTTGGCAAAAGCTTCCATCATCATGAAGACTCTTCCGACACCTGTGACAAATATCTTTTCCGCATGAAGTATCATCTCCGTCAGTGCCCGGACCTCCTGTCCGTCTACCGCTGCCAGTGACTGGTCAAGTTCTCCCAGAATCAATTCTTTAAAATCTTTATATTCCACTTTATCCTCCCTGTCACTCCAGAGCTGCTTTATAACTTTCCGTCATTTTCACACAGGCTGTTTTCAGGTCTTTGTCCAGTCCGAACAGCCCGGAGCTTCCGAGAATCAAAATGTCCGCACCTGCCTCGGTGAGTTTTTTAAACGTAGAAGACTTGCAGGACCCGTCGATCTGTATCTGATAGTGGTATCCCTTTTCTTCCCTTATCCGCTTTGCCTCCCGGATCTTGACGAGCATTTCTTCGATAAACGGCTGCCCGGCGAAGCCAACATCCACGGTCATGATGGTCAGCAGGTCAATCCGGTTCAGGTAATGAGCCGCCTCAGAAAGAGGAGTTGCCGGGTTTAAAACAAGCCCTGCTTTTAATCCCAGTTCCTCAATCCTGTTGTACAGCCGGAATGCCTGCCCGTTGATCGTCTCAGCGTGCAGAGATATGATATCCGCACCTGCCTCTGCCACCGGGTCAATCCAGTCCTCCGGATTGGTCGTCATCAGATGTACGTCCAGCGGAACTTTGGAGACCTTCTTAAAACTCTTCACCAGATCCGGTGACAGGGTGATATTTTTGCAGTAATGACCGTCCATGATGTCCACGTGGTACATTCCCACCCAGTCATTTAATATGTTAAGCTGTTCCCCGACATTCAGAAAATCCATACACATCAGGGAGACAGAAAACTTCTCTTTCATAAAATTGTCCCCTTTCTCTCAGGCCTTAGAGCTGTAAATTGCCTTGCAGATCGTGATTTCTTTATGATAAATCTGCTCAAACAGCTCACTCAAATGTTCCAGATCGGACGTATGGGTGATCAGGTCATTCACCTTGAGTCTGCCCGCGTCGATCATCTCTGCCGTATACTGCCATTCATTGAGAGGCATCTGTGCGTAATAGGAATTCCACACGCCTGCGATATCGACTTCTTTTCTCAGGATGCTGCTGTGATTCTTAAGCTTTAAAGAAGTATCCCTGTGGGGATTTCCGAGCATGGCGATCCGTCCGAAAGTTCTTACGATCTCCACTGACTGGTTAAGGGCTGCAGAAGTCCCGGTTCCCTCGATGACTGCATCCACATGATCCGTTCCCAGCACTCTTGCGAGTCCGTCTCCCGGATCTTCTTCCATAGAATTTAAGATGGTCAGTCCCCGCTCTCTGGCAAATTCAATTTTTTCTTCATTTATATCAAACAAGACCACTTTCCCGGCGCCGAAAAGTTCTGCCCATCGGGCCGCCATGATACCGATGGGACCTGCCCCGAAGACAGCAATGGTCTGTCCGGCTTTGATCCCTGATCTTCTCACCGCATGCTGTGCCACTGTGGCCGGTTCCACCAGACTCAGTTCTTCCTTTGTAACTTCGGGGTTTTCTGAAAATACCAGATTCCAGCGGGACGGGATGACGCAGTACTCCGCAAATCCGCCGTCACACCTGGACCCCAGGTAGTTATAATTCGCACACTGAGCATAGTGCCCAGTTTTACAAAATTCACACTCTCCGCATGGGATGAGCGGGAAGACGGCCGCCGTCTTCCCTACCAGTTCCTGGTCCTCTTCCCTTGCTGCTTTTACGATCGTCCCCGCGAACTCATGTCCTATGGTGATAGGGTGAACATGTGCTCCCAGCTCAAACACCCTGGGAAGATCGGAGCCGCAGATCCCGCAGGCCTCCACCTTCACGAGGAGTTCTTCTCCCTTTATCTCCGGAAGGGGCACTTCTTCCATCCGGAAATCTCCGATTTTATTTAGTCTCACTGCTTTCATCTTCACGCCGTTCCTTTCTCCTGAATGTCGAGCCTCTTTATGCCATCATGTCCCGCCTGTTCACAGATCTCTGCAAGTTCTGAGAGCGTCGTGTCCTCCTCCCTCTGAAGCGCTGCGGCAATCCCCATGGCCATATTGGCTCCGGTGATGACTGCTGCCGGATATTCCTGGCACAGCATGGCGATGCTGTTAAACGGAGTCCCTCCTAAAAGGTCCGTCAGCACAAGGACCCCCATGCCGGTGTCCAGTTCTTCCACTGCCTGCCTCACCTTTTCCTTAAACTCTCCGGGGTCCTGGCCCGGCTTCAGGGAAATACATTCTGACTGTTCTATGTTTCCTGCTACCATGGAGACACTGTCAGCAAGTCCCCGGCAGAGCAGTCCGTGACTGATTAATAAAACTCCAACCATGTCTCATTCCTCCGTCTGCTATGATGCCACGGCCAGCAGGCCGATCAGTGAAGTGATAACGCCTACTACAAAGATGATAACGATGATATAGGTCGGCTTCACCTTCTTGCTCAGGAGCTTCCACACAAGCAGCGTCGCGATCAGAGGCAGCATTCCAGGCAGCAGAGAATTTAAGATATTTTGAAGATTGATTCCTACTTCCCCGACTTTAAATGCGATCGGAGTCTTGATATTAACTCTGGTAGCCGCCATATTTCCGACAACCATCAGTCCGACGATACTGAATGCTTCAGTGATTCTGTTTAAAGTTCCTGCACTTAAGATTTTTACGATGGCACTTTTTCCCTGCTTATATCCCATCATATACATGGCATATCCCATACCGATCATCAGAATTTTGTACGCAACCTCAAACAGGATCGGTCCGGCTACATTTCCGGCCAGCGCCAGGCTGCAGGCGATTCCGGCTAAGATCGGATAAGCGATACCCTGGGAAACTGTGTCCCCGATTCCCGCCATCGGTCCCATTAATCCTGTACGAACCGCATTGATGTCTTCTGCGTCAATGTCTGCTCCGTTGGCAGACTGTTCTTCCATGGATGCTGTAACTCCGTGAATAACGGTTCCAATCCATGAAGGTTCCGTGTTGAAAAATACCATATACTTCTTTAACGCTTTTGCCTGTTGTTCTTTTGTCTCATAGAGCCTTCTTACAATCGGCACCATGGCATTGGTCGTACCCAGTGCCTGGAGACGCTCGTAGTTATAACAGGTCTCGCTGGAATATCCGAGAAGAAAATGTTTGACCAGATCTTTTTTTAAAAGTTTTTTGCCGCCGGTCTGCACATCGGTCTCCTCCGGGGAGACTGTTTCGATTTGTTCCGCCTCTGCGGCCTGTTCTGATTTTCCCGTAAAGAGATAGATCAGGACTGCTACAGCCGCCGCAAATACAGTCACCGCCATGGTATCAACTTTTGCGTAGATGGTCAGGAAGTAACCGATAAAAAAGAATGCCACGATTTTCTTTTTGCCGAGAAAGCTTAACAGCATTGCGATTCCAAGTGCCGGCATCAGTGCCCCAACCACATTTAACGCTGCGATCATCGGCTCCGGTATTGCCTTTAAGGCGTTGGTTGCAAAATCTCCTCCGAAATACACGAGGGCAAATGCCGGAATTCCGTAGAGAACTGTGGCAGTGATTCCGGACGGCAGGTAGTTCATAAGCCTTAATCCGCGGATATTTCCTTTCTCCAAGTACTGATCTGCCTTATGTACCCAAAAACTGTTGATGGTCATGTAGGCCTGGTTGATCAGAATTCCCAGCAGGCTGAACGGCACCGCAAAGGTTGGTGCCAGATTCGGTGATGCCCCGGAAATGATGGTCAGCGCCGTTCCGAACACTCCCGCTACCATCAGGTTGCCCGGCATGGTACCTCCGGCTGTGATCCATCCAAGGTATGTGAGCTGGATATAGGCTGCGGCCTTCATTCCGAGGACCGGTTCTCCCATAGCTACCGCTACAAGGAATCCCGCCCAGATTGGATACAGCCATGTACGGGTGATTGTGTGGCTGAACCACCACTGGCTTCCAATGGCGATCAGCGCGACTAAGATTGCTGAAATTAACATAATACTTTCCTCCTTTTCTGTTATCTGATAAGTATAGTCTACCGGCATAAGAAAACTGCCGCCATACCAATTAATTTCCTGAAATGCGGAAAAGCGGGAACCTGCCCAACGCAGATCCCCGCTTTTCCCTGTTATTTCTTATTCGTCATTTTTGATTCTTTTAAGATCTCATCGGTGTCAAATGTAAACCATTCGTCCTGGTTTTCTTCCATGTCATCCATCATTTCGGGGATCAGGATCATGATGATTACAATGCCGATCAGGATCGTCAGAGTCCCGTAGCTTCCGATCCGATTCAGCCAGTCTCCCAGAAACACTCCCGCAAAGCCCATATCCGCATCCGGAAATGTGACA
Source organism: Anaerostipes faecis (assembly GCF_910574135.1). Taxonomy (NCBI): domain Bacteria; kingdom Bacillati; phylum Bacillota; class Clostridia; order Lachnospirales; family Lachnospiraceae; genus Anaerostipes; species Anaerostipes faecis. The sequence continues at coordinate 41,661 of NZ_CAJSYK010000011.1, read as the reverse complement.
GAGGCGTTTGCCAGTTCCCCCAAATGCGGCAGAAAAATCACCGGCAGAAAAGAAATCAGCACTCCGTTTAGGAAACCGCCCAGAATGGCTCCCCTTCTTCCTCCCGTGGAATTTCCATAGACTCCTGCCGTGGCGCCGCAGAAAAAATGCGGAACGACCCCCGGAAGGATCACGGTGAGATTACATGCGATCATAATACCGAGGGAAATAAGCCCTCCCAAAAAAGACGAGATGAATCCCACAATCAGGGCATTGGGTGCATACGGAAAGACGACGGGGCTGTCCACTGCCGGTTTGGCATTGGGAATCCAGTTATCCGCAATCCCCTTCACCGCGGGCACGATCTCATTAATAAACCAGCGCACACCGGTGATGACCACAGTAAATCCCACGGCAAAGGTCAGCCCCTGGACGATGGCATAGACCAGATAATCTTTTCCTTCTGACAGATTCTGTTCTACAAATTCACTGCCGCAGGCCAGAGCCGCCACCACATACATGGCAATCATCGTAATGGATACGGTAACCGAAGAATCCCGCAGAAACGCCAGTTTTTTCGGAATGCGCATCTCTTCTGTGGACTTTGAATTTTCTCCGTATATTCCTCCCAGCCACGCAGACAGAAAATAAGCGCTTCCTCCGAAATGTCCCAAAGCCACCGAGTCGTTTTTACAGATCTGCCTCGTATATTTCTGCAGGATGGCAGGCGAAAATACCATCAGAATCCCAAGAGCCAGGGCTCCGATGGCATAAAAAATCCATCCGCTGATCCCCGCGCCTTTCATACATACGACGATCATGCCTGCCATGAATAACGTCTGATGCCCGGTCACGAACACATAGCGGAATCTGGTGATCCTGGCCAGAATCAGGTTGACTGTCATCCCAAGCAGCATGACAACGGAAATCTCCATTCCGTACTTGCCCACGGCAATTCCCGCGGCTCCTTCCACACTCAGGATCACTCCGGATACATGAAATCCGTACTGAAACATCCTTCCAAAAGGTTCCACACTTTCTGTGATGATATTTCCCCCGATCCGGATAACCATAAACCCTATGACCGATTTAAGAGTTCCCTTTACCGTGGCCTCCAGACTTTTTCTCTGCAGCACCAGACCTAAAAAGACGATGCCTCCGACCACGATGGACGGTTCCAGTACCAGGTCTCTCAGCATTTTTAACATATATATATCCCTCTTTTATCTTTAAGACAAGAACGTTGTCAGTTTCTCTCTCAATTCATCTTCGTCAATCAGGGATTCCAGTACGATCAAATGTTCCACAGGAGGAATACTGTCCTTTAAATCGTTTGCCACGATAAAATAGTCTGCGTCCATGGCACTCATCTCATATACTGAGGAATGGCATGTCTCAAACTCCTGCTCTTTCCCAAGCTCTCTCAGGATCTTCTGTATATTCATTTCCACCAGGAAGCTTGACCCGAGGCCGGTGCCGCAGACTGTCATGATCCTTTTCATTGTTCTTTCTCCATCATCATAAGCATTTCCTCACTGCTTCTGCATTCCAGCATCTTTTTCAGGCTCTGCTTTTCCGAACAGATGCCAGCGATCTGCTTCATCAGTACAAAATGGGCCGCCTCATCCCTGGCCGCCAGCGTAAAAAAAATGCGGACTTTCTTCCCTTCAAAATCCACCGGTGTGTTTAGTTTTATGATGCACAGTCCCGTGGACAAAACACCCGTCTCCGGTTTTGCGTGGGGCATGCACACCCCTTCCCCCAGATAGAAATATCCACCGTATTCTCCGATATTGTCAATGATCCCCCGGTAATATTCCCCGGTCACCATGCCATACCGCTCGAGTATCTCACAGCTTTTTCTGATAGCCTGTGTATATTCACTGACTTCCTCCAAGATTTCGGCACAAATCATAGGCTGCCGCCTCCCTCTTCAGATCTAAGAGAAAGAAGTTCCTCATAAGAACTGATATGCTTAATTCTTTCCATGTTGTTCTCCCACGCCAGAATCCGGACCAAATCTGCCAGATTCTCGTTCTCGGTGATATTTCCGAGGACAATGATGACTTTCACATCTACCTTTGCCTTGCTCCCAAAATCAATGGGATGTTTTAGCTTCATCAGGCTGATGCAGTTTTCCCGGACATTGTCTTTCCTCCCGTGGACGAAAGCAATCTCCGGAATAAATACCATATAGTTCCCCAGGTTCTGTACAATGTGGATCATCTCTTCCACATACTCCGGCTTCACAAGGCCGTTTTTGATCAGCGGCTTACAGGCCATGGCGATGGCCTCCTTCCAGTCATCTGTTTCTGCATCAAACCGGCAGTATTCTTCTTTTAAAAGGTCCCCGATCCCCCTCTGCATCGTCTGGTGGATTCTGTGGACCAGATACTGGTTCTTTCTGTTGTATGCGAGGACGGAAATAATATTTTTCACCCGGTCAATATCAGGAGAATTTAAGAGTGGATTTACGTGAATGACCTGCTGATTTTTAAGACTCAGCGGAACTGTGCTGATGATAAAGTCCGGCCGGCTTCTTTCAGTTTCCTCCTCCACATCGCTGACCCTGCAGATTTTTCTGACCCGGAGTTCCGGAAAATATTTTGAAATCCGCTGTTTTAACAGCACTGCTGTCGCCGTGCCTCCCCCGCAGACGAGCACGACCTCCGGTGACAGATTCAGGCTGAAGTTTTCCTGGAACAGCACTTCAAAATACATGGTCGTATAAGCGATCTCAGCGTCGGGAAATACCACGCCCAGCATCTCTTCCTGCCCTTTGAGCAGCCGTTCCGTCAGCTCATACATAAAGGAATGGGAATACTTTATATCCTCCAGCAGAGGATTCTTGATCTTTATTTTATTTTTCAGCCGGAACACCGCCACTTTTAAATGCATCATAATCTGTCTTTGAATCTCCGGGTCAATCTCACTGCTGATCTTTAAATCACTGCAAAACTTCCGGATCAGCTGCTCTGTGGCCTGCCTCACCCTGCCGTCCTCATCCCAATTTTCAAGACTCTCCCCGTCCATCCGTTTCGTACTCTGGAACAGCATGACAAAATAGTCCAGATCCCCTTTTGTCACCTGAAAACCGGGGAGTCCGGAAAGGATCGCTTCTCTGTAAATGCCGTCCGCGTCGTCCAAGCTGCCTCCCCGGACATGAAACCCCCACCGAATCCGGCACAGTGACGCAAGAATCATGCTTTCCAGTTCCCCGATGGATTCATCCGCAAACCGGATGCCCATGGCTGCCTCCACTCTCCGGATCATGCGCATCCCTTCATCCGGGTCCGCTGCCCCATACTCTTTCAGAATAGGAAGAATGTTCAGGGAGCCCTCACTGACCGTCTTTATGTATAGATTAAACAATGTATTCCGTATCTGTTCTTCGTCACCTTTCAGGGACATCCCGTAGTAGGACTTTTTGATGAGCCGCACTTCGTGCTTTTTCAAAAACTCTTCTGCCGGCCTCAGATCCTGTACAACCGTGTTCTTGCTGACCTGAAGCTTCTCGGCCAGCTGCTCGATGGTCACTTTCTCTGAGATCATCAGCAGCACAGTGATGATGACCACTCTCTCTTCCCTGGAATAGACTTTGATCTCATTGCTGAAATAAAGGCTTGTGATATCAAATCCCTTTTTGACAATGAGACGGACACCGAGCCTAGGTGTGCGTTCGATTTCCACCGGCAGTCCTTTCAAATAATATTGAACCGCATCCAGATCGTTGCGGATCGATCTGCTGCTGACATGAAACACCTCTGCCAGTTTTCCCGCCGTCGTATAACCGTCACATTCCTGAAGGTATTTTACTAATTGCAACTGTCTCTCTGTCAACAATGTCCTCTCTCCTTCTACTGAAGCTTATTAAAATTGTAGCACATCCGCAAGCCTGAAAGCTATGCCAAAAGCTTTCCACATATGAAGAAGTTCTTAAGTTGTTCCAGAAACAGGAAAGCCGCCTCATCATATCAATATATTACAATATAATGATTTTATAAGACAAGAAATGCACCTGAAATGATGATATATTGCAATTACAGTGATAAACAATGAAAATACAGGAGATATACTATGAAAAAGATATCATAGAACTGACAAAAGACGGAGTGAAATTAGGATGTGCCACCATCTGCATCAATCCGGGTTATATTGAACTTTGTACCCCGTATGTGGAAGGCACTGAAACGGGCCTCTGTCCGGTCACGGATTTTCCTTTCGGAACCAGCGCTACCGAATCCAAAACCGCACAGGTCGAGATCGCGGCCGGATACGATACCGTGACGGAGATCGATGTTGTGGCAAACTTTGGCCTGATCCGCTCAGGAGAATATGAAAAGGTCACTGCGGACCTGAAAGCCTGTGCCGATACCGCACACAAATACGGCAAGGAATTAAAAGTGATCTTTGAGACTGATGCTCTCACAGAAGAACAGATCAAAAAAACCTGCCGCTGCTGTATGGAGGCAGGTGCAGATTTTGTAAAGACAAGTACAGGTTTCCTCACCGGATATGAACTGCGGGGAGCGGCGCCGGATGTCATACAGCTCATGATGGACGAAGTAGGTGAGAAGTGTAAGATCAAGGGAAGCGGATGCATCCGCACAAGAGAACATTTCTTACAGCTGATCGATATGGGAATCGACAGAATGGGTGTGGGCTACAAATCCGTTCCTGTTGTTTTAGGACTGGAATCCTGAATGTAATTCCCGTTCATTTTCCGGAACCTGGACGGCGGACACTGGTATTTCTTTTTAAACAGATGATAAAAATGACTCAGGGAAGAAAAGCCGCACAGCATGCTGATCTCTATGATCTCTTTGGAGGTCTGTGTGAGAAGATAAACCGAATATTCCAGACGCTTATTGTTGATATACTCAGTTGGAGTCACGGACATAACAGACTTAAAGACTCTGCACAGATGATTGGAAGAACATGAGGACAATTCGATCATTTTCGAAAACCCGATCCTCAGGTTATCAAATTTCTGCATCTCGTTCAGCATGGGCTGAAACCAGGAAGGACAGCTGACTGTGGGAATCTCCTCCGTGTCATAGGAAAAGAAATACCTTGTGAATACGTCTGCAAGACAGCATTTCGCATAAAATACGGTCTTTTGGATCTTTGGTGTGTCCATGAGGGCGCCGATCTCCTCAAACCGCACACTGATTTCCTCCCTGCCGGATTTATCTAAGCGGACACACGGCGGCAGCTCCGACTCCGTCAGCGTCCGGAGCATGGCCGTGTGATCCAGAAATAACCGTATATTCTGCAGCAGCTGTTCACTGAATCCGATATTTATAATACGGAAGTCATCCGAATAGTAGAACTGATAGCTGTGGGTATCTTTCGGCCGTATAAAGACAAGATCCCCCTGTGTGATCGTCTGGATGGAATCATTGACAAGGTGCAGGGCACTCCCTTCTGCGACGATAAAAAATTCATAAAAGGTGTGAGTATGGATAGACGCCGTCTCTTTGAACCGGGAATTCCGATACAGGAGCCCGGTTTTTTCATCCAAAAATGTATGTTCCATTCCGTAGACAGGAATATGACCCATGATGACCTCTCTTTTTACAAAAATACTTCTTTCTCTGTAACGAGTTAATCTTACACATGGAGTCCCGTATTGTCAATCAGTTCCGCATCACCAAATTTTTAATTCATAGATTACAGCTTTTTCCATCCCCATTCTAATTCTGTCCCTTGGGAATCACGTTTTGTCACTCCCCAGTGATAGATCGGCTTGTCAGATGGCTTGATCTTAGAATGTGTTGACGGATAAAACTCTTCTCCCAGATTAGAAGAAGAATAAATAAACGGTTTATCATACAGTTCATTTAATGCAGTATAAATACTGATCTGGGACTCAGGTTTTACTTGCTCAATAATATAATCTAATACCGATCCTTCTTCCTCATCATAGAGATAAAATCCTTCCTCTATGGGATCATCCGGTAATTGAATATCCTCTGAATCCTGTATTCCGGTATCTGAAGAAAGAAGATTACCCTCATTATTCACATAACACCAGAACTGCGGGTCAAACTCCTCTCCGATGGAAGAATTCCACCTGCTGTTTCCATACCTGAGATTTTCAGGAGCACTGTTTAAGATATACAGAAGCTTATTCAAACAATCACATAGGCTCTCCGCCTGTTCCGGACTTTGAGGCTCAAGGCTAACTGCAATAATTTTTATCAATTCTATTGAATTTAGATAGGCATCCGAGTTTTGATCTAAATGTGCAACTGCAAGAGAAAGGTTATGCAGATTCGCTGCTGCGGCTTCCGGATTATCAGAAAAGTTTGACAGTGTATAAAAAATTGTTTTTTCTATCTGAGAAAAGCTAAAATTATGACACACTGCCGACACATCCGGAAACAAATCTTTGATTCCCTCATCAAATTCCCGCCCTGCATTTTTATTAATATAAACTCCATCTTTAAATGCAAATCTTCGATATGTACCCATAAAAACCTCCTGTCTTTGCTTTTCATCCGGTTTCTTTTATGACGCAAATATAACAGGAGGTTTTTATGATGTAAATGCTTTTCCAGTGATTAACGGCTCTGACAGAGTGAATAACGGCCGATGACTATACCTTCTCAAAGAAAAACAAAAGAACAGGAGCAGTCCATTTTGAAAATATCTCTCCTATATCAACATTGTTTATTTCTACATGATCGGAACCTTCGTAGTCCTCTCCATGATATAAAATCCGGTTAATGTATCCATCATCTGCATAAGTTACTTTTACCCCTTTTTTGGGAACTGGATATTCTTCTCTGATCACAAGTCCTTCTTCTAACTCCGAGTCTTTTGAAAGATTTTTATCTTCTTCTCTCAGTTTTTTGGGCGGAAGTCCCCCTTTTAAAATTTTATAATGACTGCTGTCTACAAACACAATCTCACTGCCCGGCTGCATTGGTTCAGGTATCTCGGTTGATTCTATTATTTGTTCTCGTCCCCTTGCCTGACTGCCGGTACCAAACATCAGCAGAAGAAAACAGGAGATTACTAAACACCATAATAATTTTCTCTTTAACATTCATACACCTCCTGCAAGCCTTTTATTTTTTTACGACACATGCATTATTGATGGCACCTTCTGTGCCGGGATATTGAAACAAAATTTTTTCTTTGTGAGTTTTCAGATCATAGGATACCAGTTTATCGGGATCTCCCAGTCCCAGCCCCTTTTTCAGCCCATAGAGAGTCGTTCCCTTCTTGTCCAGGTAGATAAAACCCATCCGGTACAATGATTTATCTTTCTCTGATAAAACCGTTTTCTTTTTTGACTGAAAATTATAGGACACCACTTCTATGATCTGTTCTTTTAAGCCTTTCATTTCGGGAACATTGGGCACGCTTGTATTTTTCCTTATGTAGAGCATCTTTCGGCTGTTTGCCACAAGAGAACCAATGATCTTCCTTTTCTCTTCTGTGATCAGTCTGAAAGATCCATCCGGTTTGATTTGATAGAATCTTTGTCTGATCCCATTTTCAGGTTCATTGAGCCTTTTATATGATTCTCTGTCGGAATAAAGATTACAGTACAAACCCTTTGTCAAAGGATTGTATGTCACGTAATCCACAAAGAGATCGTGATCCCATGTTAAATCTGTTGGCTTTCCTGTCTCTCTGTCACACCAGTATGATGTAATGATTGTTTTTTTCGTATCCATTGCAGCAAGATACAGCTTATCTTCTTTGATAAACATATAATTCAGGACATCACACCAGTCGGTCAGCTGCCTTGTTTCCTTTGTCCTGCAGTCATATACAAAGACTTCATCCTCATGTGTCCCTTTTAACCTGGATGAATAATAGAGCAGCTTTTTCTGAGGATCATATACAGAAAGCGGATATTGAGAGGTATACGGAACTGTCGCTATCTTTTTTGTTTTCGCAGTTTTTATGTCAAACAGATAAATATCACTCTCAAATGTACCTGCCTTTTGTCCGTTCCTGGTTGTCATGATTGAAATTGCCAGCTCATCCTCCGGATTATTTTTTGACGGCTGATGTTTCTGGCAGCCGGTTAGTAAAATAATCAGTACTAATGCCGGAACTATTTTTAAACCCTTAGTAAATCGCTGCATGGGCAATCGTCACTTTATTAATTGATGTACTGGCACTATAAGTATATCCCCAATAAGAACACCCAGTTTTCCAGATATCAACCACTGCATCCGGCATTCCTCCAATATCATGTTTTTTTAATATTTTTCTGACTTTCTTTTTCGTCTTTTTATGATTTGCTTCAACTGTTACATCTAATCCGAATCTGACATTATCATATTTTGCCTTTGTCGCCACGTCACCTTTTCTCAATTTCCAGTTTTTTTGTCCAATTTTATCAGTAAAAGTTGTGCCTCGTCCTGCTCCCATGACAACTCCATTTGAGATTGCTATTGTGTTTTTATGCTTTCCCCATGTATATACCGTAGGAACTATACCCCTTGTTAACAAATTCAATTTCACTTAATGGAAGCATATAATCTGGTATTTTATCTGCATAATAAATTTTATTACTATCCTCAGCCTGCACAGTCACAGAAAAACTAAATATTAGTGATAAGCAAAACAATAAATGTAATAATTTCTTCATAGGCTTCTTCTCCTTATTGCGTTAAAAATCTATCCCTACTAGTTATTTTATTGAGCTTTCATAATTAAATTTATCACTCTCCTCTTAATAACTAATGCAGCAATTAAAACTATTAATATAGCCATTATAACACAACGCTTTTATATTTCAGACATTTTCCAGTATAAATCATACAATAATTTCAGAAAAATATAAAAATCCCAATAAATCGTTTGATATTAGATAGAAATTGCTTTTAGAAAAAATTGTAAATATTCTTGAGATTTTAATTTTACTTTAATAACATAACAATTTTTGTTTATAGCATAAAAACTGCCAGTAGTATTAGCTACTGGCAGTGAAAATTTAATATTTTTTAGTTATATACTTGTCTGGGAGCAGTTCACTTTCTATCTTATGGGATTTTAGAAGTTAAACCCTTCAATCGTAGCAAAATAATCTTCCGGCGTCTCAGCCCTTCTGATCATCTCCGTGCTTCCGTCCTCTTTCAATAAAATCTCCGCTGATTTTAATTTTCCATTATAGTTATATCCCATGGCAAAACCATGTGCTCCGGTGTCATGGATCACCAGCAGGTCTCCGTTCTCAATCTCGGGAAGCTTTCTGTCGATGGCGAATTTATCGTTATTTTCACAGAGAGATCCGGTGATGTCATACATGTGGTCACACGGCTCATTTTCTTTTCCCATGACAGTGATGTGGTGGTAAGCTCCGTACATCGCCGGGCGCATCAGGTTGACCGCACAGGCATCCACGCCAATATATTCTTTGTGGGTGTGCTTTTCATGGATCGCCTTTGTCACCAGATGACCGTTCGGCGCCAGCATATAGCGGCCCAGTTCCGTAAAGATCTTCACATCTCCCATGCCCGCAGGGACAAGCACTTCATCAAAAGCCTTGTGTACTCCTTCACCGATCACTGCGATGTCATTGCCCTCCTGATCCGGAAGATAAGGGACACCAACGCCGCCTGAGAGATTGATAAATCCGATGTGCACACCGGTCTCTTTCTGAAGTTCCACTGCCAGTTCAAACAGCTGTTTTGCAAGGGTCGGATAATATTCATTTGTTACCGTGTTGCTGGCCAGGAAAGAATGAATTCCGAATTCTTTGACGCCCAGTTCTTTGAGTTTCAAAAACGCCTCTGTCATCTGAGCTCTGGTCATGCCGTACTTGGCATCTCCAGGGTTATCCATGATATCTGTCCCCAGAGAGAACACACCGCCCGGATTGTACCGGCAGGAAATGACTTCCGGGATTCCCGCTGCTTCTTTCAGAAAGTCAATATGAGTGATGTCATCCAGATTGATCGTGGCTCCCAGTTTTTTCGCAAGCACAAATTCTTCAGCCGGTGTGTCGTTGGAAGAAAACATGATCTCACTTCCATCAAATCCGCAGCGGTCAGACATCATGAGTTCTGTCAGTGAGGAACAGTCAGTTCCGCATCCCTCTTCCTTTAAAATCTTTAAGATCGTAGGGTTCGGTGTCGCTTTTACAGCAAAATATTCTTTAAATCCTTTGTTCCAGGAAAATGCCTTATTTAAATTCCGTGCAGTCTCCCGGATTCCTTTTTCATCATATAAATGAAACGGTGTCGGATACTTTTTTACGATGTCATCTAATTGCTCTTTTGTTACAAACGGTTTTTTTGCCATTTTATTGATTCCCTTTCTTGATTTCTAATAGTTTTATCTCATTGGCGAGAGCGTCTTTGAATACCTCTGCCAGATTATGATTGCTGGAATACAGACAGGCTGCATTATACCGGTCCACAAGGTCTCCCGTGAGCACATAGGTAGAGTCTGTGATCAGGCGGATCTGTTCTTTCTTATGTTCCGTCAGATAGATGATGGTCCCTTTAAGCTCAAAAGGCTCATTGGTAATGATCACTACTTTGATGCCGCGGCCGACTAAATCGGTAAAATACTCCCGGAACATGTTCAGCTTTTCGTTGGAAGCAGACACATAGACCCGTTCTTTTGTCTCCCTCAGCATATTCGTAAACTTGTCAAGGATCTGTCTTTCCCCTTTAATGGTCAGATATGCCCCCTTATTAATCCTCTGTTTCGGAAGTTTTGCAGCAAGTTCTTTTTTGCTTTTTTTCAAGTCCCGGATCTTATTGTCACAGAACTCTTCCACAGGCACTGCCTGATATTTCACAGTGTCTTCCTCGGACATATAGGCGGCCCCTTTTTCCACAAGTCCTGCCAGCGCATTGTAGGTGTTGGACCTGGAGATGCCGCTTTTTTTCGCTGCCTCATATCCATTCAGTTCTCCCTCCAAGACCAGAAGAACATAGAGATTCGCTTCCTGCCTGGTCAGTCCGAAATTCATCAGACATTCAACATTTTCCATTCTGCGCCTCCGTTCGTGTTCCTTTATAGGAATACTATAATACGGCGACATTTTTTTGTCAATAAATTAAATAAAATCATTTATATTTTTATAATTTACTACCAAATAGTAAATAATAATAAAATTCAAGGTGACATTCAGCGCCAGCACAAGCAGACACAGGAGCTTCAGAATCCGGTTTTGGGGATAAGTAAATTGTACATTAAACAATACCATGGTAAAAAACCAGCTGAGACTGAAGATCAGGAAAATATTCTTTGTTCCGTCTTCCATGAACTCCAATGCTCTTACCAGTTTTTTCCTGATCCATGAGACAAAGAAAATACTGCCAGAAACTTTAATTTGGAATTTTTCATACACAAAAAGCGCATCTCATTTAGAGACGCGCTTTCCTAATATATTATTTTTATTCGTCTGCTTTTCCTTCAGATCCGAATAACTTGATCTTTGTGATCACCATGTCTTTGATCGCCTCTGTACCAGGAGCGAGTAATTTACGTGGGTCAAATCCTTTTCCTTCTCTGTCCTTGCCTGCTTCAATGTATCCGCGTGTAGCTTCGGCAAATGCAATCTGGCACTCCGTGTTTACGTTGATCTTTGCAACTCCGAGAGTTATTGCTTTTTTGATCATGTCATCAGGGATTCCTGTACCACCGTGCAGTACTAAAGGCATGTCTCCTGTCAGCTTCTGGATCGCATCCAATGTCTCGAAGCTTAAGCCTTCCCAGTTTTCAGGGTATTTTCCGTGGATGTTTCCGATTCCCGCTGCTAGCATCGTAACACCTAAGTCAGCGACCGCCTTGCACTCCTCAGGATCAGCACATTCACCTTTTCCGATAACTCCGTCTTCTTCTCCGCCGATAGAGCCTACTTCAGCTTCGATAGACATTCCCTTTCCTCTTGTTACCTGAACCAATTCCTTGGTTTTTTCAATATTCTCTTCGATCGGGTAGTGTGATCCGTCGAACATAACAGAAGAAAATCCTGCTTCGATACAAGCATTACATCCTTCATAAGAACCATGGTCTAAGTGAAGGGCAACCGGAACGGAAATATTTAATTCTTCCAACATTCCATTTACCATTCCAACCACTGTCTTATATCCTGTCATATATTTTCCGGCACCTTCAGAAACACCTAAGATCACCGGGGATCTTGTCTCTTCTGCTGCCAATAAGATTGCCTTTGTCCACTCCAGATTGTTGATGTTAAACTGTCCTACAGCGTAGTGTCCGGCTTTTGCCTTATTTAACATCTCTTTTGCTGATACTAACATGATAAATCCTCCATAATTCTTTAATGAATTGTTATTTTTTTCACATCAAACTTATTATATCCTATTTGACCAAGTTGCGCAAGTCACAGGGTCCCCAAAAAAGCCGGGGCTTACAGGCAAAACGTACTGCATTTGTTCCAGCTGTTCCATCTCTTATATCCGTATGAGCAGCATATACAGCACTGTTCCCCCGGCAATGCTGACCAGGGTGTTCCTTTTCCAAAGGTGCAGGAGAATGACTGCCGCTCCTGCCGACAGACTCCACAGCTTTTGAAGGGCAGGCTGGATCGTCAGTTCCTTGAAACAATATACTACAAGAGCCGCAATGATGGCCGCAGGCAGTACCTTTCCCAGATATCCGATCATTTTAGGCATACCCTTCTTTCCTCCAAATAATACAAACGGAAGTACTCTCGTAAAAAGTGTCACAAATGCTACTATTGCCATAATAGAAATCGTCTTCATCATTCCTTCAATTCCCCCTTTTGCTCCTCTCTTATAAAACCAAGGCACATGACTGCCGCAAGAACAAGCAGCGATGGCAGTAAAAACCGGTCCGGTCCCAGCAGAATCAAAAAGAATACTGAAACGGCCAGTCCTGCTGCCGCTGCCCCGTGCTTTTTGGAATTTTTCCACTGGTCCAGAAAAATCACCAAAAACAGTGCTGTCATAGAGAATTCGATGCCCTTAAAATCAAACGGAAGCAGCCCTCCGGCCAGCGCCCCAATCAGGGAACCAGCTGCCCAATAAGTCTGATCCAGCGCTGAGATCCAGAACATGATCCTGGGTTCCGCCTCTGCTTTTTCGTCCGGAATGGAGCAGAGGACCGAATACGTCTCATCTGTCAGAGAGAATACCATATAAGGATAATATCTGCCCATTTTCCGGAAACGTTCCACGAATGAGAGACCATAAAACATATGTCTGCCATTGATAAACAGTGTTGTCAGCGCCGCAAGGCCCAGGGGCGCTCCGGCTGCAAGAAAAGACACTAATACAAACTGCATAGATCCGGCATAAATAAACAGGCTTGCAGCCAGTGTCCAGAACGGCCCGTATCCTGTCTTTGCCATGAGGATGCCGAAAGCAATGCCCAAAAATATATATCCGAAGAATACCGGTATGGATTTTTTGACTGCATATCTGAAATATTCTTTCGTGTTTTTCACTGTTTCTACCCTTCCAGGCATTAAATAATCCTTTCCAGGAGGGCCACAGATGCCATGGCATCCTCCGCATAGTAGTCGGCTCCGATATTTTTTGCAATATCTTCCGTGAGTACTGCTCCTCCCACCCAGATCGGACAGGTACAGTCTTCCTCCCTGAGTCTTTGAATGGTTTTTTCCATAGATACGACCGTGGTTGTCATCAGTGCGCTCAGACCGATGGCTTTCGGCTGATACTTGTTCCATGCCTCCGCCACTTTTTCAATCTTCACATCTTTGCCCAGATCGATAACACGGTATCCGTAGCTTTCCAGAACGACTTTGACAATGTTTTTCCCGATATCGTGAATATCTCCTTCTACGGTAGCCATAAGGACCGGTCCTTTTTCTTCGTTTGCGCCGGCGCTGAAGCACTTCTTTACAACCTCAAAGGCTTTCTTTGTCGTCTCTGCCGACTGGATCAGCTGAGGAAGAAAGATCTTTCCGGTCTCATAATCCTTTCCAACTACATTCAGTGCAGGAATGATCACCTCATTGATCAGTTCCAGCGGTTCTTTCTTTTCCAGTTCTTTTCTCGTCTTTGCCTCCACTTCCTCCTTCAGTCCGTGGATGATAATGTCATGGAGCGAGAATTCCGTCTGAACCGCTGTCTTCGTCTCTGCCGTATTTGACTGATTCCTGATGTAGCTTTCACTGTCGATATCTTTATAAAACAATACATGGAACGCATCGATGGTGCCCATCAGCTCCCTGTCCAGCGGATTGATGATCGGCAGATCCAGTCCGGCCTGCATGGCAAGTGCGAGAAATGTCCGGTTTAAGAGCGGACGGTTCGGAAGGCCGAAGGAGACGTTGGAGACGCCCAAAACAGTATGGACTCCCAGCTTCTTTACCATCTCGATGGCTTTTAACGTTTCCTTTACTTCCTTTTGCTGTGCAGAAGCCGTCAGGGTCAGGCAGTCGATGATGATCTCTTCTTTCCCGATGCCGTATTCAGCCGCCTTCGCAATGATTTTTTGTGCTATCTCAAACCGCTCTTCTGCTTTCAGAGGAATCCCCTCATCTAAAGTCAGACCGATTACAACGCCCCCGTACTTTTTCACAATAGGAAAAACAGCTTCCATGACTTCATCTTTTCCGTTGACAGAATTGATCAGCGGTTTCCCGTTGTAATACCGGCATGCCAGCTCAATGGCCCGGGCATTGGAACTGTCGATCTGAAGCGGAAGGGTGATCACTTCCTGGAGAAGTTTTACCACATGTTTCATCGTCTCCGGTTCGTCGATGCCCGGCAGGCCCACATTTACATCCAGCACATCGGCTCCCGCCTCATCCTGTTTGATCGCCTCCGATACGAGTTCATCATACCGTTCTTCTTTCAGGGCCAGCTTCAATTTTTTCTTTCCCGTCGGATTCAGCCGTTCCCCGCAGACAATGACCCGGTCTCCGAATGTGACGGTTTTTGTCTGACTGGATACTCTTGTCTTCTTTTCAATCTTTCTCGGAGCCGCTTTTTTCGGAGCTGCGGCTTTTAACTTCCTGATAAATTCGGGAGTCGTCCCACAGCATCCTCCCGCAGCGGAAATTCCGTCCTGTAAATATCCCTGCATCAGCCGGGCATATTCATCGCCGGTCACATGATAATGAGTCTCTCCATGTTCCAGACACGGAAGACCTGCGTTGGGCTGGATCATCACAGGCACAGAAGATACACTTAAAATTTCTTCAATGATCGGCCCGAGTTCTGCCGGTCCTAAAGAACAGTTGACACCCAGCATATCCGCTCCCAGCCCCTGCACCGTATTTACAAAGGTGACCGGATCATTTCCGGACAGCGTCCGCCTGTTCTGCTCAAAGGTCATAGTCACAAAGACCGGCAGGGACGTATGCTCTTTCACCGCCAGAATACCTGCCTTCACCTCATACAGATCGCTCATCGTCTCAAAAAGGACTGCATCCACATCGTCCTTCACCGTTTCCACCTGCGAAAGAACAATGTCATAGGCCTCATCAAACGTAAGGGTACCCATGGGTTCCAGAAGCTGTCCGATGGGACCGATGTCGAGTACGATATAGGCATCATGCTCACGTCCTGCATTTTTTCTTGCCTCATTTGCATTGGAAACCGCGGCACGCAGCATATCCCGGTATTCGTACTTTGACTCCTGCATTTTCAGTTCATTGCATCCGAACGTATTGGTCGTGATAAAGTCCGCTCCGGCCTCAAGATATTTTTCATGGATGGAAATGATCAGCTCCGGCCTGTCAATATTTAATTCTTCAGGGATATCTCCGGCACGGAGCCCCGCCTTCTGAAGCTGGGTCCCCATGGCTCCGTCAAATATGAGTAAGTCTTTTCCGATTCTGTCTAGTAACATCTCTGGCCTCTCTTTCTAAATACACAGTCTTCTCTCATCACACACTGTCCGCACTGTTTCTTCCTCTCAGGCGTGCCGATACCTATGAGACCCAGCATGGATTTCTGGGGAATCATCAGATGATCGGGCGTAAGCGTGACCCCAAGAGTTTTCCCGACATCGAGCACTCTTGCGATCTCCCGGTTGAGGGACAGCGGAATATCACCATAGCCCGGACAGAGGCGGTATGATCTGTTTGGATACCCCAGCCCTTCTTCATACTCGTCGCAGTAAGCTTCCAGATAAGCGCTTCCCACCGCATCCATAACAGCCGCTTTTGTCATGTTGCTCTTTTCGTAGTATTTTACCTTCCGCTCTAGGGTGACTCCAAGAGTTGCTCCGATAAAAAGGCAGTGGCTGCACTGCAAAAAAGCCTCCCGGATCTGATCCCCGGGAAGAGACAGTCCCAATTCTTTTATCTGCGGCAGAGCTCCGAACAGTTCAAACCTGCGGGAAACAGCCTTGGGCTGGGAAACCTGTTTCACCTCCCGGATACATTCATCCAGCAGGCTTTCCATCTCATCCGTGATCTGCTGCCCCGTATGCCCTAAGTATTTCAGTGCATTTTCTTTAATCATGATTCAGCTCTTTTAACACCGTCGGAATATTTCCGAAGATCCTCTGCGCGATTTCGGGCTTATTCATCGTGTAAATGTGAATCCCGTCCACCCCGTTCGTGATCAGATCGATGATCTGGTGGGCTGCATAGTTGATCCCGATCTCCTTCATCGCTTCAGGATAATTGTAATAAGTCTCAATCATTGTGGAAAGCTGGAACGGAATGGAGCAGCCGCACAGTTTGGCCGTGCGCAAAAGAGATTTTGCATTCGTCACCGGCATGATCCCTGCAAGGATCGGAACAGTGATTCCTATTTTTCTCGCTTCTTTCACCAGCCGGTAATAATAGCTGTTGTCAAAGAAAATCTGGGTAATCAGGTATTCTGCTCCTGCATCCACCTTTTTTTTCAGTGCCTCCAGATCATCCCGGAAACAGTCCGCTTCCTGATGGACCTCCGGATAACATGCCCCGGAAAGGCAGAAAGATTCCCCGAAATTCTCCCTGATAAATCTGTTCAGTTCGCTGGCATAGTGAAACTCCAGATCCATTCCCCGGTATTTTTCTTCTTCTCCCACAGGATAGTCTCCCCTCAGTGACAGGATATTATCGACATTGTGCTCCTTTAATGCCCTGCATTCCGTGAGAATATCTTCTTTTGTGGATGTGATGCAGCTTAGGTGGGCTACGGACTCGATCTGATACTTATTTTTAATGACCGATGCGATCTCCACGGTCTTTCCCTTGGAAGACCCACCGGCTCCGTATGTAACACTGATAAAATCCGGGTCAAGTTTTGCCAGTTCCTCAATGGTATAATAGATGGAAGAAATATCCCCTTCTTTGCTCTTGGGCGGGAATACTTCAAATGAAATGGTAGCCTTTTCTTTTAGTAATTCTGATATCTTCATCTGCTTCTCCTTTATTCCTGTAATACATTAAAGCAATTTTATCATGTTCGATTTTCTCTGTCTATACAGAAAAAGCGATGCCTGCATGGCTTTATAAAGCCTGAGCAGACATCGTTTTCTGCAGATTTTTCTATTTTTGAACTGCCTTAAAAGCTTCACTCAAATCTTCAAGGATATCGTCTATATTCTCCGTTCCGATGGAAAGGCGGATAGTATTGGGCTTTAATCCCTGTTCTTTCAATTCTTCCTCATTCAGCTGTGAGTGGGTTGTGGACGCCGGATGGATCACCAGGGATTTCACATCGGCCACATTGGCCAGCAGGGAAAAGATCTCCAGATTGTCGATAAACTCTTTCGCCGTCCTGTCATCCCCCTTGATCTCAAATGTAAAGATTGAACCTCCTCCGTTTGGAAAATATTTTTCATATAATCTCTTTTGTTCTCTGTCCTGTGTGACAGACGGGTGATGCACTGCTTCTACCTGGGGATGCCGGCTCAAAAATTCCACTGTTTTCAGCGCGTTTTCCACATGCCGCTCCACCCTCAAAGACAAGGTCTCCAATCCCTGGAGAAACAAAAATGCATGAAACGGAGACAGTGCTGCCCCCATATCTCTAAGCAAAATAGCACGGATCTTTGTGACAAATGCGGCTCTGCCCGCTGCTTTCGTAAAGCTGATTCCGTGATAGCTTGAATTTGGTTCTGTTAGGGAAGGGAATTTCCCGGATGCCTCCCAGTCAAAATTGCCGCTGTCTACAATGACTCCTCCGATGGCAGTTCCATGTCCTCCGATGAACTTGGTTGCCGAATGTATAACGATGTCAGCTCCGTACTCGATAGGCCGGATCAGATAAGGAGTCCCGAATGTATTGTCAATCACAAGTGGGATCCGATGTCTGTGTGCAATCTCTGCCATCTTCTCAATATCCGCCACATCTGAATGGGGATTGCCCAATGTTTCAATAAAGACTGCCTTTGTATTTTCTTTGACGGCGGCTTCCACGGCTCCGTCCTTAAAAATGTCCACAAAGGTTGTTTCCACTCCGAATTCCGGCAGCGTGTGGGCCAAAAGATTATAGCTTCCGCCATAAATATTTTTTGCCGCAACAATATGATCTCCATTTTGTGCAAGGTTCTGGATAGTATATGTAATAGCTGCTGCGCCGGATGCGGTAGCAAGTGCCGCCGTTCCTCCTTCCAGGGCTGCTACACGCTGTTCAAATACATCCTGGGTTGGATTGGTCAGTCTGCCGTAAATGTTTCCCGCATCACTCAGGTTAAACCGGGCCGCCGCATGTTCGCTGTTGTGGAACACATAAGAGGACGTCTGGTAAATGGGAACCGCCCTGGCATCAGTGGTCAGGTCAGCCTGCTCCTGCCCAACATGCAGCTGCAGTGTTTCAAATTTTAAATTTCTTTCCTCTCTGGATTTCTTCTGATACATGGTTTTGTCTCCTTTTCCTATATGATTGCTATGAATTGTTTTGTTGTATTATAAAAAGCATTTCATATAAAGTCAATAGGAAATTGGAATTTTATTTATTTAATATCTGCTTTATGAAACATTTTGAAAATTCGGGATATTTATTTAGTATAAACAAGGAGATATGAGTACTACGCAACTTTAACTCTAGCTCCTGGTTCTTTTGCTATACCTTCTGTATAATTATATGTTCCTCTTAATCTGACATCTGAATGCTTCTTTGTAATAGTTTCTTGTACATCATCACCTTCTTGAAAGCTATAAGAAGCTTTTTTTGCACTATTTAAATCAATCTCTACATTTTGATTGCTGGGTACTGCTGTCAACTTCACCATTTCATACTCGCTTAACTGCTCCCCATTATTGTAAGTCTCTATTCTTTCAGGTCTTTTGGGAATAAGAGAATACTCAACTCTATTGTCTTCATACTCTGTAATTTGAATGTCTGCAAATTGACTAAGATATTTCAGTTTTTCAGAAGTCACTTTTTGTATTGAATTTACTTCACTTAAGAACCTATCATTCTCAATTCTTTCAACTGAGACTACTTCTGATGTCTCAATATTATCTTTAGTTAAGCAATTATCATTGCCATACACCATTGTTGGGAATAACATTCCAACATTTAACATCACTACACACCAACTCTTTTTCCTCAATCGCATAATTCCTCCTTTCGGGACAACAGTTTTCTTCTTACAATGAATAATAAAAAAACATATGTTACAGCAATTAACCTTGCAGAACGAAACGGTTTATCTAAAACACGCCCAACTTGAATTCCATAATTTACCAATATGTCTCTTACAAATTCGTTTAATACCGTTGTTAAAATTGGAATTTCTACAATAAACATTTCAATCACCATTTGCTTTTTTGAAACGGGTTTTAATATCTCCAAATATAGCAAAATCCCAAACATTAACCCTAATATAAGATACATAACCGGTTTAGAAATCATTGCAATTGTAATATATTGTAGTTTCCTTTCTATTAAGAATCCATCTGCAATAAATGAATATAATCTACCAAATGCATAACAAAATATAATAAATACGAAACTCCAACATATATGATTCCCTAAGCTTTTTCTATCCATATTTATCCTCCTCCTAATATATCTGAACATTATCATCTATATATGTAGTTGTCAATATATTTTCTATTTATATTCAATTTTTTATATTTCTGTAATTTAGATAATATTTTAATCGTCTAAAATGTATTATTATTTTAATCTTCTATTACAATTTTTAATAACTTCTAAGTTTTATTTCATAATTAAACTTTCTGGAAATTTTAACTTGACCACTTCATTTTTGTCTTTTAGAATATAAAAATTGATGATTTTGCCGTCTCTTGTCTATTTCTAAGTATACATCATTCATAAACAAATAAAAAAAGCAGTGCCGGAATCTTTTTCGTATCCGCACTGCTTTCGATATACCACAAGTTTAATTAATAAAAATCTCCCAAATAATCATAATGATAAAAATACAGTCCGATATCTCTGAGTATTCCAAATCCAAAAAATATCGCCAGTCCCACATACAGCATCCACATACGGAACCGAAAAATCTCTCCGGTTCCCTTTCCGGTTTTCCTGACCGCTGCCCCGACGGCAAGCCACCCTGCAATTAAGACAAGATAGGTAAACGTTGGATTGCATTTCAGCGATGTCAAAAAATCAAGTCTTAAAAAAGCCAGTGCTGCCCTGGTCCCTCCGCAGGCGGGGCAGTAAAGGTTGGTGGCCAGTTTAAATATACATGGAAATGTTGGGATGAATCTCCAGATCTTCTGCATCATTTAGATTTCTTCGTCCCAGTTGTCGCTTGTATCTACATCGTCCGTATCATCCCAGATATCATCATCGTCAGAATTGGTGTCATGGGTATCATACTTGTTGATGTAGCTTTCGTAATCGTCGCTTGCAAGATTTACAGCCACAAAGACAGTGATCATGATGGAGAGGACCAGCCCACAGATGCCGCAGATCAGACCTGCCACAGCCTTGCCGTCCTTCTTTCCCATGTATTTCGGGGAAATACAAAATAATACGATCGCAACGATGCCGAGGACAAATGACACCGGGAAACAGCAGCAGGCCAGGGCTATCGCCAAGACTCCAAGTACAAGAGAGACCGTTGCATAGTTGTTTTGAGGCGGCTCTTCCTGACTCTGATATGCCGGTCCGCCGGTCTGGCCTCCCTGATATCGGTAATCAGCCTGCCGGTTCTCCTGATAATAGTATCCGCTCTCACCGACTACAATCGTATCGGATGAAGCAGTCTGATTCTGGTTCTGCTCCGCTTCGGCTGCACTCCCGGCCTCAGTCTCTTCCTGAATGCACTCTTCCTCCGCCGGCTGTTTGATCTCTTCTCCCGTATAAGGGTCATATCTCTTCTCTTCCATATATTTTATGCTCTCCTTTCATTTAGGTATCTTATCATGCCGGGTCCCAGACTCTCGTTGGGTCTGGAAATAAAACCATGGGCCTCATAAAAGGCTTCTCTTCCCTTTGCACACATCAGATCCAGCATCATCTCCGTATCATCCTCCCTGATACTCTCCACGAAAGCAACCAGATTCTCAATCAGTTTGCTCCCCACTCCGGCCTTTTGGTAGTCCGGGTGTATCATGAGATCCTGAATATAGCAGATGACCGCTCCGTCCCCTACGATCCTTCCCATGCCGACGATCCTGTCATCCGCATAGGCCGCCACCACATAAAGACTGTTTTTCAGCGCCTTCACGGCCTGAGTTCTTGAGAGCTTTTTAAAGCCTACAGCTTCCCTGAGCCAAAGGTAGGTATCCACTCCGATGTTATTTGCAACTAGTGTAATCATCTTCATTCCTTCTATCTGTTGTAATTCATTTTGATATTATAACACGAAGCCGGGTTTTGTGATATAATTTAGTAAAAAAGTGAGGAGACTTTATGGATTTTGAAATACTCAACTTTATACAAACACATTTAAGAACCCCGTTCCTGGATGATTTCTTCTCCAGGATCACACATTTAGGCGACGCGGGCACGATATGGATTCTGATCGCGGTTATCCTTTCGTTCACAAAAAAATACAGAAAAGCGGGTGTCGGCATGCTCATTGCCATGCTGGTCACTTACATACTGGGAGATCATATCATCAAACCTCTCGCAGGCCGGGCGAGACCTTTTACTCACCGGGATATCGAACTGCTGATCCCGCCTCCGGGCCAGTATTCTTTCCCGTCCGGTCACACGGCTTCTTCTTTCTGTGCCGCCGTATACTTGTTTTTATACAACAAAAAGCTGGGAATCCCAGCTTTTGTCCTGGCAGCACTGATCGCGTTCAGCAGGCTCTATCTGTA
This sequence comes from Anaerostipes faecis, assembly GCF_910574135.1. Classification (NCBI taxonomy): domain Bacteria; kingdom Bacillati; phylum Bacillota; class Clostridia; order Lachnospirales; family Lachnospiraceae; genus Anaerostipes; species Anaerostipes faecis. The sequence goes on along the minus strand of NZ_CAJSYK010000011.1, from coordinate 19,550 downwards.
TGTACATTTTCCAACCGATGTCCTCGGCGGAATCCTACTGGGCACTGTCTGTGCAGTCTCTGTTTTCCGGCTGTTTGGACGCAATGGACACGTCGATGGAGCAGTCTGAAACATGATCTGAGTTGATGGACAGTCCGTAGTCGATGTGCAGCGCCATACTGTCCTCTTTCTCCTCAAAGTCGATCTTGCTTGTGTTAATCCCAAGCAGAAGACTTCCGAAAGGAGTGTCATAATAAGTGAGGTTTTCTTTTCCCCGCTCAAATACCATATGGGAGCTGCTGGCTCCCTTTTTTGTTACTTCCACGATTTTCGGGCTGATCTTGAGACGGTTTTTTACGACCTGGGAATCATCGGTCAGCTCATCATATATGACATAGTGCTTTCCATTTTTCAGATAATAATCCCCTGTCGTCATCAATTCGATGGGTTCTTCCGTGCCGGCATCCAGCTGAAGACCGGAAATATTGATAATCACTTCTTTGTTCATTTGTCTCCTCTAATACCTTTCAATATCTATAGGGTGTACTTTTTCCACATGACAGGGCAGAACCCGGTCCGCAAAACTCAAAAACTGGTCTTCCATATCGCTGACATAATAATGATACTCAGCTGTATGGCCGCTTTCCGCTTCCATCTCCCTTTCTCTCAGCAGTTCCTTCAGGGATTTTGCCGTCTCGTAGGCAGGATTAATCAAAGTCACATCGTCGCCCACAAAATTTTTGATAGGATTTTGAAGCAGAGGATAGTGAGTACATCCAAGGATCAGGGAATCGATCTGATACTGGTCAAACTCCCTCAAATATCTGGATACCATATCTTCTGTGATCCTGTCGTCGATCAGTCCCTCTTCCACGAGAGGCACGAACAGAGGACAGGCTTTTGTCACCACTGTTACATCCGGATTCAGTTCCCTTAAATACTTCCCATATTGGCCGCTCTTTACAGTGGCATTGGTCCCAATGATGCCGATATGGTGATTCTTCGTGGCCCTGGCAGCCGCAACGGCCCCCGGACGCACCATGCCGATCATGGGAACGATATATTCCTGCTGGAGCTTGTGCATGGCAAGGGCGCTGGCCGTATTGCAGGCTATCACGATAGCCTTTACATTTTTGCTCAGCAAGAAATTCACGATCTGCCTGGAATAACGGATGACCGTATCTTTCGACTTCGTACCATAGGGCACCCTGGCCGTATCGCCGAAATAGATCAGGCTCTCATCGGGGAGCTGTCTCATGATCTCCCGGGCTACGGTAAGCCCCCCGACCCCTGAGTCAAACACTCCGATGGGTGCATTGTCATGTACATTGCTCATTTCTATTCAAACCTTTCTTCCGCAAGACGGATCAGTTCGTCTGCAAGGGCCGGAGTTGTGATTCCCTGTGCCGCCCAGAGCATCGGATACATGCTGATGGACGTAAAGCCGGGAAGGGTATTGATCTCATTAAATACTACTTGCCCGTCCTCTGCAATAAAGAAGTCCACACGGGAAAGCCCGTATCCGTCCACCGCCTTAAAAATATCAGCTGCGGATTTCCGGATCTCCTCTCTCGTTTCTTCCGACATCGGAGGATCGATCAGGGTCTTTGATTCTTCGTTGTTATATTTAGCATCATAATCATAGAAATCGGCAGCGGCCAGAATTTCTCCCACACCGGAAGCTTTTATCTCTTTTCCTCCGAGGACTGCACATTCCACTTCCCTTCCCACGATAGTCTCTTCCACTAAAATATTGCGGTCATGTTCAGCGGCCTTTAACAGTGCCTTTGAAAGCCCTTCCCTGTCCTCAGCCTTGGAAACTCCCACGGAAGACCCTGCACGGGAAGGTTTCACAAACATCGGATAAGAAAGCTTTGCCTCCGCCCTGTCAAGAGCATCCTCCATCTGGTCCAGATCGCTCCTGCGGATATGGACAAACCGGGCCTGCCGGATTCCAAGATCCTCCACGATAATCTTTGTATAAACCTTATCCATCGATACTGCAGAAGCCAATACTCCGCATCCCACATACGGAATCCGGGCCATCTCAAACAGTCCCTGGATCGTTCCGTCCTCTCCGTTTAAACCGTGAAGCACCGGGAAAATTACATCCACAGGCTGCAGCCGGTATGTACCCTCTGCGAGGAGTACCAATGCCCTGTCTTCCGTATCCGGAGAGATGATCGCATTCACCCTGGATTCTCTCCAGCTTCCGTCCTCAATATCTTTTAATTTATCCACAAGCAGCCAGCGGCCGTCTTTTGTTATCCCCACTAAAATCACATTATACTTTTCTTCATCCAGGCTTCGTATGACTGTGGCAGCCGAAACACAGGATACCTCATGTTCGGAGGATCTTCCCCCGAAGATCACAGCGATATTTTTCTTCATATCTGACTTACATCTCCTTCCGAGTGCGCAATGTTATCATATTCACGCTCCGCGTACATTATATCATAAACTTTTCAAAAATAAATCCATAAAACTTTCTGCGGTACTTTTCATATTCCTCTCTGCTCCGGAAAGTCCATCCATAGACCGGAATACCGGAAATCTTCCGACATAGCCTCAGGGACGGCTCCTCCCAGTAAATATATTTGTATGCAATAAAATCCGGTTTGGCCGCAAAATTCGTCAAAAGATTCTGCTCTGCCCAGAAGGCAAGCTGATTCCCCCTATGACGATCTTTTCTGAAATTCATGGACAGCTGCCCGCGTATGACTTCCGGACGGTTTAGTCTGAACCAGAACAGTGCAAACGGATGAAAGGACTCCATACAGTAAAGTCCCCGGTACTGATCCAGTGCTTCCGCCGCCAGCCGGCAGAGTTTCCGGTCGCAGTGCTCCATTTTCAGTTCCACCAGGAGCGGCACCTTTCCGTCTACCAAAGCCAGCACATCCGCAAACCGTGGAATCCGTTCTTTTGTCTCCATCAGAGAATATCTCTTAAGCTCCCGATAAGTCAGATCACGGATCTTTTTATTGACGCCGCAGGTTCTTTTCAAATCGTAATCATGATGGACCACCATCACATCATCTTTGGTAAGCTGTACATCCAGTTCAATCCCGTATCCGTAAACGACCGCATTCCTGAAAGCCGCCATGGAGTTTTCCGGTATCCCGTCAAAACCGTGGAGTCCCCGGTGTGCAAAGCATTTTGTTTCCAGCACCGGATGCTTTCTCGGCTTCCCCGGATAGATCATATACAGGTAAAGAAAAATACAAAACGGAATCACAAGTATGATCATAGCTCTCCTCTCTTCTCCCTGACAGCCTGCTCCAATACTTCTCTTTTATTTTGGGCCGGATCTTCCAGCACAAGTTCTAAGAGTCCTGTCAGCATTTCTCCTATTTCTTTGCCGGGTTTCATTCCCAGACTGATCAGATCCTTTCCGTCAAGGGCCAGATCCTTCACCTGAAGACAGTCCTTTTCCTCTTTGATTTCCTCAAACAGCAGTCTCGTACTGTCAAGGATCCGCTGCTTTTCTTCCTGCATAAAAGTGCTCTGGGCTGATATATCTGCCTGCTGGATTTTTACAAGCTTTTCAAACAGCGGCACAGAAATCCTGCTGGCCCAGCGTCTCACAGTCTTTTTATTGACTTCACCCAAAGAAGCGAACCGTACATCATGCCAGTATACAAGTCTGGTCACCTGCTTTATCGTTTGGTTGTCAAATTTCAGCCTTCTCAAAATCTTCCTGGACATCTCTTCTCCGATGATATTATGCCCCTGAAAGCTGTCTTTTACCTTTCCCTCGACTCTGGCTTCAGGCTTTCCCACATCGTGGAGCAGCATAGTCCACCGCAGAATATGGTCAGGCTCAGTATTTTTTAAAGCCTCCACCGTATGAACTCCTACGTTATAGCAGTGATGGGGGTTGTTCTGAGGTGTCTCCATCATCCGGTCAAATTCCGGGAGCACCACTTTTGTAACTCCCAGATCATATGCGTCAAGGATCGTTTCCGGGTGATCGGACAGGAGAAGCTTTGTGAGCTCCGTCTGAATCCTCTCTGCACTGATTTCTTTTAAGAACTTCGCCTGTTTTTGTATGGCCTGCTTTGTCTCTTCTTCTATCACAAATCCAAGCTGTGCCTGAAAACGCAGTGCTCTCAAAATCCTGAGCGCATCCTCATCAAAACGTCTGCGGGCATCCCCCACACAGCGGATGGTCTTCTTTTTGAGATCCTCCGCTCCGCCGTAATAATCGATCAGTCCGTCCCTGTCATTGTATGCCATGGCATTGATGGTGAAATCTCTTCTCAGCAGATCTTCTTTCAGGGATTTAGTAAAACAGACTTCCTCCGGCCTTCTGTGGTCTTTGTATTCTCCATCCACCCGGTAAGTGGTCACTTCAAATGGTTCTTTTCCCATCATGACTGTCACCGTACCGTGAGCAATTCCCGTATCGATCGTATATGAAAAAATCTCCTTTACTTGGTAAGGAGATGCGGATGTGGTAATGTCCCAGTCCATAGGACATTTCCCCAAAATGCAGTCCCGGACCGGGCCGCCTACGACATATGCTTCGTAGCCGGCCTGTTCCAGCTGATTTATGATCTGTTTTGCTTTTTCAGGTATCACAATCTTAAACATAAAATTCCTTTAATATGCTTTTCCGAAAAGAACCATCTTCTTAGCCGGTTTTCCGCAGTGCACACACACGTCCCCGAGATGTTCCTGTACAAAAGGCATACATCTGGTTGTAGCTCCTGTCTCGTCCTTGATGGCTTCTTCACACTCGGTTTCCCCGCACCACATTGCTTTAACAAAGCCCTGCTGCTTTTCAATGATCTCCGTAAACTCATTCCAGTTTCCTGCCTCGTGAGTATTCTCCTCTAAATGCTTTTTAGCCCGTTCCAGCATGTCTTTCTGCATCTGGTCAAGCACCTCTGAAAGCTTTGTTTCGATCTCGTCAAGGGAAACAAAGACTTTTTCTCTCGTATCGCGGCGCACAATCACTGCCTGGTTCTTTTCGATATCTTTCGGTCCGATCTCAATCCTGGTCGGGATTCCCTGAACTTCCTGTTCACTGAACTTCCATCCCGGACTCTTGTCGGAATCGTCTACTTTTACTTTATAGTTTTTAGAAAGACGTTCTCTGATCTCTTCTGCTTTTTCAAGAACTCCTTCCTTCTTCTGCATGATCGGCACGATCATCGTCTGAACCGGCGCGATTTTCGGAGGCAGCACGAGCCCTGAATCGTCGCCGTGGACCATAATGATTGCCCCGATAATACGTGTGGACATGCCCCATGATGTCTGATGGACATACTGAAGTTTGTTATTCTTATCAGTATACTGAATATCGAATGCCTTTGCAAACCCGTCACCGAAGTTATGGCTTGTCCCTGACTGAAGAGCCTTTCCGTCATGCATCAGTGCTTCGATCGTATAAGTCGCATTGGCTCCTGCGAACTTTTCTTTCTCCGTCTTCTGTCCTTTGACAACCGGAATTGCCAGATATTTTTCACAGAAATCTGCGTACATATTTAGCATTTGGACTGTGCGCTCCTCAGCCTCGTCCGCCGTCGCATGGGCCGTGTGTCCTTCCTGCCAGTAAAACTCAGAGGTGCGCAGAAACGGTCTGGTACTCTTCTCCCAGCGTACTACGGAAACCCACTGGTTATATAGTTTCGGAAGATCCCTGTAAGACTGGATGATATTAGAGTAAAAATCACAGAACAGAGTTTCAGAAGTCGGCCTTACACAGAGACGCTCCTCGAGCTTCTTATTCCCTCCGTGAGTCACCCACGCCACTTCCGGCGCGAAGCCTTCCACGTGGTCCTTTTCTTTCTCCAAAAGGCTTTCCGGAATAAACATCGGCATTGCCACATTTTCCACCCCGGTTTCTTTAAACATGGTATCCAGCACCTTCTGGATATTTTCCCATATAGCGTAACCGTTCGGGCGGAGGATCATGCATCCTTTTACACTGGAATATTCAATTAATTCTGCCTTTTTTACAACGTCGGTATACCACTGTGCAAAGTCTTCATCCATTGCAGTGATGGCTTCCACCAGCTTCTTTTCTTTTGCCATGTGATTGATCTCCTTCTTATCTCTTAATTTATTTAAAATATCTTTTTATTTCTCATGTACTGCCCTGTCTGATGTCATCTTCCGTCTTACTGCGTATTCTTATCTTTTCCTGCTGCTTTAATTCCATATAAAAAGTGGCCAGAGAAACCTGAACCCATGGAGCGACCACCAGAACGCCCACTCCCAGGAACAGCAGACCGATAAACAGCCAAAACGTGATTAATCTCAAGTAATTACCATGCATCATGCTGATTCCCCGCCGCACTGCCGGACCGCAGTTCTGCTCTTCCCCGTCCAGAAGTAAATATAATGCGGGAAAATAACGCAGCTCTACGACGATGACAGCCAGTATGAGTTCAATTAATGACCAATATGATGACTTCAGATATAGTGTTATGTTTAAAATATCGGCAGTACAAGAAAACAAAAGCAAATACACATTCATCATTAAAACTTTTCTCAGAAGCAGCCATAAGATTCCTTTTGACTTATTCTGAAATACATAAAAGATATATTCTACGTTCGCTTCCACACCCATAGCTGTCATCATACAAGCAAAAATATTTCCTGTCCAAAAAATGAACATCAGCAGCTGTTTTGAAATTTGTATCAGCAATGCAGGCGCCAGAAAAGGGAACAACATTACTAAGCCTATTTTCCATGTTTGAAGACCCATGACGATCATTATAATAATGACTTCAATTATAACCAAAGTGTAGAGGCTGTCTTTCGCCCTTGTCTTCGCTAATTCCCAAATATCCCTGAATTTCATTCTTTCCTACCACTCGTAGCGGTGCAGCTGTCCTTCTCTCTGGAAATGGCCGAATCCCTGCTGTCTCAGCACCTCATAGGCGACAATCGCCACAGAGTTTGACAGGTTCAGAGAACGGATTTCAGGAAGCATCGGAATCCTGACTGCCGTCTCCTTGTAATCAAGCAGGATTTCTTCCGGTATGCCGGCACTCTCCTTGCCGAACATCAGAAAGACATCTTCATCCGCTCCCTCATAAGTAACATCTCCATAGGTCTGCCTGGATTTCGTAGTTGCCATGTAAATTTTAGGATGATGATTTCTCTCAAGAAAATCTTCAAAATTCACATAGGTCCTCACATCCAGGTGCTCCCAGTAGTCCAGCCCTGCCCTTTTGATCATCTTTTCATTCAGTTTAAATCCCAGCGGTTCGATCAGATGCAGGACCGCGCCGCAGGCAACGCATGTCCTTCCGATATTTCCAGTGTTGGCCGGCATCTCCGGCTCATGCAGAACAATATGCAGCATGATTATCTCCTTAGCTTCTCAATAAATGTGCCAAGCCTGTTCAGGGCTTCTTTCAGCTCGTCGATGGAATACGCATAGGATACTCTCAAATATCCTTCTCCGCAGGCGCCGAAAGCTGTTCCCGGCACGATGGCCACCTTCTGTTCCTTCAGCAGTTCCTCGGCGAACTTCTCCGAACTCATACCGAATTCCTTGATGCACGGAAATGCATAGAATGCCCCTTCCGGCTCAAAACAATCGAGTCCCAGTTCCCGGAATCGGTGAAGCAGATAGCGTCTCCTCTGGTTATAGGAATTTTTCATCTCCTCCACCTCATCATCACAGGCTCGGAGTGCCTCCACCGCTGCGTACTGGCTCGTAGTCGGCGCCGCCATGATACCGTACTGATGAATCTTCACCATCTGCTCCATGATGACTTTCGGAGCCGCAGCATAGCCCAGCCTCCATCCGGTCATGGCAAATGCTTTGGAGAAACCGTTGATGACGATGGTCCTTTCCTTCATATCCGGAAGCGCACCGATGCTGACATGCCTGTGCCCGTATGTAAGCTCGGAATAGATCTCATCGGAAATCACCAGCAGATCATGTTCTTTCGCAAAATCGGCGATAGGCTCCAGATCTCTTTTCGTCATAATAGCGCCTGTAGGATTATTCGGAAACGACATGATAATGGCTTTTGTCTTATCTGTCACCACCTCCTCAAGCTGTTTTCTCGTCAGCTTGAACTTATCTTCCTCTTTAAGCTCCACAGTGACCGGGATCCCGTCGGACATAATGACACACGGCACATAGCAGACAAATGATGGCTGAGGCACAATCACCTCATCACCCGGGTTTAAAATTGCCCTCAGAGCCACATCGATCCCTTCGCTTCCGCCCACTGAAACAATCACTTCGTCATTGCGGTAGCGCATGTGATATTTTCTTTTTAAATATCTGCAGATCTCATCTCTGAGTTCAACAAGTCCGGCATTGGATGTATAAAATGTCCTGCCCTTCTCAAGAGAATAAATACCTTCTTCCCTGATCCGCCACGGAGTGTCAAAATCCGGCTCTCCAACACCCAGTGAAATCGCTTCCGGCATCTCGCTCACAATATCAAAAAATTTCCGGATGCCGGAGGGTTCCAGCATCACGGCCTTTTTAGACAGCATATCTTTCATTATGGAGTCACCGCCTGTCTTTTATCTGCTTTTTTTGCCTCCAGCACCGTTCCGTGGTCCTTATATTTTTTAAGGACAAAGTGAGTGGCCGTACTTAATACCGCCTCCAGAGGAGCCAGCTTTGATGAAGTAAACATAGAGATCTCCTTCATTGTCTTTCCTTCCAGCATGACCATGAAATCATAGGCCCCCGACATCAGATACAGCGCTTTTACTTCCGGGAAATTGTAGATACGCTCTGCGATCTTGTCAAAGCCTTCTCCCCTCTGCGGTGTCACTTTTACCTCGATCATGGCAGTCAGCTGTTCCCGGCTCGTGTGGTCCCAGTTGATCAGCGTGTGATAACCGCAGATGATGTGTTCCTTTTCCATCTCGGCAATTTCATTGGCTATGTCTACTTCCGTAGAATCAAGAAGAACCGCCAGCTCTTTTAAGTCCAGACGGCTGTTCTTTTCTATTAATTTTAATATTGATTCTCTCAGCTCTTGATCCATGATCTCTCTCCTATCTTATACAATTCGTCTTGTTTCGGAGCTTCCAGGCTTGCCGCCTTACCCTGTCTGTAAATGATCTTATCATTAGAATCTGTGGTACGGCCGATCACCGAGGCCTTGATTCCTTCCTGTTCCAGTTCTCTCACAAGAGCATTCCCGTGATCCGTAACGATCAGCATGGAACCGCTGGAGATCAGCTGGTACGGGTTCAGATCAAAAAACTCACACAGCTCGATCGTATGCTGCCTGACCGGAATATCCTCGATAGAAACTTCCAGTCCCACGCCCGAGGCCTGGGCCACTTCCCAGAGAGCACCGTAAATTCCGCCCTCTGTAATATCGTGCATAGAGGAGGCATACTTCCGCGCAATCTTCCCCTCAGGGACAACCGTAACCTGTTCAAGACAGGCCTTCGCCTCGTCAAGGAACTCTTCCGGAAAACGTTCTTTTAACAGTTCCTCCCGTTCCCTGGCTATGATACCGGTTCCTTCCAGGCCGATGTATTTGGTCACCACGATATCCTGCCCCGGCGCGGCGCCACTGGTGGACACAAGTTCTTCCTCTTTCACCTTGCCGACTCCGGTGACAGAAATAAGGGGCTGCCTGACCGCATCGGTCACCTCTGTGTGCCCCCCGATCACTGCAATGCCAAGCTTTACGCACTCTTCCTGTACCTCGGCCGACAGCTGCCTGAGTTCTTTTTCCTTCGTCTCCGGAGGGAGCAGGACTGTGAGCATGAGTCCCACCGGTTCGGCTCCCGAAGAAATCAGGTCATTGGCGGTGATATGCACTGCCAGCCTGCCCGCTTCTTTGGCCGCTCCTGTGATCGGGTCAGTGGAGAGTACGAATACCTCTCCTTCTTCAAGCTTCAATGCCGCACAGTCTTCTCCAATGCCGGGACCGATCAGGACTTCGCCCCGCTTCGTTCCCAGCTGTTCTAATATAACTTTTTTTAATGTGGCTTCCGGAATTTTTCCTATCTTCATGATTTTCCCCTGATCAATTCTCTTTGGATGTTTGAGTTGCCTGAGTACTCTTCTTCTCTGTTGATTTCTTCGCAGGAGTCTTTTTCTTTGCTGTAGATTTCTCCGTTGATTTTTCAGTCGATTTGCTGTCTTTCTTTTTCTTATCCGCGTCTTTTTTCTTCTTGTCTTTGTCCTTATCCTTCTTTTTGGTTCCTACTCTCACCGTGTTCGGAGTCGCCATATAGCTGGACGTATTAAACAGAATCTTCTGTGTCTTCTTGCCCTTTTCCTTGACGATCTTCCAAAGCTTGGCAGTGTAGCCGGTGTGTCCGACCTGTTCTACGATCCGTTTACCCTCTTCCAGTGTCGGGTCCTTGATCACTTTCTCCCCGGAACTGTTTCTCACAGAAGTTGTCTCAGAGACAAACTCCACGTGTCGGTCCGGATTGGTTTTCTGTCCGTAGACGCTGAAAGTGATATTAGAACCGTCGGCAATTCCTTCTATATATACAGGGAAATCATACTGGTTCTCAAACTTCAGATCCTTATAGGTTCCCGCGATGGCTGCATCGGCAGATCTCGGCACATAGGATACCGTCATAGAGTGAGGATGGCGTTCTTTGATCTTTAACTCTGCCCGGATCACCGCATTGTAAAGTGTCGTAGATACCTGGCAGATCCCTCCTCCATAAGTCTGGACTGTCTGACCGTTCTCATAAGAACCTGCCAGATAATAACCATTCTCACTCGTAAACGGAGAAACCGCTTTGTACACGGAAAAAGTCTCTCCCGGATACACGACCGTTCCGTTAATCATCTTTGCGCCGTTGGCAACGTTTCCTTTTCTTCCCGGTGCCGAAGATCCGTAATAGGTCGTCTTTGTCCCCAGCTTATCTTTGACTTTCGCCATGTCTTCGCTGGTATACTCCGCCTTTTTTCTTGTGACTTTCAGAGGTACTTTGAAGCTTTCCGCCTCAACCTGCTTTTTGTATGCCTTAAACGTACTCTTTTTGTCCAGCGCATACCCTGTCTTTTCTTTAATGATGACAAACTTTCCATTCTTTCTCTTTAAAGATGCATTTTTAGGCTCTGAGAGAATCTTTTTCGCGGCAGAATCCAGTTCCTTGTCAAATGTCTTCTGGTCGTATCTGCGCTCGGTCTTTACGACTGTCCTGTCTTTCTTTACCTGGGAATAACGGTTTATAATGCTTCCCGAACGTCCCACGTCATAGGCATCTTTTACTGTTTTCTCCACATCCCATGTAACGCCTGTCTTCGAAAGTTTCGTCACTGCTTTCTTGCCGTCCACATAAAATGTAATATCTTTTGCCTGTTCCTTCTGTATATAATCTTCAATCTCTTTTTTTGCTTCTTCTTTCGTCATTCCTCCAAGGGATTTTCCTTCAAATATAACCCCCCGGACTATTTTATTATCTTTGGTAGCCCCTTTTACCGTCTGACTGATATATACAAATACACCAATGCAGATTACGGCTAAAATCCCGGCAGCAATGCCGGCTTTCATTCTTTTTGACATACCTATCCTTCCTAAAATGTTCGCGTCTGCAAAATTGTTGTCCTTATTACACCATTAAATAACCGGCCACTGTCGTGCCGACCATTACAATCACCAAAAGGATTGCTATGATCCCGGCGATCATTCTTTTCTTTTTCATCGCATCACCCCATATTTTGAAATAATCTCGTCTATTGTCTTGGAAGCTTCACTCATTGTCAGTCCGTCTATGCTGCCGTTATCCTCTATTTTATGATATTTCCTCAGTTCGTTCAAGTACCGTTTTTGCTTTGCCGTGATCATCTGGAGTTTTTTGGGACGGTACTGAAGCGGTTCCGGAACAAAGACCTTCTGGTCCTCTCCGAATTCTCTCTTCATGGACTCAAATACGACTGCTGTTGCCAATGCATCGTCATAGGCCCTGTGAGCCGCCTGATTGACATAGTGATAATGCTCACAGAGGCTCGAAAGCTTTTTGCTCTCCAGCCCGCGAAGCAGCAGTCGGGCGGCCCTGAGGGTATCAACCCCTTCTTTTTCAAAAGCATAATGGAATCTCTTTGCCGCAGTCTTCATGAACCGGTAGTCAAACATCAGATTATGTCCCAGCACCGGATAACCCTCGCTGAATGCGAGGAAGCCCTCCACGCCTTCGCGCATGGGGATTCCGCCGTCCAGCATCTTCCTGGTAATCCCTGTCAGCCGGATAATAAAATCCGACACTTCCCGTTCCGGATAGATAATGCAGTTGTATTTTCCGGCAATCTTACCATTTTTGACCTTCACCGCACCGATCTCGATCACCTGATCTTCCTCCACGGAAAGTCCTGTGGTTTCCAAATCAAAGGCAACGTACTCTTTCATAGGCTATACCTCACATGACGGGCAGACACTCTTAAGGGTACATTCTCCGCATTTCGGCCGTCTGGCGATACAGATGTTTCTTCCGTGGGTAATGATCTGGATATTGTAGAGAATCCACTGCTCTTTCGGCAGCACCTTCATCAAATCATACTCAATCTTCACCGGATCATCGTTCTTCGTCAGATATAATTTTTTGGAGATCCTTTTTACATGAGTATCCACCACGATGCTCGGCTCATGAAAGATATTTCCCCGGATCACATTGGCGGTCTTTCTTCCCACTCCGTCCAGAGCCGTCAGCTCCTCAATGCTCTCCGGCACTTCTCCTCCGTGCCGCTCTATGATCTGACCTGCGGCTCCGATGATGTTTTTTGCTTTATTTTTATAAAATCCTGTGGAATAAATATCTCTCTCCAGTTCTTTGATATCTGCCCGGGCAAATGCCTCCAAACTCGTATATTTTTTAAACAGCTTTTCTGTTACGATATTGACTCTGGCATCTGTACACTGTGCGCTGAGCATGGTCGCGATCAGAAGCTGCCATGCATTTTCATGGTTTAAATAACATTTGTATTCTGTCGTATAAGTCTCGTTCAGAATATCACAGATTTTTCTCACTCGTTCCTTTGTTACTCTTTTGGATACTTTCGCCATAGGTTTCTGCTCCTTATGAGTTTCCTCCGATAGTTTCTTCTGACCGGTATCGGTCATGCAGCGTGAGGATCGTTTTCCTCAGTTCACTGTTCAGCTGTTCTTTTGTGACTCTCCATTCCCAGTTGTCCCCCACAGTGGAAGGCGTATTGATTCTGGCCCGGCTCCCGAGTCCCAGGTAATCCTGAAGCGGAATGATCACCGTATTTCCCCTGCTCTCAAGAGCCAGAGAAATCAGATCCAGGTTCACCTCTCCGGTGCGCACGATCGTGCTGTGGTCTAAATAGTGATGCAGGAAATTCTTATCTGCCTCCGACATGTCTCCATACCACCCAAGGACCGTATCGTTGTCATGGGTGCCTGTATAAACCACACAGTTTTCTTCATATTTATGCGGCAGATACGCACTGTCATCCCATGCCCCAAAGGCAAATTCCAGTATCTTCATTCCCGGATAGCCGATCTCCTTTTGCAGCTCTCTCACAGAATCTGTGAGAAAACCGAGATCCTCCGCAATGATCTTCACATCCCCAAGCCTCTCTTTCAATGTCTTGAAAAAATCTAGGCCCGGCCCTTTTTCCCAGTTGCCGCCTGCTGCTGTCTCGGCATCTGCCGGAATGACAAAGTATTCGTCAAAGCCCCGGAAATGGTCCAGTCTCAGCACATCATACAATAGGAAATTGTGGCTTAACCGCTTCAGCCACCAGTCAAATCCTGTACTTCTGTGATAGTCCCAGTCATAGACAGGATTTGACCAGAGCTGGCCGTTTTCTGCAAAGGCATCCGGCGGGCATCCTCCCTGGACTCTCGGCTCTCCCTGTTCGTCCAGCTGAAACATTTGCGGATGTGCCTGAAAATCGGCACCTTCCTTTGCCACATAGAACGGCAGGTCGCCAATGATACTGATGCCGTTTGCATTGGCGTACTGTTTCAGCTTCAGCCACTGGCTCAAAAATTTGTACTGGACAAAGCAAAAATACTCTCTCCCTTTTCCCGGCTGTTTTAAATCCATATATCTGCAGAAATCATCCAGCCACTCTTTATGGACATGTTTGAAATCTTCGTAGTCTTTTCCTCCCCGGAACCGACTGTATGCGATCCAAAGCAGGATCTCCCTGGACATAAAGACTCTGTCGTAGTCTACTTTGTCCTCGCCGTCGGCAAAGTCCCAGCTGTCACATTCCTCAGGAGTCAGGAGGCCTTCTGCCTGGAGCTGCTTTAAGTCAATATATAAGACGCTTCCCGCAAAGCTTGAATAGGATAAATATGGAGAATTCCCTTCCCCGATCGTACCCAAAGGCAGGATCTGCCAGTAAGACTGGCCTGTTGATTTCAGAAAGTCTACAAACTGGTAGGCTTCTTTAGAAAAGCACCCGATGCCGTACGAAGACGGCAGGCTGAAGATAGGCAGCAAAATACCACAAGATTTCATTCATTACTCCTTATAACTACTGATGAGGGTTTCATCATCTGATTAACAGTTTTCGTATCCCTCATTATATCATGATTTCCTGTGGTTGTTTGCTTAAAATAACGTACATCGTACTATTTTTGATGATTTTTTATAATACTGCGGATCGTTTTATACAAAAACGGCTTTAATTGCTCCAATGTAACGGGCTGTCCGAACAGAATCGCATTGTAACAGCTTCCGGAAATCAATTCCACGATCAGGTAGATCATTGTTTCCGGCTCCTCAAATTCCCTTCCGGATTCCTTCATCAGATTCATATAAGCTTCATATATATTTTCATAGTCTCCGTCCATTGGTTCATTGATCGCATTTTTAAAGATGCCCCATCCCAGATGTTTGGAGATCAGTTTCAGGAGCGTGGGATTCCGGTACAGCTGATCAATAATATTATCTGCCAAAAACACGATCTTGTCTTCAAACAGCCGGATCTTTGCTCTCTCCAGATCCCTGTAAGCCTTTTTAAAAATCAGTCCGGCCCGGTGTGCGATCAGCTTATACCGGATATCGGTCTTATCCTTAAAATAAAGATAAAATGTCCCCTTGGCGACCCCTGCCTGACTCACGATATCCGAGATCGATGTCTTCTGATAACCATTTTGTGTAAAAAGGTGATATGCCGTGTCAAGAAGCGCTGTTTTCTTTCTCTTTTTATTTTCTTCTACTTTACTCATTGGCTTGTATCCCCCTTTTGCTTTTGCCTTCTTATAACATAATTATACTTTAAACTGACCATAAGTCAATATTTTTCAAAAACCGAAAGATTATTCTGGATAATTATTGACTTTTAGTCATTTCTATAGTATACCATTAATAAGAAAAATGACTTTTGGTCATTCATTTAGGAGGACTGATTATGATTAAATTTGGAAAATGGATCGCAAAGCATCGGAAATTGATCGTTCTGCTTTCCGTTCTGCTGTTGATCCCATCACTGATCGGCATTTCCAAAACCAGGATCAACTATGACATCCTGAGCTATCTCCCCAATTCACTGGAGACAGTCAAGGGTCAGGACATCATGGTAGATGAATTTGGAACCGGGGCTTTCTCCATGGTCGTCGTGGAAGACGCCAAGGTAAAAGACGTCCAGAAGATCAAACACAAAATTGAAAAAGTGGACCATGTAAAAAAGGTTCTCTGGTACGACGACCTGGCAGACACCACTTTTCCAAAGGAAATGCTGCCGGAAAAAATCCGGAATGTTTTCTTTAACAAGAATGCGACGATGATGATCGCCCTGTTTGACAACACCACGTCATCCGACGAAACGATGGAAGCGGTCAGCCAGATGCGCCACGTAGTAGGCAAACAGTGTTTTATCAGCGGCATGTCCGGAATCGTCACGGATATTAAAAACCTGGCACTGGAAGAGATGCCAATCTATGTGGTAATCGCTGCGGCGATGTCTCTGCTCGTGCTGTGCCTCACGATGGAATCCCTGCTGACGCCGGTTCTGTTTCTGGCAAGCATCGGCATCGCGATCTTATATAACCTTGGAAGCAACATCTTCCTCGGGGAGATCTCATACATAACGAAAGCACTGACGGCGATCCTTCAGCTGGGGGTGACGATGGATTATTCCATCTTCCTGCTCCACAGCTATGAAGATAACAAGGTACGGTTTGACAATGATAAGCAAAGAGCCATGGCTCATGCGGTTTCCAACACCTTTAAGTCAGTTGCGGGCAGTTCCGTTACGACGATTGCAGGTTTTGCCGCACTTTGTTTTATGACCTTTGCCCTCGGCATGAACATCGGTATTGTCATGGCCAAAGGTGTGGTCATCGGTGTTGTCTGCTGTGTAACGCTTCTGCCGTCCCTGATCCTGATCTTTGATAAATGGATTGACAAGACGACACACAAGTCCATCATCCCGGACCTGTCCAATGCCTCCCACTTTATCACGAAGCATTACAAAGCAGCGGTTTTGATCTTTCTGATCCTTTTGTTTCCTGCCGTTTACGGAAATAACAACACACAGATCTACTATAACATTGATAAATCACTGCCCCAGTCTCTTCCGAGCAACGTTGCAAATAAGAAACTGAGCGACGATTTTCATATGAGCAATATCCATATGGTCATGCTAAAATCCGGCATGTCTGCAAAGGAAAAGTCTCAGATGCAGAAAAAGATCGAACAGGTAGACGGAGTCAAATGGGTCCTGGGCATGGATTCCGTGGTAGGTTCCGCAGTCCCGACCGATATGATCCCGGGCACAGTGAGTGAGAATCTGATCAGCCCCCATTATGAGATGGAGTTCATCTGTTCTGACTACAAAACAGCAACCGATCAGGTCAACCGGCAGATCGCCAGGATCAATACCATCGTAAAAAGTTACAGCAAAGAATCTATGGTGATCGGGGAAGCTCCCCTTACAAAAGATCTTGCCGATGTGACAAATGTGGATCTCCGCAATGTCAACATCGCATCGATCGCAGCCATTTTTATCATTATTATGATCGTATTTAAATCGGCATCTCTTCCGGTTATTCTGGTAGCCGTCATTGAATTTGCCATCTGCGTCAATATGGCGATCCCATATTATACGGGAGAGGAACTGCCCTTCGTGGCAAGCATTGTCATAGGCACCATTCAGCTGGGTGCAACCGTCGATTATGCGATCCTTATGACCAGCCGCTATCAGAAAGAACGCATCCGTGGGAATACCAAACGAAAATCCATCCGTATCGCCCATGAGACATCCATGCTTTCTATTATTACAAGCGGACTCAGCTTTTTTGCAGCAACGTTCGGAGTAGCGCTTTACTCCAAGATCGATATGATCAGCTCTATCTGCACTCTGCTCGCCAGAGGAGCCGTCATCAGTACGGTCAGCGTTGTGTGCATCCTTCCGGCGATGTTTATGATATTTGATAAATTGATTTGCAGGACAACATTTGGCATGGGCCATATTCAGGAAATAAAGGAGGACTAAACATGAGGAAAAAGACATTGAGCAAGGCTTTGGCCATGGCGGCTTCACTGGTTTTGTGCGCTTCAATGGCCGCAGCTCCGGTATATGCGGCCGATTCCCAGGAAAAAGAGGAAACTGTCTATGTAAAGGCAGACGCAGAAGGCAATACACAGACTGTCATTGTCAGCGACTGGCTGAAAAACAAAAAGAAATCGGCAAAACTCAAAGATGCTACCGATTTAAATGACATTGAAAATGTGAAAGGCGACGAGACTTTTCAGAAGGGCAGCAAACACAGCATCACCTGGGACGCCAACGGCAATGACATCTATTATCAGGGAAAGACTGACAAAGAACTTCCGGTCTCCATGCAGGTGACTTATTACCTGGACGGCAGAGAAATCAGCCCGAAGGATTTGATAGGAAAGAGCGGAAAAGTTCGGGTGCGCTATGAGTTTACAAACCATGATGTACATAACGGGATCTATACGCCGTTTACCATGATCACCGCTGTTATACTGCCCACAGAGCATTTCTCAAACGTAAAAATGGAAAACGCCAGGGATATTTCCGACGGCAGCAAACACATTCTCATGGGCGTGGCATTCCCCGGACTGTCAGACAGCCTGAAGCTGAAAGACAGTGCCATCGGCCAAAAATTTGATATTCCGGATTCCTTTGAATTTACCGCAGATGTGAAGGACTTTCAGATGACAGTGACCGCAACCGTGGCTTCTGCCGACACTCTCTCAGAGTTCGGCCTGGATAAAGTTGATACGATTGATGAACTGAATGATTCTCTGACCACCCTCTCCAATGCCTCAGAGAAACTGGTAAACGGTTCCGGGGAACTGCTCTCAGGAGTTAAGGAGCTGAGGGATGCTTCCAAAACTCTGAAAAACGGCACCGCAGTCCTCAACAAGAAAACCAAAGAACTGTCCAAAGGCTTAAATACTCTGGATGATAAAAAGGATGATCTTATTTCCGGTGCCAAAAAGCTCAGCAAAGGCACCAAGGATCTAAAGGCAGGGACCAGCGAACTGGAGAAGAAAACAAAGTCTCTTCCATCTATGATGAAGGAGCTCGCCTCCGGACTGGAAAACATAAAGTCTCTGACCGGCAGCCTTCCGAGCCGGCAAAAACTTCAGGAGCTTGCTTCCGGACTGGACTCCATTACTTCCTCTTTTGAAACTATCAAAAGCGCCAACATCCAGTACAGCCAGGCACTTCAGGGACAGATCGACAGCCTCACCGCTATGCTCGGCAGAGGAACAGTTTCTGATTCCGCTGATGTTGGTGATATTAGAACAGCAATTGGAACCATGCAGGCCATCCAGGGCAAAATGAAGGATGAGAATGATACCATCGACCAGCAGAGCAAGGCTTTATCCTCTTCCTTAGCTCCCGCAAAGGCATTGATCCAGAAACTGAGCGATCCGTCCACTCAGGCATCCTTTAAAAAATTAAACAGCCTGGACACCAGAGAACTGACCACTGCTGCATCCAGCCTCCGTTCGGCGGCAGTGAAACTGAATAAAGGCGCCGGAGATCTGTCATCCGGACAGAGTAATCTGGTATCCGGAACAAACCAGCTCGGACAGGGAATCCACACTGCAGCATCCGGCGGCAAAAAGTTAAGCTCTGCCACCGGCACGCTGGCATCCGGCGGCAGCAAACTTTCCTCCGGCACAGACGCATTGTACACAGGTGCCGACACGCTCAATACGGGCCTGATTCAGTTTAACCAGGACGGCATCCAGCGTCTGGTAAACATCATGGACCATGACGTCCAAAATACTCTGGACCGGATCAATGACACGGTAAAACAGGGAGATAAATACCAGACTTTCACCAAAAAAGCAAAAGGCACAAAAGGCAGTGTCAAATTTATGATCGAGACAGAAGAAATCGAGTGACAAATTGTGCAAGCCCACATTATCTCCCCAACCCCTCACTCTTTGAGGGGCTTGGCAACTTTGCGTGCCAGATGCGATTTGACGCAGTCAAATAATTTCCTTATGCATCTGTGCACAGCCCGCGGAGCGTTTTTATTTCATAGGGAAGGTCGTAGAACTTTCCTATGATTAGGGTGTCAAAAGACACATTAATAAATATCTGATTTTGTTTGTACCTTGAAAATTTAACACGAATTGGTTTGAGAATATTAAATTTAGAACAATCAACAGAAGGTGAGCTTGATGTTTTGAGTATT